>JBBDRR010000133.1:28689-32036 GCA_040905395.1 Gemmatimonadota bacterium
GATAGCCGATGTCCCGCACCTGGTACGTCCTGCGAAAGCTGGTGCCGTTCGTCTTTTCGTTCCTGCGGGATCGACGGCGGTGGGTGGTGTTCGGCCGCCCCCGGACACTCGGGCCGGAGGCCCACCGGGAGCGCGCGCGTCGGATGGTCGATGCCGTGGCGGCTCTGGGGCCGACATACATCAAACTGGCGCAGGTTTTTTCCTCACGCTCCGATATCCTGCCGGAGCCGTACCTCTCCGAGGTGGGCCGTCTGCAGGATGCGGTCGCGCCGGTCGCGCCCGAGGCGATCGAGGCGGTTCTCGCGATGGAGCTGGGGCGCCCGCCCGAAGCGGCGTTCGATCGCTTCGACCGCGTTCCGATCGCCGCTGCCTCCCTCGGCCAGGTCCACCGGGCGCGCCACGGCGAGGTGGAGGTGGCGGTGAAGGTCCTCAGGCCCGGCGTCGAGGAGATCGTCGCTCTCGATCTCGACATCGCCTTCCGTCTGCTCTTCCTCGTCAACATCCTCTTCCCCAACCACCACGTCCGCGCGCTCACCGCCGTCGTCCGGGAGTTCGAACGGCGCATCGAGGAGGAGATGGATCTCCGGCGGGAGGCAGTGAACACCGAGGCATTCCGGCGGAATTTCGCCGAGGACGGGGGTGTGCGAGCGCCCCGCGTCTTCGAGGAGTTCACACGCAGGCGCGTTCTGGTGACCGAGTTCGTGAAAGGCACCAAGGTCGACCGACTGCAGGAGCGGTTCGCCGAAGGGATCCTCTCGTTCGACGAAGTGATGGGCCGTCTGTCGGAGGCGTACATCCGGATGATGCTCATCGATGGATCGCTGCACGCCGATCCTCATCCCGGCAACATCCTCGTCGAGGACGACGGCACGATCGTCTTCCTCGATTTCGGAATGGTCGTGCAGATTCAACGAAGCACTCGCGAGCGCGTCTTCCGGATGGCGCTCGCGACGGCGCGCGACGATGTCGATGCGATCATCAACGGGATGTTCGAGCTCGGAATGATCGACCCGGAGATATCGCGGGCGGAAATCCGAGACGCCGCCGCGGAGATCATGACGATCCTGCGGAAAGCTCGGGACGTCGAGCCGCGGCAGATCCAGGTGATGGTCCAGGAGATTCTAGACACCTTCTACACCTGGCCGCTGATCCTGCCGGAGGAGCTCGTCTATTTCTTTCGCGCCGCTGCGCTCCTCGAGGGGATCGGCTTCAGGTACGATCCACGATTCAACGGGATAGAGTCGATCAAGCCGGTGATCGAGCGAATGCGTGGCGAGCTTCTCCAGGCGATCACGAAGGAGCCGCGGGCGGTCGCGCGGGATCTGATCACCGAAGCCGAGCACAGCCTCCGCGCCGTACACGACCTGGTCCGGCGAGCCGAGCGCGAGGAGTTGCGCGTGCGGGCCCATCCGCGTGACGTGTTGCACGCCGAGCGGGTCGCAGCCCTCCTCGTCCGACGCCTCCTGCTCGGCCTCTTCGCCTCCGTGATGGCTGTGGTCTCCACCCTCATCTTCGTCGCCACCGGGAGCTGGCTCGTGCTGCTGCTCGGAAACGGCGCGGCCCTCTTCCTCTTCCTCGTCGTGCTCCTCATCCCGAAGCATCTGCTCGAGAACCCGCTCCGCCATACGCGAGGCGTCGTCCGACGTCAGCGGTAGCAGCGCATGGTGCCCGTAACGCGACGCCAGCTACTTCTACCACGGGCGGCTAAACAAAAGGGACCCGCGTCTCGTCCAAGTTAGCGGAAGGTCACGAGAACCTGCTTTCGAAGGTCGCGTGCACTCGATCACGACGGACCCCGCCGCATTGAAGATACCCGAAGAGACGGCAGAGCTCGTCCGTCGGAGTCAGGCGGGCGACACGGCTGCTTACGAGGGGCTCTATCGAACGCACGTGGGTCAGGTATACGCGCTCTGCCTACGTCTGAGCGCGGACTCGCAGCAGGCCACCGAGCTGACGCAGGACGTGTTCGTGAAGGCGTGGACCGGAATCGGAAGCTTCAGGGGCGACGCGGCGTTCGGTACGTGGCTGCACCGGGTGGCGTTCAACGTCGTCCGGGAGCGCCAGCGGTCGGACTCCCGAAGACGGGGTCGGGTCGAGCCGCGGCCGGAGCTCGACGATTACCCGGAGCCCCAGTCGCTCGTCGGCCACGAGGATCGGATCGACCTCGAGCGGGCGATCGCGGAGCTCCCGCCGAGAGCTCGCCACGCGCTCGTGCTGCACGACATCCACGGCTACCGCTGCCGCGAAGTCGCGGAGATCACCGGCACGGCCGTGGGAACGATCCAGGCGCACCTGCACCGCGCTCGTAAACTGTTGAAGGAGAAGCTCCATAGATGAAACAGCATCCTGACGAACGAACGCTCCTGCGTCATCTGGATGCAGAGACAGGGTCGGCCGAACGATGGGAGATCGAGCGGCACCTGGCCGAGTGTGGGGTGTGCCGGCGGCTCCACGAGCGCTACTCTGGGCTGAAGGCGGAAGTCGGGCGACTGCCGTCGAGCATCGAACCGCCAGCGGAGCTGTGGCAGCGGATCGCAGCGCGCCTCGAGGCCGAAACGGGCACCCGTCGAATCGGCGCCCATCCGCTCCGTGAAAGCCGATCCGGCTGGCGACGTGGCGTCGTGGCGGCGCTGGCTATCGCGGCATCGATCAGTGTCGGGGTTCTCCTCGGGCGTCAGCTGCCGCTTCAGCCGACGAGGGGCGTCGACCAGGCGGCTGCCGAAGCCCAGGCGGTGGCGACGCTCGCGCAGTACGACGAGGAATCATACGAGTTGGCTGTTGCCGACCTGGAGCAGATCCTCGTCCAGATCAGAGCCGAGCTCCAGCCCGAAACGGTGGCGGCGATCGAGGAGAACCTCGCCATCATCGACGCTGCGATCGCCGACTCGCGCGCCGCTCTGCTGGCCGATCCCGCGAACGAGCGGTTGCACCGGCACCTCGCGACGAACATGCAGATGAAGATCGGCCTCCTCCGTATGGTGACGGCCGCGACTACCCGTGACATCTGAACAAGACGAGCTGAACCGATGATGATGACTCTGAGCGCAACGCTGCTCACGCTCCTGCTGGCCGGACCGCAGCTTTCTGACACCACGATAACGATTGCGGCCGGTACCCGTCTCGACCTGCACACACAGGGCGGCGAGATCGTGGTCGACACCTGGGAGCGCAACGAGGTGCGGATCCAGGCGATCCATGGAATCCGTGACAACATCAGCGTCACCCGGGCCGGGGACGTCGTCCGGGTCCGGGCCGATTCGAGGCGCGGAGCTCCGGGAATCGTCGATTACCGCGTCACGGCGCCGGCCGCGATGGATCTGGATCTCGGCGGCCTGTACGCGGACATA
>JBBDRR010000134.1:0-31993 GCA_040905395.1 Gemmatimonadota bacterium
CCAACTCCAGGTTCCCGGTGCACGAGGTCGGCCGGAACGAGGACGTGTTCGACCCCGAAGCCGGCCGGCTCCTCAGGGCGGGCTCGGTGATCCTGTCCGAGTCGCTGCACCTGCATTCCAACGGGCGTGATACGAACGCACGGCTCCAGATCGCCTTCCAGTTCCATCCGGAAGACTACGAGCCGAAGTATCAGGCGAGCGCGGCCGGAATCGCGACCATGGGGAACACGGTCGACATGGATATCCGGGCGAACGAGGCAGGGCAGGAACTGCACGCCTACGCCGTCCTGAACGACCATACCAAGATCCTCGCCTTCGAACCGCACCTCCATGCTCCGGGTGAGCGCATGTGCCTGGAAGCGATCTGGGGATCGCGGACCGAGACCCTGAGCTGCGTCGGGTACGATCACAGCTGGGTGCGCACGTATCAGTACGCCGAGAACCATCAGCCACTGCTGCCTGCGGGGACGATCCTGCACATCACCGGCTACATGAACAACTCCGAGTCAAACCCGAATGTCGCCTATGCCGGCAACTGGATGGGCGGCGGGAATCGGTCGGTCTCCAACATGTTCCTGGAGCTCGGCGAGAGCATCCGGCTCACCGATGAGCAGTTCGCGGAGGAGATGAAGTCGCGCGTCGAAGAGCTGGGTCTGCAGAAGGGGGATTACATGATCGGATGCCCTCTGTGCCTGGCAATCGTTCCGCCACCGCCGCCGCAGCCGGAGGATGGACCTCTGGATGGCGGCGAGAGCGCAATACCAGCAGCGGAGACAGGTGATGCAGCGAATCGCTAGAAGGAACGTGAATCGGGACCGGCCGACCCGAAGATACCGGGTGGGAGGCGCGTACCTGCTGCTCGCAGCGGTGGTCGCCCTCCTGCCGCAGGAGATCGTCGCTCAGGGGCTGACGTACTCCAGGGGCCAGTCCATCACCCCGGCTTATGAAGGGTGGGAGCTGAATCCCGACGGGTCGCGAAACCTGGTCTTCGGATACCTGAACCGGAACTGGGAGGAGGCGCCGAACATTCCGATCGGAGCGAACAACCGGTTCTCGCCCGGGCCGGCCGATCGCGGTCAGCCGACGCACTTCATGCCGCGGCGGAACCGCTTCATCTTCAAGATCCCCGTCCCTGCCGATTGGGACGAGGAGATGGTCTGGACCCTGACGGCGAACGGCGAGACCTACACGGCGTATGCGTCGCTTTCCGTCGATTACTTTCTCGACAACATCGTCATCATGTCGGAGAACGGCAGCCTCGGAGCCGGCTTCACCGACGCGGCGTTGCGCGCGAACGTTCCTCCGACCGCCGAGCTCGAGGGCCCCGCACAGCGGCAAGTGCGAGTCGGTGAGCCGCTCACGCTGGCCGTTAGGGCGACCGACGACGGTGTCCCGGATGGACGACGATCGTACCGGTCCACCGTCCTCACTGAGGAAGGGGACCTGAACGTCGACGCGGCTGTCCGCAGGGGGCCGGTCCTGATCGTGCCCGGCAAGGTCAACGGCCTCTTCGTCTCCTGGTTCCATTACCGAGGGCCGGGGGAAGTGACGTTCAATCCCACCCAGATCAGCATATGGGAGGATACTCGTCCGCACTCGAACTCCCCCTGGTCGGCCGGCTTCTACTTCCCGGAGCCGCCAGCCGACGGACGCTGGGTGACTCGCGCCACGTTCAGCGAGCCAGGGACTTATCTACTCCGCGGCCGTACGGATGACGGCGGCCTCTACACGGACGTCGAGGTTACGGTCGACGTAGTTCCCTGAGTCGGGCGCCCGGGGTCGTGCCGCGCGGGCTGCACGATCCCTGGTGCCCGCAGGAGTCGCTGTTCACCACCTGCCGCCAATGCTGCGGCCGCTTCCTTGCTCCCACGCCGCTCTTCCAACTCGACCGCGCCGAACCTCCCTCCGTCGTGCCGATCGGCGCGCGCATCTACCCGGCTCGATGTGAAGGTCCGAAGTCGACGCCGGCAACCCGGATCGCAAATCCTTCTGCAGACTCTTTCCTCGCGGCCCGTCCTGGCCAAAAGGAGCCACCCGAAAGAGTCACCTCCACCCTCGGCACCGTTTCTGCTCTTGTAAATTGCGCCGCAACAAGTAGATGGTGCTGTTGCGCCGACGGGCTCATCGGTCGCCGTGAAGGACATGTTACCGTGGCCACCGTTGGCATCCGGAGGAGCATCCCAAATGAGTTGCGGTACGCATTCGGGAAGGAAACCGGCGAACGTCGGTGCTCCAAAGGCTATCCCAGGAGGGACAATGCCAAAGACTCACAAACGACTCCTGATCGGAGTCTGTCTCGTTTTTGTGGTTGGCTGCGTCGGCAACCGCAATCACGAACCGGGCGAGCTTGATTCGGGCACGGCAGCGGTTCTGGAAGGTGGAATTGAGGTCATGGTACAGAATGAGACGACCCGCCCCTTACGCGTTTTCGTCCGTGAGGGAGGCTACGACACGCTCTTAGGCCGCGTCGACCCCCTTTCCGACGAGTCCGTGCGGCTGCAGAACTCCACTGCAGGATTGATCAGTCTGGTCGCTCGCTCGTCACACCGGGATATCGGCCGGGCGCATGTTTCCGAGCCGGTGGAAGTGCTGAAGGGATACAGGATCACCTGGGTGCTGCGCGCCAGTCCCGGCTCGACCGGCCCACGATTTTCGACCGTTCGTATCTTCCGATGTGACGACATGAATTGCTGAGTGGTAGGCGGTCGGCCGGTCTCGAGGTCGGGGTGGTAGGACTCGACCTGGCGGCTGAGCTCGAGGGTGGAGGAGCTGGCGCTCATCGAAAGGTCGACGAGGAAGTGGCGAAGCGCTGTGTGACGACCTCGCCCCTCAGAACATCTTCTTCACCTCCGGCTTGGTCACCTTGCCCATTACGTTCCGCGGCAACTCGACGGTAACGAGCACCTCGCGGGGGACCTTGTAGGGAGCCAGTCGCGCGCCCGCCCACTGCCGCAGCTCGGTGAGATCGAGTGACTCGCCAGGGCGCAGCACCAGCGCGGCGCAGACGCGGTCGCCCCACTCCTCATCCGCGACACCGACGACGGCGCATTCGAGGATGGCGGGGTGTGTCCGCAGCACCTCCTCGATCTCGAGCGCGGAGACCTTGTAGCCGCCGGTCTTGAGGATGTCGACGCTGCTGCGTCCGAGAATCCGGAAGTAGCCGTCGTTCAGCTCCGCCACGTCGCCGGTCCGGAACCAGCCCTCGCGGAAGGCTTCGAGAGTCGCCTCCGGCCGTCGCCAGTATTCGGTGAAGACGGACGGCCCACGGACCTCGATCTCTCCGGCGGCTCCCGGCCCGAGGGGCTCTCCGGATTCGTCCACCAGGCGGATCTCGACTCCGGGCAGCGGCCGTCCTACATGGCCCGGCCGGCGCTCGCCAGCGAGCGGATTGGAGAGCGCCATCCCGATCTCCGTCATCCCGTAGCGTTCCAGGAGGGTGTGGCCGCTTATCGAGCGCCAGCGTTCGAGCACGCTGACGGGAAGCGCCGCCGAGCCCGAGACCATCAATCGCAGCGCGCGTGCTCCCGCCGACATCCGCTCCCGCTCCTCGGGCGGTGCCGCCTCCCACGCCGCGATCAGCTTGCTGTAGACCGTCGGCACGGCCATGAAGAGGCTCAGCTCTCCGCTCGAGAGCGACTCCCACACCTCGGCCGCGTCGAAGCCCGGGTGTAACGTGCAACGCGCTCCCGTCCAGAGGGCACATGTGAGCACGTTGATGATTCCGTGGACGTGGTGGAGCGGGAGGACGAGGAGGATGTGGTCGTCGGCCCTCCAACCCCAGGCATCGACGAGCGTCTCGACCTGCGCTCGAATGGTGCCGTGGGTGCTCACCACCCCCTTCGGCCGGCTCGTCGTGCCGCTCGTGTACAGGATCATCGCGCGGCGCTCCGGCACGAGGCGTGGCAGCGCCGGGATGACGGAGCCAGCCGCGAGCAGCTCCTTCGTGGTGACCAGCCGCAGATCCTTCGCCGCCGCTATCGGTTGGACGCGTTCTGCCAGCGCCTCCTGAACGACCACGATCGAGGCGCCGGAGTCCGTGATCGTGTACTCGAGCTCGGGTGGGGGATGTGAGACGGCTAGCGGCACCGCAATCCCTCCGGCCCGCCAGATCCCCCACTGGACTGCTACGTAGTCGAAGCCGGGCTCGACCAGGTAAGCCACCCGCGCCTCATCGAGGTCCTTCGCTCCGTCCAGCAGCCGCATCGCAACCGTGGTGGAGGCATCCATGAGCTCCCGGTACGAATGCTCGCGGCCGCCTGCGATCATGGCGACTCGCCGGCCGTGCCCCTCCGCGCGAGCGAAGAGCGGGAGCTCGGTACTGTCGATCATCGACTCAGCCACGATCATCCAAATCGTGAACGGCGGGCACCGATTCTCATTCGTCGATCCTCCGGCGCCAGTCGGCGATCGCCCTGCCGATCATCTCCGGTTGGTCCTCCTGCACGTAGTGCCGTCCCGCTCCGATGAAGGTGGATTGGATGTTCTCGACCCGCTCCACCATCGCCTCGGCGAAGTCCTCGTTGTTGAGCGCCCCCGGACGAGCCCATAGGTGGAGCATCGGGATGTCGGTCTCCTGCATCCACTCGCCGATGCCGGTCACGAGCTCGACGTTTCGCGGGGGCTCGCCAGCGGCGGGAAGCTCCCGCGGCCACTGCAGCGTGGGGCGGCGGGACGCCGCGGTGGGGTAGGGCGCACGATAGTAGTCCATCTCCTCGTCCGTGAGCCCTCGCACGACGCTGCCGGGGAGGACCTGCTCGACGAAGAGGTTCTGCTCGAGCACCAGCTCCTCGCCTTCCGGCCCCCTGAAGCGCCCCAGCACGCCGCCCATCGGCTCGTCGCTCGGGAAACGGGGAGGTATGATCGCCTCCATGAAGGCGATGCCCACTACATCGTCCTCGTTGTTCATCGCGTACTCGAATCCCAGGACCGACCCCCAGTCGTGGATCACCAACGTGATGTCCTCGAGCTCCAGCGCAGTGATGAATGCGCGCAGGTAGCGGGAGTGGTCCTGGTAGGTATAGGCGAGATCCGGCTTCTCGGAGAGGCCCATGCCGATGAGATCGACCGCGATGGCGCGGTGCTCCTCGGTGACGTACGGGATGATGTTGCGCCAGAGGTAGGCGGACGTCGGATTGCCGTGGAGGAAGAGGATCACGTCTCCCGCGCCCTCATCGACGTAGTGCATGCGGGAGCCGAGCACGTCCACGTAGCGCGACTCGAACGGAAAGTCGGCCGAGATCGCATCGTTCCCCGCGGGCTGTGCATGAGCCGGCGATACCTGAAGCGCCGCGACCCCCACGAGGGCGCTGAACGCGATTGACCGGACCTGGGAGATCGTCATCTTCCCTCTCGTTGGTTGCTTGCGGATTCCTTCCGATCGGACCGCTGATGCAAGCGATATGGCTGCTGGAGTACAGGTAGAACGTAGGACGGATCTCCGAGGGTGGGAAGTGCGCCGGAGGCTTCCGCGCCAGGCCGTCGCGTGGCAGACCCCCTCGTCATCCCGAGCCGGGATCCAGCCGCTCGGCGCGCGAGGTGGCCCGACGAAGCCCGCGGTTCGCACGGATCAAACCGGCAACTGGCAACTGGCAACCCGTCTCTTCCCCACCTTACTGCCCGCTCACATCCCCAGCTTCGCCAGATGGCTCCTCATCTGCACACCGTGTACGAGGGACGCGCCGCCGCGGATCGCCGCCGCCACGTGCACCGCCTCGGTCATCTGCTCGGGGTCCGCGCCGTTCTTCAGCGATTCGCTCGTGTAAGCGTCGATGCAGTACGGACACTGCACCGCGTGCGAAACCGCCAGGGCGATCAGCGCCTTCTCCCGGACGGTCAGCGCGCCTTCGGCGAAAACGGCGCCGTACCAGTCGAAGAACTTCTTGGCGAGCTCCGGCGCTTCCTCTCCGATCTCCTCGAAGCGGGGTAGGTCCGACGGACGATAGTAGCTTTGCTCCATGGTTTCACGCTCCGATGGTGGAAGGGTACTCTCCAAACGCTCACGGGTGAGCCGAACGTTCCCGAGGAGCGTAGGTTACAGGACGATGATCGAACCGATGGTCGAAAATAGCGGCTTGAATCTACCTTTCCGACAGCGGATGGCACCTCGCCGGGCTTTGGCGCGCGCAGCCGGGGCCGGGGCGCCCGGACGATCGGGGTGCGGCTTCCGATGGTGACCGGCCTCGCCGACGCGCCGAATGGGGGGGTCGAGCCGCGGCTGTCCGTCATCGTCCCGACGCTGAACGAGGGTGACCACCTCCCCCGCCTGCTATCCGATCTCTCCGCTATTCCTGCCTCGCACGAGGTCATCGTCGTCGACGGAGGCAGCGGCGATCGTACGACCGACATCGCCCGGACCGCTCGCGCGATCGTCATCGACGGTCCAGCAGGCCGGGGGAGTCAGCTTCGCAGGGGCGCGGAGTCGGCGAGGGCGCCGCTCCTGTGCTTCCTGCACGCGGACATCCGACTCTCGACGGACGCCGTCGAACTCCTGGCGAGCCTCGCGCACGACCCGCCAGCCGCCGCGTGCGTATTCCGACTGCGGATCGATTCTCCTGGCATGGCATACCGGATCATCGAGAGAGGAGCGAACCTGCGAACGCGCGCGGTCGGCCTGCCGTATGGCGATCAGGGGCTCATCGTTGGGCGCCCGGCGTACGAAGCGGTAGGAGGATATCCGCCGATCCCGCTCATGGAGGACGTGGTCCTCGCGCGAGCCCTTCGCTCGTCGGCAGGAATACGCCTGCTTCCGGCCTCGGTTCTGGTCTCCGCCCGCCGTTGGGAGCGCGACGGCCCCGTTCGTCGGACGGTGAAAAACCTCACGCTCCTCGCGCGCTTTCTCACCGGCACCCCTCCGGAGCGGCTCGTGCGCAGATACGGACCCAAGACGTCGCGACGATGAGCCAGGCGGTCGTGGTCTTCGCGAAGGCACCGGAGCCCGGTCGTGTAAAGACGAGGCTCCAGCCCGACCTCACGGCCGCCGACGCGGCCGCTGTCTACGAGGCGTGCCTCGTAGACGTCGTGCAGATGCTGCGCCGACTCGGTGTGGACCTCCACATCGACTACGTCGACTCGCTTGGTGCGCGGGAGTACTTCGCGGAATCCTTTCCCGACCTTCCGCTGAGCCGCCAGTCGGCCGGCGATCTCGGCACCCGCATGGCGGCAACGTGCGACCGCCTCTTCGGCCAGGGGTTCGGCTCCGTCCTCGTGATCGGCTCTGACATCCCGACCCTTCCGCCAGAGCACGTGGAAGATGCCCTCGCCCTGGTCCGCCGCTGCGGTGTCGTCTTCGGTCCCACCAGCGACGGCGGGTACTACCTGGTCGCCATCGACCGGAGCGCCTGGCCCAGCGCCCGGGCTCTCTTCGAGGACGTCCCCTGGTCGACCCCCGAGGTTCTCGACAGGAGCATCGCGCAGGCACGCAGCGTTGGGCTCGCTGCGCGACTCGTCGAACCCTGGTACGACCTCGACGGAATCGGCGATCTTCGACGCGCCGCGGGCGACGCCGCACCCGGAAGTAGGCTCGCGCTCTGGGTGAGAGACCGGGGGATCGGGCCGAGCGCGGAGGAGTGACCCCTTCAGCCACGCCTCTCTCCACTTGCTGACCTAACTGGACCAGCGTATGCTTGGCCCCGCCATCGCGGCGCAAAACGTTCGCGACCACATCGTCACATTGGTCGCGCCTCCAGCCATCGACCGTGCTGGTCGGCCCTTTCGGCCCGCCCGCACGACGATCCGCTCCGACAGGATGATCGGCTAAGTGCCGTCTGAATTGCAGCTGAAGCCGGAGAGGACGCGCGACCTTCCGACGGCCGTGCGGGCCGGCCTGGTTCTCTTCTTCCTCTATCTCTTCCTCGTCGGCGTAGGATTTCTGGAAGCCGGTATCGCAGGGCTCGGCGAGGGATTTCAGACGGGACTGCTCGCCTCCGTCTCCAACCCGATCTCCGGTCTCTGCGCTGGTCTGCTGGCGACGGTCCTCGTGCAGTCCTCCTCCGTTTCCACCTCGACGATCGTCGGAATGGTAGGCGCGGGGACGCTGCCACTCTCCCTGGCCGTACCGATGATCATGGGTGCCAACATCGGCACCACGGTCACGAACACGCTCGCTTCCCTGGGAAGCATCCGCAGGGCCGAGGAGTTCCGCCGGGCCTTCGCGGCCGCGACGGTCCACGACTTCTTCAATCTGCTGGCCGTCGTGATCCTGCTCCCTGTCGAGCTCGCCACCGGCGTCCTCAGTGGGCTCGCCGAGAACCTCTCGGAGCTGTTGAGGGGTAGGGAGTTCGACGCCAGCGCTCCCGCGAGTAGCCCGATTCGGGCCGCCGTGCGGCTGCCGATCAATCTGGTGATGGACCTCCTGCCCGACGTTCCCGGGATCGCGCTCGTCGTGCTGGTCCTCGGGTTGCTGACGATCTTCGCCGCTCTCTCTCTGATCACACGCAATATGCGGCGGCTGGTCGCTGGTGGCGTGGAACGGGTCGTCAACGAGCTGATCGGCCGCGGCGGGGGAGCGTTGGGCATCGTCGTCGGTATCGGGATCACCATTGCGGTCCAGTCGTCGTCGATCACCACCTCGATACTGGTGCCGCTCGTTGCCGCCGGGGTGCTCACGCTGCCGAGCGCTTACCCGATCACTGTCGGTGCGAACATTGGAACGACGATCACGGCGCTCCTCGCATCGCTGGCCGTCGCGCGGCCCGAGGGGCTCACGATCGCCCTGGTGCATACGCTCTTCAACATCTCGGCGCTCGCTATCATCTTCCCTGTAAAGCCGATCCGGATGATTCCGGTCCGTCTCGCCGAGCGGCTCGCCGACGTCGCGGTGAAGCATCACGCGTTGGTACTTGCATACGGTGTCGGTCTCTTCATCGTGCTCCCGCTGCTCGGCTTATTCCTGATTCGTTAGGGAACTGTCATGCTATTCAACTTCTTGCGCGGCCAGTCGAGCGAACGGCTCGATCGCATCGAGGCCAAGGTTCAGGGCATGCTCATCCACGATCGGCATGAGTTCGACCTGGCGATGGCGGCGCTATTCGGGGATACGAAGGCCGAGGACGTCAACGACGAACTCCGGTCGACCGATCGCAAGGTGAACCAGCTCGAGCGCGAGATCAGACGCGACCTGCTCGTGCATGTGAGCGTCTCCGGCAGCATCGAAACGCCCGCCGTCCTCGTCTACATGTCCGTCGTCAAGGACATCGAACGGGTCGGGGACTACGCGAAGAACCTCCTCGATCTCGCGATCGACGGAGCGAATTTCGGCGTGATCTCCAACGCCGAGGAGTGGAGGACCCTGGCTGCGGAGGTCTCTCAATTCATCAGCGACGCGGGCGCGGCGTTCGAAACCCGTGACGACACCCGTTGCCGGTCGCTCCTCGCCAATGGTGACAAGCTCCTGCAATTCTTCGATGAACGCGTCACGCTGCTCGTCCAGGGGAACTGGGAGGACGACCAACCGGTTCCTCGCGCACTCGCGCATCGCTACCTGAAACGTGTAGTGGCGCACCTGATGAACCTTCTTTCGGCGGTCGTGATGCCGCTCGACCGGCTCGACTACTTCGACGAGGACCCCGAAGACAGGGAAGACTGAGGAGGAGGCCGCGGTTTCTTCTCAGCCCGCCACCCGCCAAAGATGTCGTCCCGAGCGTAGCGAGGGATCTGCACTTCCTCGCGGCGATCGGGTTCCGTTGCTGTGTATGCCGCCCTGAGTCTCTAGCACAAGGAGCCTCGAATGAATCGACCTGAAGCCGAAGATGGCCGGTCTGCCGGAACAGTCGAATGGTACGACGCGGCGCAGGGGGTCGGCGAAATTCGGCCGGACGACGGGACGCCGACGTGTACGCTTCGCTCGGCGTCCCTGCGTGAGTGCGGCCTCGACTCCATCGGCCCCGGCGATCGAGTGCGCTTCCGGATTCGTGACGCGGAGGGCGAGCGCACAGTGACCGAGCTGTCCCTGCCGAAGGCATTGCAGCGTTGGGAGGACGAGGGCGGCACGATGGCTCCCGAAGCTTCGACTACAGACGGCGAGCCTCGCGGGTGATCCGAGGATGGTCGCTCGCGCCGGAGCTCAGCTGCGGGGCGAAGCCGCTCGCCTGTCGACGACGCTACAGCGTGACTCGCCCGACGGAGGTGCCGGAGCTGAACATCCTGATGTTCTCATTCCTCCTCGATTATCGCTGAGAGCTTTTCAGATACCCTCCTTCGAGAATATGGCCGCGTACGCGCATCGGGAGCCTCACGCGCGCAGAGAACCCCATGAGTAGCGACTCACCCGACGATCACGTCCACGGGGATACAAGGGCTCAAGATCCCGACGTTCCTGAGCCTCCTGTAGAGCCCGGGTACCCGAAGCACCCGGAGCTCCCACACGCGGCCAGTGGGGTTCCGAGATCGGATGCGCCTCCGCGGCCGCCTTCGAAAAATGTCGCTCGCCCCAATGGTCATGATGCCCATGGCGAACACGGGGATCACGACAAGCACGCAGGCCACAGCATCGAGATGTTCCGCGAGAAGTTCTGGCTGTCGCTGGCGCTCACCATCCCCACGCTCATATGGGGCGAGCTCCTCCAGCAGTGGCTCGGCTACCGTGCCCCGGTCTTTCCGGGGTCGGTCTACATCCCGCCCGTCTTCGGTACCGTCGTCTTCCTCTACGGT
This sequence comes from Gemmatimonadota bacterium, assembly GCA_040905395.1. Classification (GTDB taxonomy): domain Bacteria; phylum Gemmatimonadota; class Gemmatimonadetes; order Longimicrobiales; family Longimicrobiaceae; genus WHSP01. The sequence continues at coordinate 10,648 of JBBDRR010000134.1, forward strand.
GGCCTCGTCTTCCTGCAGGGGGCCCTGCGGGAGTTGAAGGATCGGCTTCCGGGGATGATGACGCTCATCTCCCTCGCCATCACCGTCGCCTTCCTCTTCAGCCTCGCGGTTACGCTGGGCTATCCGGGGATGCCACTCTGGTGGGAGCTGGCGACGCTGGTGACCATCATGCTGCTCGGCCACTGGCTGGAGATGAAGTCGATCCAGCAGGCACAGGGGGCGCTGAAAGAGCTGGCAAAACTCCTTCCCGATACGGCTGTCCGGCTTCGAGGCGATCACACCGAGGAGGTCCCGGTCTCGTCGCTCGTGGACGGCGACCTGCTCCTGGTACGGCCCGGAGCGAGCGTGCCCGCCGACGGCGTGGTGCGCCAGGGCGAAAGCTCGTTGAACGAGGCGATGATCACCGGCGAGTCCCGCCCCGTGAAGAAGGTGGAGGGCGACCAGGTGATCGCCGGTACCGTGAACGGACAGGGATCGCTCCGCGTCGAGGTGACCGGTACGGGTCAGAAGACGGCACTCGCCGGCATCATGCGCCTCGTGGAGCAGGCCCAGACGTCGCGTTCACGCGCCCAGGCGCTGGCGGATCGCGCCGCCTTTCATCTGACCTGGATCGCTGTCGTGGCCGGCGCGCTGACGGTCGGCGTCTGGCTCGCGCTCGGAGCGACGGCCTCCTTCGCGATCGAACGCATGGTCACCGTTCTCGTCATCGCCTGCCCCCATGCGCTCGGGCTGGCGGTGCCTCTCGTCGTGGCGATCTCGACGACGATCGGGGCGCGAAGCGGCCTGCTCGTCCGTGACCGGCGCGGTCTCGAGGAGGCGCGCAACCTGAACGCCGTGGTATTCGACAAGACGGGGACCCTTACCCTCGGCGAGCACCGGGTGGTCGAGGTCACCGCCACCGAAGCTCTGGATGCCGACGAGGCGCTGCGGCTCGCCGCGGCCGTCGAACAGGACTCCGAGCACCCCGTCGCACTTGCCTTCGTGGCGAGCGCCCGCGAACGCGGGATCACCGTGCCAGCGGTACAGGGATTCGAAGCGATCCCGGGGTACGGTGTCGGTGCGCGCCTGGAATCCCGCGACCTCCAGGTCGGAGGGCCCAACCTGCTGCGGAAGCTCGGCATCGATCTGCCGGAGACCCTACGCGGTTCGTCGGACCGGGCCGCGGAGCGCGGGCAGGGGACGATCTACCTGATCGAAGGAGACCGCGTACTCGCTTCCTTTGCGGTCGCGGATGCGATCCGGCCCGAGTCCATCGAGGCGGTCGCGAGGCTGCACGAGAACGGCATCGAGGTCGTTATGCTGACCGGCGATGCGCAGGCGGTCGCCGACGCGGTGGCGCGAGAGCTTGGCATCGATACCGTGTACGCCCAGGTGCTGCCGGAACAGAAGTCCGAGAAGATCAAGGAGCTCCAGGCTCAGGGGAAGACCGTTGCGATGGTCGGCGACGGCGTCAACGATGCGCCGGCGCTCCTGACCTCCGACGTCGGCATCGCCATCGGGGCTGGAACCGACGTGGCCGTCGAAGCGGGTGACGTCGTTCTGGTTCGAAGCGACCCGCGTGACGTCGCCCGCATCATCGAGCTGAGCAGGGCGACCTACCGCAAGATGGTCCAGAACCTCTGGTGGGCAGCAGGCTACAACATTGTCGCCATCCCGCTGGCCGCCGGGGTGCTGCAGCCCTGGGGCATCGTGCTGCACCCAGCCTTCGGTGCGGTGCTCATGTCCCTCAGCACCATCATCGTCGCCGCGAACGCTCAGCTCCTCCGTCGCCAGCAACACCGCATCGTGGAGGCCTGAACCGGCGGATCAACCGCATCTTAGAGGCGTCCGCGGACTGTCAGGTCCGCTGGAGACCGCCGGTCGGCGCGATGCGTCCCGCGCGACAGCATCGCCTTGACATACCCTATGGGGGTATCCATCTTCCTGGTGGACGGGCCGGTTGGGCTCCGCCCTCGCGGCCGCGATGACTTCGGTCCTGTTCGACGCGATATTGTCAGGATGCGACTCCCACTCCGCCGAAAGTCCGCGCTGCTTGCGCTGATCGCCTTGCTGCTGCTTCAGTTCGAAGCCGGCTGGGCGTTGCCGACGTGCGACGTCACCATGGGTTCTTCGACAGCGCATGTGGCGGCGTCGGGGCATGATCACGGTGCCACGGAGGCATCCGAGGAGCGGGGACGATCGTCCCCCGCCGAATGTCCGCTGGTGGCGCAGGGGGCGTCGGCGTGCTCAGGCGGCGCCCCGCTTCCATGCCTCAGCGTCGTAGCGGAGGAGCCGGCGCTTCTCGGCGTTCCTGCCATCCCGACTCCTCCTGGCCTCTCCGAGCGCCTCGTCGTGTCGTCTCTCCTCAGGCCGCCACGCGTCTGACCGCCGGCCGGCGAACCGTCGGCCGAATCTTCGCAGTCACTTGGTGTATGCGAGTCACCCGTGCGTGAGCTTCACGTTCCGGGTGACCGGCCGCACGAACTGGAAGAGGGTCGGCGCCAACGAGCCGTACCCGCGGATCCCGTGGAGAGCAGATGACCATAGTAAGAGCCCTCGGCGCACTGCCGGTCGGGTTGATGTTCGCGTCGGCAGTCGGCGCCATGCCGTCGAGTCTTGGCGCTCAGACCGATTACTTCAATACGGATCGCAATCGACCGGTCCGCATCGAGGATGCGCATGCGACGGAACGGTACGCCCTCGAGGTGAAGCTCGCGCCGGTCCGCCTGGAGCGAGGGGATGGCGGCGTTTACAGCTGGAGCATCGATCCGGAGCTGGCGTACGGCATCCTGCCGCGGACGAACCTCGAGGTGGGACTTCCGCTCAGGTTCGCGGAAGGTGACGGAGCGGCTTCCGGGCTGGAAGGGGCCGAGATCTCCCTCTTCCACAACCTGAACACCGAGACGCGGACGCTGCCCGCGCTCGCGGTGAGGGGCGACCTTTCCCTCCCCGTCGGCGCGCTGGGTCCGGATCGCGTCATTCCGGCTGTCGCGGGTATCGTAACCCGCAGCTTCGGCTTCGGCCGGGTCCATGTGAATGCACGTTATGCATTCGCGGACAGGCCTGAATCAGAACCCGGCGACGAGCCTTCGGCCGGACACGAGGATTCGCGTTGGCTCGCGGGTCTCGCCGTCGACCGACCCTTCCCGCTGAACTCGGTCCTGTTGATCGCGGAAGTCTATGCGGACCAGCCGCTACCGGACGGCGCCGATCTCGCGTGGAATGCGGGCGGGGGTTTTCGCTACCAGGTGAACCCGTACCTCGCCGTGGACGCCGGACTGGGGCGTCGCCTCACCGGGCATCCATCCTGGTTCATCACAGTGGGTAGCGCGCTACACCTGGGAGTGCGGCGGCTGATTCCCGGGGTTCGATGATGGGGGACGAGAAGGACTTGACTGGTAACTGGCAACCAAAAAGAGGAGACCCCGTGATCAAGTTCGTATCCGGCGCCACGATCGCGGCCTGTACCGCCCTGCCGGTGCTCCTGGCCACGCCCGTGCCCGCCCACGCTCAATGGTCGACGGTCTACGAGCAGACCTATCTGCCGGCCTCCCACAACTGGGAGTTTCGGCAGCGTTTCGCCTTTGCGGACCGGCTCTTCAACGCGTTCGATTACGGCCATGCGATCCTGTACGAGACGCTCCTGACTCGGCCGCAGGCAGACGCCGACCTGCTGGAGCGCCGCATCTTCGATCACCTCACGCGTGAGGTGCTGATCAACCCGCCCCACGTGCCCCTGGCCGAGGCGGCTGTGATGCCGCAGTACGCGAAGCTGGTCCCCGAGGCGGAGCGGATGTTCGACTGGGCGCACGTCCTCCACCGTCAGACGTACGACGTCTGGGCCGACGTTCGCATTCCGCTCGAGGAGAAGGATGCCCGGATCGCCGAAATTCTCGAATACTACAAGAGCCGCCCGGACATCGCGTTCAGCAGCCGTCCCAAGTCGATGGAGCTGATGGACGGGCAGTACTACTCACTGGCATTTCGACACGAGTTCCCGCGCTTCAACGGGCTCATCTGGGGGTACCACTGGCTGCAGGTCGGCCTCTACGAGCCGCTGATCGCCGGGCAGAATCCGGACGAACGGCAGTCGCTGGCCCAGGCGACCGTCGCGCGGTTCTGGCAGCTCCTGCAGAGCCCCCCGGAGTCGACGCCGTATCTCATGCCGATGACAGCCGCCGTGGCGCCACTCTTCACCGCCCGCTATCCCGAGATCGCGATAATCTTCGACAATCTCCACATGATGCACGACGTCGTCTCCGATATTCTCGCGTCTCCGCAGGTGCCGCGCGATCGCAAACGTGCGGAGATCATGCGGGCCGTCGATCTCTTCCGGGATGACAGCTCCTACGTCACTTCGGTCGAGGAGTGGCGCAGCATGGCCGTGGGTATGGGGATCCAGAACCAGGGCGGGGCCGCGGTTGGATTCCTCGCTGCGCTCCCGACGCCAACCGTCGAGCGGGGCGCGAGCATGGCCACCATGGAGCATGGGCCCGCCGCGTCGCACGCGGACCACCAGGCACCCGCGGACGCCAGCCCCACAGCCGGTATCCCCGGAGCCGGCGGGATGGAGCACGAAATGAGAGGCGCGATGGAGACGATCCTGCAAATCCTCGAGGACCCGGCCGTGCTCGAGGCAATACGCTCCGATCCCGCTCTGCTCGAGCGCTGGACCGACGGGGAAGTCCAGGCCCATTTCGAATCGATGCGGGAGATGCTGGACGGCTCCGCCGAGCCTGCGCCGGACGTCGAACCGACGGCACCGGCGCACCAGCACTAGCCGGCCGTGCCGGATCACTCGAACCATTCGACCACCCATGAAGCCGATTTCGTCAACCCGCCTCCTCGGCGCGGCCCTGCTCTGGGCCGCCGCCGGCGCCTGCGGACCCGGCGGCTCGAGCGATCCTGCCGCCGACGGCTCTCCCGATTTGGATGCCGGAGCTGAGGAGGTCGGCGCAACGCCCGGTGACCACGCGGCGGTCACCGCCGCCGTCGATCGCTTCCATGCCGCCCTGGAGGCAGGCGACAGCATCACCGCGCTCGAGCTCCTGCTCCCGAATGCCACGATCCTCGAAGCCGGCGGAATCGAGAGCCGCGAGGAATATCGCAGCCACCATCTTCAGGCCGACATCGATTACGCGGCCGCTGTCCGGCCGGAGCGGGCGGTGCGCCAGGTGATGATCGAGGGCGACACCGGTTGGGCGATCTCCGAAAGCCTGGCCCGCGGTGAGGTGGACGGCCGACCCATCAGCTCCCAGGGCGCCGAGCTCATCATCCTCAATCGCACCGACGACGGCTGGCGCATCGCGGCGATCCACTGGTCTTCGCGACGCCTCGGCGGGTGATCGGTGATGCACGGGCGATCAACGGCTCGTCCGCGGCACGCGTCAGCCGTTACTTGACATAGGGGTGGGGGGTATATAGATTGCCTGCTCGTGAGCATGGTTCGGATCGACGGATTTCGAGGAGGCCCCATGAACCCGAGTGAAATGTTCGTCCTGCTGGGTGCCGCGGCCGCGATCGTGTGGGTGAACTGGTACTTCTTCTTCGCTGGCGGAGGCTCCGCGGTCGCGTCGACCGCGAGTAGCGGGGTACAGGAGATCCTGGTGCAGGTTCAGGGTGGCTACGATCCGGCGCGGATCCGCGTGAAACGGGGGACCCGCGTACGGATGGTGTTCGATCGCCAGGAGACGTCGAGCTGCTCCGAGGAGGTGGTCTTTCCCGATTTCGGGATCAGGAAGTTCCTTCCCGCGTTCGAGAAAACCGCCGTCGAGTTCACCCCCGAGAAGGCCGGCACATTCGATTTCATGTGCGGGATGAGCATGCTGCGCGGCAAGCTCGAAGTGGAGGAGGCGTAGGATGGCGACGAACGTGGATGCGGGCCGGGAGGTCGGGGTCGCGGGGACTCCGTCGCGAGCCGATGGTGCGGTGGTCGGCAGCGACAAGGTGACGATTCCCGTGTCGGGGATGACGTGCGCCGCGTGCAGCTCCCGCGTGCAGCGGGCGCTTTCCAAGACACCCGGCGTCCGGGACGCGTCCGTCAATCTCATGCTCAACAATGCCGTGGTCTCGTACGATGCGGACGTCGTGCGGCCGGCGGCGCTCGTCTCCGTGATCGAGGAGACGGGATACGGGGCGGAGCTCGCCAGCCCCGATCAGACCGCGTTCGCCGAGCAGGAGGCGCAGGACCGGGCGCAGGAAGAGGAGTTCCGCGCGCTGCGCATCAAGGCGGTGGTCAGCCTGATCGCCGCGGCGATCGGGATGATCATCTCGATGCCCGTGATGAGCGCGTCTGCCGCGGCGATGGGAGGAACCCACGAGGCAGCCGATCCCTTCCTCCGCTGGAGCCATCGGGTGATAGATCCGGCGGTGCAGAGCGTATTCCCCTGGCTCTACCGGATCGACCCGCAGATCCTCGTCTACACCCTCTGCCTGCTCACCGTGCTGGTTATGGGGTGGGCGGGGCGGCACTTCTATACGCGCGCCTGGGCCGCGTTCCGTCACCACGCCGCCGATATGAACACGCTGGTGGCCGTCGGTACCGGCGCCGCGTTCCTCTTTTCGGTGATCGCCACCTTCTTCCCCGACTTCTTCATTAGCCGAGGCGTGAACGCGGACGTCTACTACGAGGCGGTCCTGTTCATCGTCGGGCTCATCCTGGTCGGGAACATGTTCGAGGCGAGGGCGAAGCGGCAGACGTCGCGGGCCCTCAGACAGCTCGTCGACCTTCAGCCGAAGACGGCTCGGGTCCTCCGCGGCGAGGAGGAGCTCGAGCTTCCGATAGAAGAACTGGTCACTGGCGACGTCGTTCTCGTCCGCCCCGGAGAGCGCGTCCCCGTGGACGGAGAGATCGTGTCGGGCGCCTCCGCCGTGGACGAGTCGATGCTCACCGGCGAGAGCCTGCCGGTGGAGAAGCAGGAGGGCGATCCGGTGATCGGCGGAACGATCAACCGGACCGGCGCGTTCCGCTACCGCGCGACGAACCTCGGTGCCGACAGCATGCTCGCGCGGATCGTCAGGCTCATGCGCGACGCGCAGGGCTCGCGCGCGCCGATCCAGCGACTCGTCGATCGGGTCACGGGTGTCTTCGTCCCGGTCGTGATGTCGCTGGCGATCGCGACCTTCGCAGTCTGGTTCGTGGCCGCCGACGCGGCGCCCCTGGTCCGTGCCTTCGCCGCGGCTGTTGCGGTGCTCATCATCGCCTGCCCGTGTGCCATGGGTCTGGCGGTGCCGACCGCGGTGATGGTCTCGACCGGGAAGGGCGCAGAGGCCGGAATCCTCATCAAGGGCGGTGAGGCGCTGCAGCGGGCGAAGGATGTTACGACGGTCGTGCTCGACAAGACGGGCACCGTCACCGAGGGTCAACCCGCGGTCACGGACATCGCCGTCGCGCCGGGTAGCGGTGTCGACGAGGAGCGCATGCTGGCGTTGGTGGCCTCCCTCGAGGCCTCCTCGGAGCACCCCCTCGGCGAGGCGATCGTCCGATACGTCGAGGAGCTCGGGGTCGCGCGCCCGGAGGCAGAGAGCTTCGAATCGGTGACGGGACGTGGCGCCGTCGGTGTAGTCGACGGCTCTGCCGTCGTGGTCGGCAACGAAAAGCTGATGGCCGACTACGCGATCGACGTCGAACCGCTCCGCGGCGAGACGGAGCGCCTCGCGGAGCTGGGGCGCACACCGATGTTCGTCGCGATCGACGGAGAGCTTGCGGCGGTCATCGCGGTGGCCGATCCCGTCAAGCCAACCTCGCGGGAGGCGGTCGTCCGGCTCCACGAGATGGGGTTGAAGGTCGTCATGCTCACCGGCGACAACCGCCGAACCGCCGACGCCGTCGCGCGGGAGGCGGGGATCGACCGCGTCGTCGCCGAGGTCCTTCCCGAGGGGAAGGTCGCGGAGATCGAACGGCTCCAGGCCGAGGGCGAGGTCGTCGCGATGGTCGGCGACGGGATCAACGACGCCCCCGCGCTCGCCCGCGCCGACGTCGGTATCGCCATGGGCACCGGCACCGACATCGCCGCCGAGGCCGGAGATGTCGTCCTCATGCGCGGCGACCTCCGCGGCGTCGCGAACGCCATCCATCTCTCGCGGCGGACGCTCCGGACGATGAAGCAGAACCTCTTCTGGGCCTTCGTCTACAACACAATCGGCATCCCCGTCGCCGCCGGCGCGCTCTACCCCTTCTACGGCATCCTGCTCAGCCCTATCCTGGCGAGCGCCGCCATGGCGTTCAGCTCGGTCAGCGTCGTGAGCAACAGCCTCAGGCTGAGGCGGCTGCGGCTCGCGTGACACGGTCCGAATTCCACCTGCAATCACCAGATGAAAACCGATTCGGAAGCCTCATCCGCCGAATACCCCGTCGGCTGCGCCACGTCGTCCGACGAGTTGGCCGACCGCCACGCCGTCGGCGTCGACCCGGACATCAAGGCGCGCAACCTGAAGCGCCTCCGCCGCATCGAGGGACAGGTCCGGGGCCTCCAGAGGATGGTCGAGGAGGACCGCTACTGCGCCGACATCCTCACCCAGGTCTCGTCGGTTCACCAGGCGCTCCGCAGCGTCGGCCGCGAGCTGGTCCGCAATCACCTGAAGCACTGCGGCTCCTCCGCGATTCGCGCCGGCGGTGACGAGGCGGAGGCGATGTACGACGAGGTGGTCGATATGATGTTCAAGCACATCAGGTGACGTTTCGAGTCGCGTCCTTCTTTCCAGGCTTCCTACCTCTGGCGGGATCGACGTCGGCGTAAGTCGTTCGGGTGACCGCATCTGAGCTTGCCCGGCCGAGGCGCAGAAGAAGCATTGCCGAGCGGTCGGCGGCGACATAATCACACGCTATGGATGTCTCCCATCGAGCGGCCACCTCACCTGCGATACATCGGTTGGCGAAGGCGGTGCATCCATAATCGGCCGTAATTGGCGTTGACTCGCTGCAACGCATTGACTATTCTACAAGGTCGTAACTTCATATATCCAAATGACATGAGCGGTTGTGAACCACGCGAGATTCGGGAACTGGAACATCTTTCACCGGGCGCTTGACCCACTCCATTTCATCGCGCTCCTCGGGCTGCTGGCATTTGCCGGTTGTCAGGATGCTACGGGACCAGACTTCGATCCGGACAATTTGCTCATCGTTCGCACCTCCGGCGACTCCCAGAGCGGACTCCTTGGGGAAGCCCTTCCGGACTCAATGGTTATCTGGGTTCAGGATGAGCTGGGTCAGCCGATTGTCGGGCTTCCGATTGCATGGGAGCCTCTCACGGCCGGAAGTATCGTTGGAGCCGCCCAATCGATTACGGACGCTGAGGGTAGAGCTGCGACAGTATGGACTCTGGCGCCAACATTTGGACGGCAGGAATTGGTGGTCAAAGCGGTGTTGCCGGGGGGAAGCACGCTGCTCCAAACACTCTACGCTGAGAGCTTCCCTCTACCGGCTCGAATCGTCATTGAGCCGGGAGGATATGCATTTGAGGTGGGCGAGGAAGTCGACTTCACCGCTACCGTTTTCGATCATGCCGGGGAGGAAGTGCCGGACTACCCCATTGTCTGGGACATAAGGCCCATAGCGGCAGGGATAGTACATGACCCGCCGGTGGCGACGATCGATCAAACGGGTCGGGTGGCCGCACTACGGGCGGTTGACGGGGTCTTGATCACCGTGGATGCACTCGGAGCGCAATCGGCAGTCACTGTCCCGATCTATAACTTTGCTGTCGGGTTTTTCAATGGAGATTGGGAGCCGCTCACCGGGTTGGAATTGAACAGTCACCAAGAGGTTTGGATACGCACGCGAGTCACGGAGGAGCTGGGTCGCTCGGGCCCTTTCTCCCCCGAAGTACTGGCTCTTGATCCGACGATCGTGGAGATTCGTGGCTGCATGTGCGGTGGCTCAACCGCCGCCTTTACTCGCGTCCTGCGTCCACTTGAGTCGGGTGAAACGGTTCTCATCGCCCGGACGAAGATGGCAGCCGATACGATTCCCGTTACGGTAATGCTGGAGTAGGAGGTGAGTGTGTGTAAGGGAGGGCTGCCCCGGCTGATTCCTGACCGTCTGAGAGCGGGCCGCTGTACACCAAAGCCCGAATGGTTGTGCGAAGATTGCATTGCCGCCCCCGCGGCTACCTGTGCCGCGAGAGGGCCTCATCCGCCACGAGGTGCACACTGAGGTGAGCACCCAAGGCGGCTGCGATCCTCCGCAACATACGTAAGGAGTGTCCCTCGTAGTCCGCATCCTCTAGCCGTGCGATCGCTGACTGCCGGGTGCCGACAAGATCCGCGAACTGCTTCTGCGATAGGCCCCGGCTCGTCCGGAGATCGTAGATATCACGTGCAACCTGCGCATTCACGCGCTCCTCCTCGATCATGGCGCGCAGATCGGCGTCATCTCCGATCAGGCGATCGAGCAGCTCGAGCGCATTGGACGTCGGCTTTTCCTGCATGGCCCCTCCTCTTGGTTCAGATGCGGAACGTGTGCGTCTCGGGGTCGGCCTCGAACTTCAATTTATGGAGGCTCGAACGATCGATCTCGGAGTCTGGGTCCTTCCCCTCTTTCGTGATCAGATTGCTCAGCACCGCGGCCTTCTGATCATGGAAGAAGTAAAGAATGCGATAAGGCATGCGTCGGTGTGTCGCCCGAAGCTCATAAATGCCGTCGCGGAGGTAGTCGGTTTCCGGTCGTCGCAGCTCAAAGCCCATCTCTTCGAGGCGCCTGATCCGGGTCTGACACTTCGCAAACTCCCCTTCCCCATTCCCTGCTGCAGTAGTCCCTGGATGGCGACGTAAGCGGGTGGAGTATCGTAGTCGTCCTTGTAATCCTGCTGGCATGAACTGGGGCGCGAACCGGCCTTGAGCGTACCCCGCGTCTCGGTTCAAGCACATCAGGTGACCTTCCGCGGATCACGAAGAAGATGCGACGAGCAAGCAGCGGGATCAACCGCTCTCCTGCATCTACCGGGTCACCAACCCGTTGCGAGGCCTGAACTTTGCTATGGGTTCGGCCGAAATTGCCGTGCCTGCTTTACACAGCGAACCCCGACCGATGGCGACCTTGATCCTCATTGTGGAAGACGACGAATCCACGCGGGACATATACCGGGATGCCCTCGAGGCACGTGGCTACACTGTCCTGACGGCCAAGCACGGCGCGGAGGGCGTTCACATGGCCCGCAAGTACCTGCCGCGACTGATCCTTCTGGATATCCGGATGCCGGTCATGGACGGGTGGCACGCGCTCCAGTACCTCAGGACGGACCACCAGACTGCGCGGATGTCGATCTGGGGTGTCTCAGCGCACTTCGACGAAGAGACCGCCCCCGTCCCCGGGTTTGACCGGCTCCTCTCGAAGCCGCTGGACCCAGCCGACCTGGTCCTGGAAGTCGAATCGCACATCGGACCGGCGATACCCCCGCCGGCGGCCTGAGCTTCGTTGAAGGTGTTGTGCCGACGGGCGATCCCTCCATCCGTGCTTCTCGACTTCCGTCGTGCTTTCGCTTACCGTGTATTCCACGTCTATCCACCTCCGGAGACACCCGCTGTGACGTGACGGCGTTGCGGGTTGTGCCATTCGGAACCTCGCGCCGCGCACCGACGCGCGACGGTTCGTATCGAGCGGTCCCGGGGGATTCGGAGCCCGTTCCCCACCTGCGAAGAGGTTCGTAGTCACACCAAGCTCTCGTACTGTGCGGTGCAACGGGCCTTTCCGCGCCGGCTCGAAAGCCATTCCTGACGTCTCACCCCGCTACTCCGGGAATGATGAACAAGCTCCTCCGTCCAACCACAATCCTGACGGCCGTTGCCCTGGCGTTCCCGCTCAGCATCGACGCCCAGCAGGGGCGGGTGGTCATCCTGCAGACGAACGCGGCGGGTGATCAGGTCCACGTGATCGACGCGGCGACCAACCGCGTGAGTGAGATCATCGAGGGCATCCCCATTCCGCACGGCGTCACAGCGCATCCGAGTGGCGACTTCATCTACGTCAGCAACGAACACGATCGCACGCTGGACTTCGTCTCCACGCGGACCTGGAAGGTGACGAAACAGGTTCCTCTGTCGGGCGGGCCGCACAACATCAGCATCACGCCCGACGGCTCGAAGGTTTACATAGGAATAATGAGCGGGGATCCGGCCGTGGACGTCGTCGACACACGCGAGGGGCGCCTCCTTCGGTCGATCTCGATGGAGGGAGGCATCCACAACACCTTCATGACGCCCGACGGCCGGCACGTGGTCGCCGGCAGCATCGGCGCACGGATGCTGACGGTGATCGATACGCGGACGGACTCGCCCGTCTGGTCGTACGAGTTCGAGCCCGAGTTGGGGCTCGGGCCGCTCGAGGACGCCGGCGTCCGGCCGATGGCCTTCGAGACCAATCCGGACGGCTCGACCAAGCACATCTTCGTTCAGACCTCCGGTTTCCATGGTTTCCGGATCATCGACTTCCGGATGCGCGAGCTCGTTCGATCGATCGCGGTTCCGCCGCTCCCGCTCACCGAGGTCGACAACGACGCTCTGCAGGGCTCGCCGGGACACGGGCTGGAGGTGACCGACGACGGCCGCACCCTCTGGTTTGCGAGCAAACCCCACAATCGCGTCTACGCCTGGTCCCTGCCGGACTTCGAATTCCTGGGGGGCGTGAAGGTCGGCTACCATCCCGACTGGCTGACGAGCACGCCGGACAGCCGCTACGTCTACGCCGCGAATGCGGGATCGAACGACGTATCGGTGATCGACCGCGAACGGATGGTCGAGATCGCCCGCATCGATGTCGGCCAGACGCCGAAGCGGAACAACACTGCCACCCTGCCGAGGTGAGGCGATGGAGAGCACGAGGTGCCGGGATTGGAGGTGCGTTTCCGTCGCACTCGCGATCGCCGCGGCCGGCTCGGCGGCCGGGGCGGCGCAGGCACAGTCGGCCGACATCGGCCCCGCGGCCGCCATCCACGTCGCAGCCGCCGCGCACCTGGCGGCTCCGCTACCGACCGTCCTCGATACGCTCGACTTCGCCTACTATCGCGATCGGGTGGAGCCGATCCTCCTGCGTGACCGAGGCGGATTCGGGCCGAGCGTCTCCGCGTGCGTCACCTGTCATGTCAAGTCGCACACGCCGATGCCGCTCGAGCCGCTCAACGTCCGGGCGGACGGCTCCGTCTACTGGACGGAGGAGCAGTCGAGGCGCAACTACGCCGTTCTCGCATCGCTAGTCACGCCGGGGGCGCCGGAGCAGAGCCGTTTCCTGCGCCAGCCGCTGGAGCGCGATGCCGGCGGCAGCAGCTTTCACGTCGGCGGAAAGTTCTGGACGTCTACGGACGATCCGGAGTGGCAGACGATCGCGGAATGGGTCAGGCGGGCCACAGCCGATGGAACGACACTCGCTTCGGTGGCCTCGGTCGACTTCGACTTCTTCCGGACGTGTGTTCAGCGCATCTTCGTCGACAAGCGGCCGGGCAAGGCCGAGTGCATCAACTGCCACAGCGGCGGCGCGAGGAACTTCGCACGCTCGATCCCCGACGGCCGGGCATACTGGAACGAGGAGGAATCGCGCCAGAATTTTGGAGTCCTCTCGCGATACATCGAGCCCGGATTTCCGATGCGCAGCCGGTTCCTGACACACCCGCTTCATCCCGACGCCGGCGGTGACCACTTCCACGGCGGCGGCAGGCGGTGGGACTCTCAGGACGATCCGGAGTGGCGAATGCTGGAGGCGTGGGTACGCGGCGAATCGCCTAGCTGCGTCCTCTGACAAGGAGACGAAGATTAGCCCTTCCGCACGGGGTACGTCGCTCGAGCAGAAGGTTCCTCTGCTCATCACGGCGCTGCTCGTCACCCTGCTCTCGATCACCGTCGCGATCTCCTACCGTGAGGTGGAGGCCTCCGCCCGGGTCGCGGGTGACGAGCGGCTCGATCGCATAGCGCTGCAGCTCTCCGAGCTCGTCGAGGGTTCGGTGGTGCAGCGTGCCGATCTCCTGGCCGCCGCGGCGTCCGATCCGCTCGTCCGCACCCTCCTGCTCAGCGACGTACCCCCCGATAGCGCCCGGCTGACGGCTGTCCTCGAGGAACTGGCTTCACCGTCGGACTCCGTCGAGCGAGTCGAGATCCTCGACGAGGAGTTGCGGGTCCGGTTCGCGCTCGGCGGCACTGCGCTGCCGATCGCGGCCGGTGAGCGCGTCGACTTCCGCGTTCCCGACGAGGGCGGCTACGGGCCGTGGATCGACTACGGGGGCCGGCTGTTCACCGGGGCGGCGGTGCCGATCCGCGTGCAGGACCGGACCGTCGGTTACATCCTCCACCTGCGCCCGTTCGGAACACCCGCTACTGCGTCCACGATCGAGGAGCTGATCGGCGGGGATGCGTCGGTTTACTTCGTCGAGGAGGGCGGACGCTGGGTCGACCTGACCGGTGAAGTCATTGCCGCTCCCGAGATCCAGCTCGCGAGTGGAGCCTTGACGTACGCTCGTGCGGGCGGGGAGCAGTACATTGCCCGGGTCGCGCCCGTCGCCGGTACACCATGGCATCTCGTGGCCGAGCTCCGGCTCGCGGACGTGCTCGCGGGGTCCAACGCCTTTCTCGAGCGGATGATCGCGCTTCTCCTGCTGCTGATCAGCGTCGGAGCGGCGGCAGCGTGGGTGCTGAGCAGGCGCTTCACCGGACCTTTGAAGGACCTCAGCGGCGCTGCGCGGATGATCGCCACCGGCGACTATACCCACCGCGTCGACCTGGACCGGTCGGACGAGATCGGCACGCTCGCGGAAGCGTTCAATTCGATGGCCGCACAGGTGCAGCGCGGCGATGCCGAGCTGAAGCTCCAGGTCGATCAGGCTCGGACGCTGGCCGACGAGCTGGAGGAGGCGAACGCCAGGTTGCTGACCCTGATGCGCGCGGCGGAGTCTGCTCGCCTCAGCGCCGAGGATGCGAGCCGCGCCAAGTCCGACTTCCTCGCCACCGTCAGCCACGAGATCAGGACCCCCATCAACGCGATCATCGGCTACACCGACCTGCTTCTCATGGGGATTCCCGAGCCACCTACCGTCAAGCAGACGCAGCAGCTCGAGAGGATCCGCGAGAGCAGCGCCCGTCTGACCCGACTGATCGACGACGTGTTGGACCTCGCCAAGATCGAGGCGGGCCGACTCCAGGTGGATATTTCGGCCGGAGTCGTCGAGGATGTCGTCCGCACCACGATCTCGATGACCGAGCCCCTCGCGGCCCGCAAACGTGTGGAAGTTGGCACGACGACGGACCTCGACGGCCATACCCTCTATTCCGGTGACCCTGGCCGCGTCGAGCAGATCGTGCTGAACCTCGTCGGCAATGCAGTGAAGTTCACGCCGGCCGGAGGTCGGGTGACGATCGGCTGCCAGACGCCGTCGCCGAACGATGGCGAGGATGCGGCGGAGGGAGCCGAGGTGCGGATCACCGTCTCCGATACCGGCCCTGGCATTTCGGTCGACAAGCAGGAGCTGATTTTCGACCGCTTCGTTCAGGGCGACAGCGGTTATCGGCGCCCCCACGAGGGAGCGGGGCTCGGCCTCGCGATCAGCCGGGAGCTCGCGAGGCTGATGGGCGGCGACATCATCGTCGAGAGTGCGGAGGGCGAGGGCTCGACCTTCACGCTGATCCTGCCGGCGCCTCCTGGTGCCTCGAGCGACGAGGCTCGATCCGGCCTCGGCGCCAGCGCCTCGGCCTGAACATCGGAACGCACCACCTGAAAGATCTCTCGTGCAGATCTACCCCACCTCGCTTGCGCGATCACCACGAGCTCGGAGAGAAGCGGATGACGGAGTCTAACTTTCTGCGGAATCACAAACTCCCTCGGGTCCTCACAGTGGCGAGCCTGCTCGTCGCTGCGGGGTGTGCTTCCGGGCTCGGCGACGCCGACGGCGGAGCGGGTCTGACGATCGAGACCGTGCCTACCCAGCCGGCGTATATCAGCGGCGGCGACGCGCTGATTCGCGTCAGCGCGCCAGCGGAAATCGATCTCGAACGCATCGCAGTCAGCGTGAACGGCACCCCGGCCGCGGACTTCCGGGCGGCACCCGCCGACCCATTTGGACGTTCCACCCACGCGCTGCTCGGGATTGTGACGGGGCTCAGGGAGGGAACCAATGAGGTGGTCGCCAGCATCGATGGATCGGAGGCCGGTTCGCTCACGGTGACGAACTATCCGCTCATCGGCCCCATCTTCTCCGGCGAGCAGCTCGAGCCGTACTTCTGTCTGGATCAGCTTCAGCCCGATGACGACGGGTCCGCGCGCCGCTTCGCGATCGGAAACGGCGAATTCATCGAGGGACCGGCGGCCGGCGACGGCTGCGGCTACGCCACCCGCGTGGACTACCTCTACCTGCCATCCGGTGAAGGCGCCGATTTCCAGCCGCTGGCCGATCCAGCGAGCCCGCCCGCGAACGCCGCTCAGGTGGAGACGGGGTCGGGCGCCACCGTCCCGCTCGTCGTGCGGCTCGAAACCGGTACGATCAATCGGGCGATCTATCAGACGGCGATGCTCGTCGATCCCGCGAACCCGGACCCCGACCCGTGGGCTCCCGCCTCAGGCTGGAACGGCCGGCTGGTCTACACCTTCGGTGGCGGCTGCGAGGCCGGCTTCTTCCAGGGCACATCGACCGGCGGTGTGCTCCGGGACGATCTGCTTTCGCGCGGCTACGCCGTCGCCTCCTCGACGCTCAACGTCAACGCCCAGGGCGGCTGCAACGATCCGCTCTCGGCGGAGACCACGATGATGGTGAAGGAGCGCTTCGCCGAGACGTACGGCCCCCCCGTCCACACCATCGGCTGGGGCGGTTCGGGCGGAGCGATGCAGCAGCTCCTGATCGCCGGGGCGTACCCCGGTATCCTCGACGGCATCATGCCGACCGCCACCTTCCCCGACGCCGTCAGCTATCTCATCGACAGCTCCGACTGTCTGCCGCTGCGGGACTTCCTCAACTCGCGGGAGCTCGACGAGCAGACCAAGAGCGCCGTCGGCGGATGGGCCGTCTGGGCCACCTGCGACCGCTCGCTGGGCGGACGGCCGAACCGCGCGTCCCCCGGCGACTGCCCCGAGGTGATACCGGTCGAGGCCCGGTACGACGCGGCCGCCAATCCCGCCGGCGTCCGCTGCTCCGTCTTCGATGGAATGCGCAACGTCTTCGGCACGAAGCACTACGAGGACGTGCAGCCCGACCCCGCGATCGAGTTCGGCCGGGCTCCGCTCGACAATGTCGGCGTCCAGTACGGTCTCGAGGCGCTGAACGCCGGCCTCGTCTCCACCGATCTATTCCTCGATGTCAACGAGAACGTCGGCGGGTGGAACGTCGACTTCGAGCGGCGTGCGGAACGAGCCGAGGCCGACCCTGCCGCGGTTCGAGCGGCGTACGAAACCGGCCGGATCACCAGCGGTGCGGGCGGCCTGGCGATCACGCCGATCATCGACGAGCGCACCTACACCGATCCGACGGGAGACTTCCACACCAGCTACTACTCGTTCGTGATGCGTGAGAGGCTGGTCCGGGACAACGGCCACGCCGACAACTACATCCTCCTGCGGCGGCCGCGCTCCGTCTCCAGGGCGTACGAGAACCTCGCGCTGATGGACGAGTGGCTGACGAACCTCGCGCTCGACGAAGCCGAGGGCGCCCGGGCGGAGAAGGTCGTCCGTTCCAGGCCAGCGGCCCTCGCCGAGAGCTGCTGGGACGAGGAGGGTGGCCAGATCGCGGAACCCCAGACGTACGATCCGACGTCTCTGTTCGACAACACGGCTGGTCACTGCAACGCGCTCTACCCGCCGCATACGGGGCCGAGGATGGTCGCCGGCGGACCGCTCACGAACGACGTCCTGAAATGTCGGCTCCGGCCGCTGGATCGCTCGGCTTATGAGGTGTCGTTCACCGACGAGGAGTGGGCGCGGCTCGAAGCGATCTTCCCGCAAGGGGTCTGCGACTGGTCGAGGCCGGGTCTCGGACAGGACCTGCAGGTTCGGACCTGGTTGTCCTTCGGACCCTCACCCGTGAACCGCTACACGCCTCCCGAATAGAGGTGGCGGCCAGTGAAATGATCGCGCTCATCGCCGGGCTAAAGCAGGTCCTTCAGCGACTCACTCGCGACCAGCCGCGCGACCGCTCCCGCCAGTAGCGGGGCGACCGACACTCTCGACACACCGGGCTGCCGCGCCGCCGGGTTCTCGATCGTATCGGTGACGATCGTCTCCGTGATTCCCGCCGCCCTGAAACGCCCGACCGTGTTTTCGTTGAATAGCGCGTGCGTCGCCACCACCGTCATCTCCGGTAGAGCCCCGGCCTCTCGGAGCGCTTCCGCGGCCTTCAGGATCGTGCCGCCCGTAGAGACCATATCGTCGATGATCACGCAGCGTCGTCCCTCCACCTGACCGATGACGCTGCGGATCTCTACTTCGCGGCCGCTCAATCGGCGCTTCGCCAGGACGGCGACGGAGCACCCGAGCTTCTCACCCAGGGTCGTCGCCCGTTCCGCCGCGCCCAGATCTGGCCCCACGATCACCGGATCTCGGCCTCTCTGCGGTTGCAGTGCCCCGGCCAGCGTCGGTATCGCGGTGAGCGTCTCCACCGGGATGCGGAAGAATCCCTCCACCTGCGCGGAATGCAGATCGAGCGCGGCGACCTGATTCACGCCCGAGACCTCGAGCATGTCGGCCACCGCGCGGGCCATGATCGGCACTCTTCGGTTCTTCCGGCGGTCTCCACGGCCGTACCCGAAGTAGGGGATCACCGCGGTGACCCGTCCGGCGCTGGCGCGCCGACACGCGTCGGCGAGCGCCACGAGCTCGACCACGTTGTCGTTCACCGGCGGCGAGGTCGGCTGCACGATGAAGACGTGGCGTCCCCTGACCGACTCGTCGATCTCGATCCCGATCTCCCCGTCCGGGAATCGCTCCGTACGGGATCGCCCGAGCGGCTGGCCAAGCGCGTCGCAGATCGCCTCAGCGAGCGGTCTGTTCGCGCTCCCGCTGAGAATGACGAAGGATTCTCGAGTCACGTTGTTACCGGGTCTCCTGATCAGCGGAGCTCGTCCGCCCCCCGGAGAATCGAACAGCCAGCCGCAATCGTCACGATCAGCAGCGCCGTCAACACCCGGATCCACGGCATTGTGCCCTCTCTCTTGAACTGTCGTCCACTGGCGGCCGCGCCGCCACCGTAGTGTGCCGATCGTTCGCGCCTCCCGCCATCCCTCACGGCAGCTGTCGGGTCGCTGAGCAGCACCTCCCGCCTTGACACCATCCGATCATTCCTTATAGTTCATGGGCAGTAACAACCATACAATGCGAACGACACGAGAATCGGACTTGTTCGATCCGCTGACCTGCTGTCCCTGTGCCTGTTGTGCCATGGTCGTCTGTCCCGAGAGGGCGGACGGGGCGGATAGCCATTGTGTCAGGTCATGTGAACGAAGCATGTAAGGACTGACCGAAACTGGCTCCAGACCCCGATCCGCCACGAAGCGGAAAGGGGTTTTTCTTTTGTTCGAAATTCGAAGCGAATGCCCGTCAATATCTGGATACCACCGATGCTTCACCGCCATACGGCGGATCGTGAAGTCCCGAGCGGAAGTTCGGGGGAGCCGAGGATCGGCCACTTTCTCAACGGTCGGCGGCTCGCTGGCGCGGAGCTGGGCACGCCGGTCGGCGAGGGCGATCAAATCGATATCGTACCCCGCATCGGAGGCGGCTGGTGACCGTTTGGATCACCGGGCGGGCGAGGACGGCGATCTCGGAGCATACCGCGGCCAGCGGGCCGATCATCGCGTGTGGGCTTCTGATCGGCCGCAGTGATCGCGACGGGATCTCGGTGGAGCGGTCGCTCCGGTGCTTCAACGTGGCACCGCCCGCGGTGCGGATGGACGGCTTCGAGATCGACCCGCACGTCCACGTGAACGTGCGGCGCTCCCTCGCCGCCACGGGGAGCTCCGTGATCGGCTTCTATTACGGGACCGCCGCCGCCGCCGAACCGGCCGAACGCGATCTCGAACATCTCCGTCTCTGGCCCGATACGGTGCTGCTGATCCACGGGCCTCCGGAATCGCCGGAGCCGATCCTGCGGGCCTGGACGCGGCCGGCGGACGGGTCGGGCATTCGGGAGATGTCGATGGAGTTCGTCGCGACGCGCTCTGCGTCGCTCCTGATCTGCCCCGAATGACGAGGTGGCGCTGCTGTGGCATTCGGTCGGATCCGAACCGGGACAACTGATGACCGGTCGCCGCCGGAAGCACCGCGACGACGGTCCAGAGGAATTTTACAGACGATAGAATGAGCACGATCATCGACGAGACGGCATTGAGTGAGGTCGAGCGGATAAAGCTCGACAGCATCGGCTTGCGAGGCCCGCTGCACGCGGAGCTCGAGAACGAGGCGAGCCATCTCTCCGAGGAGGCCAAGCAGGTCCTGAAGTTCCATGGCTCGTATCAGCAGGAGGACCGCGATCAGCGTAAGGAGCGCAAGAAAGCCGGCCTCGAGCCCGCCTACAGCTTCATGATCCGCAGCAAGCTGCCCGGCGGCGTCATGACTCCCCAGCAGTACATCCTCCACGACGATCTCGCGGACCGATACGGCGACGGGACTCTCCGGGTCACCACCCGTCAGGGGTTCCAGCTCTACGGTGTCGTGAAGGGCGAGCTCCGCTCCTCCATCAACGAGCTGAACGAGGCGCTCGTGACGACCTTCGGCGCCTGCGGAGACGTCGTCCGGAACGTATGCACATGCCCGGCGCCGCACCTGAACCGCAACCGCGAACAGGTGATCGAGCTGGCGCGCGAGCTGTCGGACGAGACGCTGCCGAAGACCCGTTCGTACCACGACATCTGGATCGACGGCTCCAGGGTGACGCAGGCACTGGTTCCCGAGGCCGATCCCCTCTACGGCGAGCGTTACCTGCCCCGGAAGTTCAAGATCACCTTCGCCTTCCCGGAGGATAACTGCACGGACGTCTACGCCAACGACCTGGGCTTTCTGGTGGTCGAGGCGAACGGGGAGATCGTCGGCTACAACGTGCTCGTCGGCGGCGGCTTCGGTCAGACCCACGGGAAGTCGGAGACCTTTCCGCGGCTGGCCGATCACCTCGGCTTCGTCCGGCCCGACGAGGTCGTCGAGGTGGCCAAGGCGATCATCGGCGTGCAGCGGGACAACGGCAATCGAGAGAACCGCAGGGTCGCGCGAATGAAGTACCTCATCGAAGAGCGCGGCCTGGACTGGTTCCGCGCGGAGGTCGAGCGGCGCCTGGGTCGCGATCTCGCCGCGTGGGCTCCCGTCGAGGTCCGGGCGATCGAGGATCATCTCGGCTGGCACGAGCAGGCGGACGACCGCTGGTTCCTCGGAGTCTGGGTCGAGAACGGCCGCATCAAGGATCAGGGGGATTTCAGG
>JBBDRR010000135.1:0-5616 GCA_040905395.1 Gemmatimonadota bacterium
CGTCCTGACCGGTGACAACGAACGGGTCGCCGCGAGTATCGCAGGCGCTCTCGGAATCGAATACCAAGCACGGTTGCTCCCACCGGACAAGATCGAGGTCGTGCGGAAGCTGCAGGCGGACGGCGCAATCGTGATGATGGTCGGCGACGGGATCAACGACGCGCCCGCGTTGACTCAGGCGGACGTCGGGGTCGCGATGGGGGCGGCCGGTACCGCAGCCGCGGTGGAGTCTGCGGACGTTGCGCTGCTCCGAGATGACCTGGACCTCCTGCCCGAAGCGATCGTCTTGGGACGACGCGCTGCTCGGACGATCCGGCAGAACCTCGGCTTTGCCGCCGCCTACAACGCCATCGGGGTGAGCCTCGCTGCCTTCGGCATCCTCCCGCCTGTGTGGGCCGCGGCCGCCCAGCTGCTACCGGATGTCGGCGTCATGCTGAACTCGAGTCGCCTCCTCGGACCTCTGAGGCAAGACCCGCATGGGGCGAGTGCAGCAACCGCGAACGGCGCCACGAGCGTGGCGCCGGGCAAGCCCGCCCAACTCCCACTCGTTCGTGCCTCCCAATCTCCGTCCCACAGTCCAACCACTCGGGGCGAGAAGAAGACTGACCAGGACTGGGCCGCCTCGACATCGAGAATGCGAGCAAGCAGCGATCGCTATTTCGACTCGCCGATTCGCCGACTCACCCAGACCAGCGTGATTGAGAGGGCGAGTGCAGCCAGGTTCAGGAACAGCGTGTAGTCGATTCCGAACTGCGCGAGCTCTTCCACGCGGCCGGTCTTCACCTCTGGGATCAATCCCAGGCGCCAGAACAGCGCGTGCATCACGATCCCAGCGCCGACCGCCGAGGCGGTGAAGACGAGGGCCAGATACACCGCGAAGCGCCAGCCGTAGTACGCCGCGTTGATCCGCAGCGACGGGAGCACGACAAAGTCCGCGTAGAGGAACGCGATGATCCCGGCAAACAGGACGCCGTTCTCCCAGAGCACCGCCGCGAGCGGACCGTTGCCCATCGATCCGATGACGGTCATCAGCGCAAGCACTGGTCCGAGCAGAGCGTGGACGGGCACCAGCAGCACAGGGGGCAGGGCCCGCGGGAAGATGGCATTGAACAGCGCATCGGGCACGAGCGTGGCGACGAACCCGGCGACGAGAAATCCGGCGAGCAGGTCCTTCCAGACCATGGCCCACTCGCCGCGGTACGTCAGCCCGACGCGCTGCCAGGCGTGCCCACTCCCCATCTTCTTCCGCCAGGAGCGCGGTAGGCCGTCCGCCGGATCACCGCGCATCCCCATATGGCCGACGCTTCCTGCACGATCGCGGGCGCGCTCGACCAGCTCCTCCGGATAGGACACTCGCACGATGGCGGCCATGATCGCGACGTGGGCCACGGAGCCCACGACGAGCGCCAACGCAAACTGCCAACCTAAAAAGATCCAGGCCAGGGCAGCCACCGGAGGGGCGAGGTTCGTCGAGCCAAAGAGGAACGCAAGCATGGGGACCAGGGCGGCGCCCTTGGTGAGGAGCGCGCGACCAGCCGAGAGCGCCGCGAACGAGCACGCTGAGGAGGCCGGCCCGAGGATCATGGCGAGCGCGGTTGGCTTCAAGCCGGGGTGGCCGAGATACCGGGCGATCAGATCGCGGGGCACGATGACTTGGATCAGCGAGGAGAAGGCGTAACCGAACGCCAGCGCCCAGAAGGCTTTCCAGAAGAGGCCGGCACCAACCACCAGTGCCTCGCGGAGTTGGTCGATGAGCCAGACCCCTACTCCAGCGCTGCCTGGAACTCGCGCTCGTCCGGCCCCCAGAGCGTCTTGAGATAGGCGAGTACCGCCCGCATCTCATCCGCGCTCAGCCGGTCACCCCAGGCCGGCATCCCGGATCGGACCGTTTCGCTGCCGTACACCTCCTGCCCACCGCGTCGGATGATCTCGAGCAGCAGCTCGTCCGAGTGATGCCAGGTGTGGCCCGAGGAGTCATGTGGAGGTGCCGGATAGACACCGTCCGGCCCGGGCGACTGCCAGTTGGGCTGCCCTTCTCCGTCCGCGCCATGGCAGGTCGCGCAGTTCGCCTGGTAGACCCTCTCCCCTTGAGCGATCGCCGCCTGGTCTAGGGTGTCCGAAGGCGTGGAACTCGACTCTGATCCACCTCCGCAGGCGACCACGAGCAGCGCGACGACTCCAGCCGTACTCGCAAGAAGCCCCTGCCGGCGCGCACGTCGCTCCTGTGCCCTTGCAGCGGCGATTGCTAGCGGATGGGGAGGGCAATCTAGAGCGGTGGAGTGGCCGGTGGGGCCTGCCGTCTGGGGGAGACGGTACCGATTCACAGGCCCCCCATAGAGAGCCGTCTGGTATCGGAGGGCGGCGTACGCCCCGGCTGCTCGCTCAGTGGCTCTTCCTGGGCGAGGTCGGCCACTTCCACCTCATCGAGCAGTCCTCGCAGTGTCTCCTCGGAGAGCAGGCCGTCGTAGCGGGCGTACATCTCCAGTCCCGGAGCAAGGAAGAACGCGGTCGGGAGTCCCTGCACGCCGTAGTCCAGGTAGACCTCTCCGTCCTCGTCGCGGGCCAACGGGAAGGTCAGCCCGTGCCGCTCAACGAAGCGACGAGCATCACTCTCCAAATCCCAGATGTTCACTCCGAGGAACGTCCACCCTCGGTCGCGGTACTCTGGCCAGAGCGCCTCGATCAGCGGCGCCTCCTCCTCACAGGGGATGCACCAGGAGGCCCAGAAGTAGAGGAAGACGGGTTGATCCGCGTAGTCGGCGAGAACGAAGGACTCGCCATCGAACTGCGGCAGCGTGAAGTCCGAGGCCTGGCCGAGATCACCGCCAGTACGTCCCTCAGCGAGGCCGCCGACGCCCCGCGCCATCGCGATGCCAAGGACCACGAGGATGGCCAGCAGAGCGGCACCCAGCAATCCGAGGCCTAGCTGGAGTCGACCTGCCCGCATCATGAACTAACTCGTCGTCGCGTCTGGACCTCAGATCGACCGACTATTCGTCGGGTTCGGAGCAGCTCTCAACCAACCGGCTGTCTGCGCTCCGGCGCTTCCAGGCTGCCTGCGATCGTCGGTCGACTCGTCCGCACGGCAGTCGTGCTCCTGGACATGGGTGTGAGACGCGGTCCCCCTCATCCCGCCGCGCATGGCGAGGGCCATGACCAGCATCGACAGCGGACAGAGCGCGAACACGAGGAGCGGAAGGGCCGCCGTCGCTAACCCCGGTGCAGCGAGATAGAGCGCGACCGCCACCCCGACGAGCCCGGCCGCCACTTGCCAGTTGATGCACTTCCACCAGTCCATCGTGTCCTCCGATCCTCCACGTCGCTCATCACGCTACGCGTTCCCGCTGACTAGAAGGTCAAGGGGAGGTCTCTGCTCATTCGTGCAGGAGCTGCCGCGCATGCGTCAGTAGTACTTCTGTCAGCGGCGGCCCAGGCCAGTCCTGATCGAGGAAGGCGTTCTCGGGGACAGAGACGTACCAGCGCCGCTCACCCGATTGGTCGATCACGAAGACCCCGGGGGTGTGCGCTACCTCGCCGGGCATGTCGGCCTTCGGCACACCGCCGAGCACCCCATAGGCACCGCGGACTGCCTCCAGCTCGTCCGCGTCGCCCGTCAAGAAGTGCCATGCCGGGAGGCTGTCGACGCCCCAGCGCCGGCTCGCCGCTGCGACATCGTCAACGCTTGTCGCCTCAGGATTTGCGTTGACCGCGAGCAGCGCTACCTGGGCCCCTTCCGTCCCCATCTCCTCGCTCACCTGTCTGAAGTGGAGCGCCGTGAGCGGGCAGATGTCGGTGCAGTTGGGATCGAGGAACGCGAGCAGCACCACACGCCCACGGAGATCGCTGAGCCCGACGTCCGCACCTCGTTGATCGGTCAGTGTGAATTCCGGAGCGGCTCCGCTGAGAGCCGATCCCTCGTACAGCGCCGTGTCCGTCCGAGACGAATGGCCTGCCATCGCCTGATAGCTTGCGGCTCCGCCAAGTGCGAGCGCTGCGAGCGAGACCGTGAGAGTGACCATCATGAGCGCGCGCCCGACACCGGGGCCGGAGCGCCTGCGGAGGTACCGGATTCCGGCAGCGCCGACCGCGATCCCGCCGAACAGCAGTGCGAGAGCTGCGGGTCCGGAGAGGAATGAGTCAAGCCACGAACTCGACTGCGAGTGGTCTTCGTGTGCCTCGGCGACCGCAGGGATCGCAAGAGTGACCAGCACGCTCGCGCACACAGCGGCGCGGCTTGCTCTGCCGAGAAGGCCTCCGCCGCGTCCAGACGAGCGTCGAAGCGCTCGCCTACTCAAGGCGTTTCTCCACTCAGGCGTTCGCCCTCGCTAGCGATCTTGTCCCATGTCTGGCCCCCGTCGGAAGTGCGGAAGAGGCTAGCCGTGGCTGAACCCGCGTACATGACCCTGTCCTGGTCGGGATGGAGCGCGATGTGCAGCACGGCGTCATCTGGTGGGAGCACGAGGCCCAGCGGTCGAGTCGAGGTCGGTGCTCCCGCAAGGTCGGCGATCTGGACCAGGCCCGTTTGGCCGTCGGCGATGTAGATGACCACTGCAGCAGCGTCGCCGGGAGTGAAGGCGGCCGCCGTTACTGGGGGTCCGACGATGAGCTGCTTCCACGACTCGCCGCCGTCGTTCGACTGCCAGAGCCCGTCCGACGTCCCCGCCAGGAGGCTATTCGCATCTTCGGGGCCGGCGGCGAGGGCGAAGACGTTGCGGCCCTGGAGTTCGGCTGCCAATGGCCGATCCCACGTCCGGCCACCGTCCATACTCCGGTACAGGCCGGCAGCGCCCGAAGCATTCAGGCCGTAGATCACGTCCGCCTCTGCGGCACTCACGCTCATCACGTGGAAGTCGACCTCGCCCTGGAGGGAGATGGGTTCCCACGTGACGCCCGCGTCTCTGCTCTGCATGAAGCCGATCGGATTGGGCAGGCCGCTCCCCGGGGCCGGGTGACCGCTGGAGAACATCGTGCCCGGCTCCGCCGGATGGTGAGCGAAGCCCATGAAGTCGTGAGCTGCTCACTGACGAAGCGCCAGTCGCCGGACTCATCCACCTCGATCAGGCCGGAGTGAGTGCTGATGTAGAGCTGTTCGGGCGCCCAACCTGGGACGGCGAGGCCATGGAGGTGCATGAAGCGATCGGCTGATGTCGGCTCCACGCTCTCGCCGCCCATTGCCACGAACACACCCCAGACCGCGACGGCAGCAAGGGCAGCAAGGCCAGCACCGGCAATCGCTAACGCGATGCCCCGCCTCCGGATGCCTCCCTGGTTCGTGGGCCCCCGGCTCCTTCGTGCTCGCCGCCCTGATGTCATTGCTCGGCTCCCCTTCGGATTGAGAGCCCCGTGCCGAGGCCACTCTGCTGCGACGCACGCCCAGGAGTGCGTGGACTCCGATCAGCCAGGAGCACGCCGACCGTTGAGGTCATCGTCGTGCCCCCAAACTCGTGCAGGCGGGCGAGGCGGACAGATTCGTCAGACCTTGTCACTGGTCGAGGGCCGCGAGTGCGTCATCGAATGCGGCCCGACGGAAGCCCGCGATCCACCGGACACCAACCCGTGTCACCGGAGTGGTGAGGTAGCCCCGGCTTTCGATGTCTTCGAGTGCGGACGGATCGT
>JBBDRR010000136.1:0-5515 GCA_040905395.1 Gemmatimonadota bacterium
GAGGAGCCGGAGGTTGGAGGGGTCGGCGGCGAGCAGGCGCTTCGTCTCCGCCGCTGCCTCGTCGAGATGTCCAGTGTTGCGGTGGGCGCGGGCCAGGCGCCAGCGGGCGTCGTCATCCTCCGGATCTTCACGCAGCCGGTCGGTTAGGGCGCCGGCGAGCTCCTCGTAGTAGCCGCTTCCGAGGTAGGCGATCTCGAGGTTGCGGAGGGCGACCTGCAGCGACGGATCGACCTCGAGGGCGAGGTGGAACTCGTCCACCGCTTCGGCGACCATGCCCTTGTTGAAGTAGAGGACGCCCAGGTTGTTGTGCGCGCCCGCATCCCCCGGCTCGATCCGGGAGGCGAGGCGGTGCAGGATCTCCCTATCTCGCGGCGAGGAGATGCGGGGGGTCACGTAGCGCGTCAGCCGAGTGCACGCCGCGCGGCTTCGAGCACCCGCGACGGCTGGAAAGGCTTCAGGACGAATTCCCTCGCGCCGGCGTGCACCGCTTCCTCCATCAGCGCCTGCTGCCCGATCGAGGTGCACATCAGGATTCGCGCGGCGGGGTCGATGGCAACGATCTCACGAACGGCATCGATACCGCCCATCCCCGGCATCACGATGTCCATGGTGACCAGATCCGGCTGAAGGTCCCGATAGAGCTCGACCGCCTGGACGCCGCTTTCCGCCTCGCCTACGATCCGATAGCCGCCGCCGGTCAGGACCTCGCGGAGGAGCCGCCGCATGAAGACCGCGTCGTCGCAGACGAGAACGGTCGGCGTCACGAATCAGTCAAGCCGAGGGCTCCCGGGCCCACTCGGCGACCGCGGCGAGGTCGGACGGCAGCGCTGCTTCGAATTCCATATCGGCACCGGTCCGCGGATGCTCGAAGCGGAGCTGGGCTGCATGCAGGAATTGTCTCGGCGTTCGACGGGCGAGGCTCCGTGCCCAGCCGCGTTCGGGGCCCGAGAATCCACGCTCGCGCCCGGCGGCGTACGTAGCGTCACCGACCACGGGGTGCCCGATGTGCAGGAGGTGCACGCGGATCTGGTGCGTGCGGCCCGTCTCAAGCTCCGCGCTGAGCAGCTCCGCCGCTCGCCAGCGCTCCAGGACGCGAAAATGGGTCACGGCCCGCCTCCCGTCCTCGACGACGCCCATCAGCTTCCGCTGTGTCGTGTGACGGCCGATCGGCGCGTCCACGGTCACCGTTTCCTCGCGGAGATGACCCCACGAAGCCGCGAGATACCGCCGCCGGATTCGCCGGCGCTTGAGCGCGGCGCTCAGCTTGGTGTGCGCTCGATCGTGTTTCGCGACGATCATCAGGCCGGAGGTGTCGCGATCCAGCCGGTGCACGATTCCCGGCCTCAGGACTCCGCCGATTCCGGAGAGATCCGTCACCGCGTGAAGCAGCGCGTTGACCAGTGTTCCCGAGGGATGGCCGGGCGCTGGATGCACCACGAGCCCCGCCGGCTTGTTGACCACGAGGAGATCCTCGTCCTCGTAGACGATGTCGAGCGGAATCGCTTCAGGGCCGATGTGGGAGGGCTGGGCCGGCGGAAGCTGCACGACGATCCTGTCACCGCTCTGGGGGATGTCGCGTTTCTTGGGCAGCCCGCCGTTCAGCTGTACCTGGCCGTTTCCGATGAGCTGCTCGATGCGGCTCCGTGACAGGTCCAACCGCTCGGCGAGATAGCTGTCGAGCCGCTGCTCCGGCTCCTCCCCGACGACGATCTCGATCCGCTCTCCCTCAGACGTCATCCTTGGACGCCTCCTGCTCCTCTCGCCAGAGCGAGACGGCAAGGAGAACGGCTCCTATCGTTACTCCAATGTCCGCGATGTTGAAGACCGGCCATCGCAGATTGCCGAATCCGACGTCGAAGAAGTCGATCACTCCGCGCGACGACCGTACGCGGTCGATGAAGTTGCCCAGGGCACCCGCCGTCACCAGGGATATCGCGATAAGCCTGAGACGATCGCTCGACGGCGTGGTCCGGAACCACACGAACAGTACGATCACGCAGGCGACGGTCAGGCCGAGAAAGATGTATCTCGAGAGAGGTCCGACGTGCAGCCCGAACGCCGCGCCGGGATTGTAGATGAACGTGAGCCGGAAGAAATCGCCGAGGACGGGTAGCGGCTGATACGGCGGGAGGGTCTGCTGCACCACATACTTCGTTATCTGGTCCAGCGCGATGATGACGCCGGTGACTCCGCCATAGATGAGGGCCTTGCGGCCGTCGTCGAGCTCGGCGTCGGCCGCGGCGCCGGACGGGATCTGCAACTCTTCCTTGCTCATGCTACTCCGGTCGGCAGGATGCGTGTGATCGCGACAACCACTTCGTCCCCTTCGAGGTCGACGGTCCGCGTCGTATCGTATTCGCCGTCGCTGAGCTCGCCGCTGAGTTCCAGATCGACGGCCAGCGTCTCGCCCATGATGAACTCGCGGTGCGCCTCGAACGCTCCGGTAAGCTCCTCCTCGGCGGAGACACCGAGCCGGATGCGGTCGGCCACCTCGAACCCGGCCTCCTTGCGCAGCCGCTGCACGCGGCTGACCAGCTCCCGGGCCATCCCTTCGGCCAGTAGCTCGGGAGTCAACGTCGGATCCAGGGCGACGGTGAAGCCGCCCTCAGCCTCGACCACGAAATCCCCCGTCGCTTCCTGTACGATCTCGAGATCCTCCTGCTCCAGCGGTGCTCTCCCGCCCTCGAATTCCACCTCGAGGGGCTCGCCGCGCCGGAACGCCGCCAGCCGGTCGGTGCCGAGACTTCGGATCGCATCGGCGATCTTTGGGGTCGCCTTTCCGAACCGCGCGCCCAGCGTCCGGAAGTTCGGCCGCGCACTGAACGTCACGAGGTGCTCGGCACCCTCGATGAACTCTACCTGCCTCACGTTCAGCTCGTCGCGTAGGATCTCGACCAGCTCCCGCTCGAGGCGCACCCCCGGCGGTACCACCGCATACAACGTCTGCAGCGGCTGCCGTACGCGCACGCGCACCTGCTCGCGGGCCGCGCGACCCAGGGTGGAGAGACGACGAACGGCATCCATTCCCGTCTCCAGGACCTCGTCCCTCGCGAAGAGGGGCCGCGGTAGCGTGGCCAGGTGTACGCTGCTCCCGATCAGCGCCCGGTGCAGCCAGTCCGCCAGGAACGGGGAGACCGGCGCCATCAGCCTTGCCACGTCCACCAGCGTCCGATGCAGGGTGGCGAAGGCGGCGCGCGTATCCTCCCGGTCCGCGCTACCCCAGAACCGGTCCCGCGAACGGCGTACGTACCAGTTCGAGAGGTCGTCGACGATGAAATCCGCCAGGTCGCGGACCGCGTGCGTGAGGTTGTAGTCGGCGAAATTCCCGGTGCACTCCTCCGTGACCCGGGCGAGCCGGGACAGGAGCCAGCGATCCATCAGCGGCCGGTTCTGCACCGCCGGCTCGTCCGCCCGTCCCGAGCTCCACTCTTCCAGGTTCGCGTACAGCGAGAAGAAGTGATACGTGCTGCGGAGCGTGTCGAAGACCTTTCTCTGGGTCTCGCGGACACCGGCTGGATCGAAGCGCTTCGGGAGCCATGGGTGCGAGCTCGCCAGCAGGTACCAGCGGATCGCATCCGCGCCGAACTCGCCGATCGCCTCCCACGGATCGACGATGTTGCCGCGAGACTTCGACATCTTCAGGCCCTCGGCGTCCAGGATCATGTCGTTGACCACGACATGGCGGAACGCCGGCCCGCGGCCGAGGAGCGTCGAGATCGCCATCAGCGAATAGAACCAGCCGCGCGTCTGATCGACGCCCTCGCAGATGAAGTCTGCCGGGAAGAAGCGCTCCGCCTCCT
Source organism: Gemmatimonadota bacterium (assembly GCA_040905395.1). GTDB lineage: Bacteria > Gemmatimonadota > Gemmatimonadetes > Longimicrobiales > Longimicrobiaceae > WHSP01. The sequence continues at coordinate 3,801 of JBBDRR010000136.1, forward strand.
CCTCGTTCTCGAATGGGTAGTGCCACTGCGCGAAGGGCATTGCGCCCGAATCGTACCAGACATCGATCACCTCCGGAGTCCGGACCATCCGGCCCGCGCAGTCGTCGTGATCGCAGGCCCACGTGATCTCGTCGATGAACGGACGATGCGGATCGAACCCCTCCTCGAGCCCGCCGGCTCGGCGTTCCAGCTCAGCCATGGATCCGATGAACTCGATGTGCTCGTCGTCCGCGTCACACACCCAGGCGGGGAGTGGAGTGCCCCAGTAACGATTCCGGGAGATCGCCCAGTCGACGTTGTTCTCGAGCCACTCCCCGAACCGCCCAGAGCCCACCTCCGGCGGGTGCCAGGCTACCTGGTCGTTGTTCGCGATGAGCTGCTCGCGAACCTCCGTCGTTCGGATGAACCAGGAGTCGCGCGCCATGTACAGCAGCGGACTGCCGCAGCGCCAGCAGTGGGGGTAGGAGTGCTCTTCCCGGCTGAATCGGAAGACCTGCCCACGCTCCTTCAGCATCCGTACGAGGTCGGTATCGGCCTCCTTGACGAAGCGGCCACCCACCACCGGGAATGTTTCGGGAAACCTCCCGCGGTCGTCCACCGGGCGGAAGACTGGCAGCCCCTCCTGCTGGCCGAGAGCGTAGTCGTCCGCACCGTACGCGGGCGCCGTGTGGACGATGCCCGTGCCTTCCTCGGCGGAGACGAAGTCGGCCGCGAGCACGCGCCACGCTTCCCCGGTACCGGGATCCTCCACCCAGTCGAACGGCCGAGCGTATCGCAGACCCACCAGCTCCGATCCGGGCTGCCGTCCGACGACCTGCGCCTCCTCGCCGAAGAGCGCGTTCACTCGATCGGCCGCGAGGATCAGGCGCTTTCCCTCGTGCTCCACCTCGACGTACTCGAGGTCGGGATGCACGGCGAGCGCTGTGTTGGAGACGAGCGTCCACGGCGTGGTCGTCCAGACGAGGAAGTGGCGGCCTTGATCGCCCTCGACCGCCATGGTGACGTACAGCGACGGGTCGAGCACGTCGCGGTAGCCCTGCGCGACCTCGTGACTCGACAGCCCGGTCCCGCAACGCGGACAGTATGGCAGGATCTTGTGGCCGCGGTAGAAGAGACCCCGCTCCGCGATCTGCTTCAGGCTCCACCAGATCGACTCGATGTAGGAGCGATGGTACGTGACGTAGGGCCGGGAATAGTCCAGCCAGTAGCCGATGCGGGCGGAGAACCGTTCCCAGTCTTCCGTATAGGTGAGCACGCTCTCGCGACAGACCTCGTTGAAGCGGGCGATTCCCACGTTCTCGATCTCGGGTTTCCCCGAGATCCCGAGCCTGCGCTCCGCTTCGATCTCCACCGGCAGACCGTGCGTGTCCCAGCCGGCGACGCGTGGAACGTGGCGCCCCTCCATCGTCCGGAACCGGGCGACCGCGTCCTTGATCGTCCGCGAAAGCACGTGGTGGATGCCGGGCCGGCCGTTCGCCGTCGGCGGGCCCTCGTAGAAGACGAACGGCTCCCCGCCCGCCGTCTGCTCGAGGCTGCGGCGGAAGGTATCTTCGGCGTTCCAGCGCTCGAGGATCTGCTCCTCGAGGTCGGCCGCCGTTGTCGGAAGTTGAGGGTAGGGCATGAACTGCTGCGTGCGTGGTACGTTGTGTCATCCCGGCGGAAGATACTATGTAGGTGGGTGGGCTCGGTAGAAAAAGCGGGCCAGCGACGTCAAG
>JBBDRR010000137.1:0-5482 GCA_040905395.1 Gemmatimonadota bacterium
TCCCTATTCCCTATTCCCTATTCCCTATTCCCTATTCCCTATTCCCTATTCCCTCTTTCCCGTCCGCCCGCCTCCCAGTCCGACCCGAGCACGATCGTCGCTTCCAGGTAGAGCGTCGTATCGATCGCGGTCTCCACCCTGTCGATCTCCAGCGCGCGCGCCACGGCGTCGATCGCTTCCTCGTTCCCCGAACGGTCCAGGATCGTGGTCGAATCTCGAGCTAGAGAGCCGGCGTTGCCGTAGTAGACCACGTCGAAACCGTCCGCCCGGAGAGACTCGGTAACCGAACGCGCCAGCCCCGCGATCCCCGCGCCGTTCAGGACCTCCACGCGAATGCGCTCGTCGACGGTGGCCACTCCGGGACGCACGAGGACCTCGGCGTCGTCGCCCGCTCCGCCGGTTCTGACGCCGGTCACGAGCGAAATGAGCAGCACCGCGACGCTGATCACGGTCAGTCCGAAGCCGAGCAATCTGAGCTTCACGCGGAGCCTCCCTCCAGGACCGAGGACCAGAAGAGAGCCGTTTCGGCGCGGATCGGCTTTCGTTTCTCGATGAGGTGTTTGATGCGTGATCCCAGCACCTCGACCAGGACTTCGTCGAGTTGGGCCGGCATCCGGGCCCGAAGGCCCGTCCGCCGCTCCTCGGCGAAGTCGCGTCCTGGCTCGAGGAAGTCCGCAAGGTAGAGCGCTCGCCCCATCCGGTCCAGCCTGGGGTGACCGATGGTGTGATAACGGATGGCCGTGACGACACGTGGATCGACCGTACCCTTCAGGCGGGCCGCGGCGGCGGGGCCGTGGAGGACCGGGCCGGGCAGCTGGCGCTCTTCACCGCTCACAAAGTGAACCAGTCGTTCGGGATCCTCGTCCCGGAGCGCGTCGTGGAGCCAGCCGGCGGCCGCCCAACGCAGAGCTTCGTCCTCCGGGAGCCCCAATCCGTGGGCCCACACCTCCATGAGAGCCGCGACACGTCCCATGTGCGCCCGCCGCTTGGTCGAGACCCGGCTCCACTCGGGCAGTTCCCCGCGTGCGGCCGCCAGCTCGACGGGCGACAGCGAATCCAGCCGGTCCTCAGTCGAATCCGCGTCGGACATACGGCTCCAGAATCGCCCGGTTCCTGACGGACGTGTGCGCGATATAGTTCCATCCCTTCAGCTCGACCCCGCTGCCCACCCAGCTGTCGATGATCCGGCAGCCCGGTCCGACGACGGTCTCCTCGCCGATCGTGGTCTGTCCCTCCATCGTCACTCCGGGATAGATCATCGTATCGCGGCCGATCCGGACGTCAACATCCACCATGACCGTCTCGGGCAGGAGGAAGGTGACTCCGGCGGACATCAGGGAGTCGACGAGCCCGTCGCGGATCCGACGATGCGCCCGCGCGAGGTCGGCGCGGTTCCGGACCCTGAAGATCCCCGGCGTGTCGTCAAGCTGTCGATCCGGCGGGAACATCCCCTCCACGGCGCTGAACGGCGCCGGGCTCCGCAGCAGCTCGACGACTTCCTCCCGCCCGCCGACGAGCGCGACGGCCTCCCCGCTCGGCGTGCCGAGCCACTCCCCCTCCTGTGCCGAGAGCAGCCGGCCGAGATGCACGGTCTCGATGCCGGCGCCCGCGTGCATGATGACGATCGGCCCCTCCGGAACGTCCAGCGAGGCGGGTTCGTCGTCACCCGGGAAATCGGACTCGACGCTCCGGACCTCGACCGGAAGGTCCACGAAGAGGTCGCCGCCGAGGCCCGGGGGAGTCACGACGAGGATCTCCCGCGGAGGGTTGTCCTGAAGGAGGAGCGAGCTCACCGAGTGCCAGATGAGCGGCCGCCCGGCAACGGGATGCAGGAGGGAAGGAATTCGCGAGCGCATCGGCCCGTCCTCGGGCTCGGGAGGCGCCAGCAGGACCGCCGCCCACCCCTTCATGTCGCGTCGCCCGGGCGCAGTCCCGCGACTCGTCGACGTTCCGGGCGCACACGCGCGGAAACCGGAGCCGGCCATTCGAAGCGGGTCAGAGTGGTGCCGGACATTCGTCAGGGGGCCTGATCAGTCCCGAGAATGTGATTGTCGATTAGCCGCGTGGCTCCCACGCGGGCGGCTACGGCGCAGACGATTCCATCGACGACGCGCTCGACCGGCGCCAGCGTAACGGGGTCGACGACCTCGCCGTACTCCAGCGATAACCCGTCACTCGCCAGCCGGTGCAGCCGGTGCCGATACGGTGCCGGGTCGCGCTCGCCCGCCGTGAAGAGAGCGGCGCAGTCACGAAGAGCGCGTGACAACGCCAGCGACCGTTCGCGCTCCTCGGCACTGAGGTACCGGTTGCGCGAGCTCATCGCCAGGCCGTCGGCCTCGCGCACGATGGGGGCCGCTCGGACCTCGACCCCCAGTTCCAGATCCTCCACCATGCGGCGAATGAGGACGAGCTGCTGATAATCCTTCTCCCCGAAAACCGCCACATCTGGGGAAACGACGCCGAAGAGCTTCGCCACCACCGTGAGAACGCCCGAGAAATGCGCCGGCCGGTTGCGGCCGCAGAGCGTGTCGGCGCCTCGCTCCGGAACGATCCTGATCCAGGGTTCGCCCCCTGGGTAGACCTCGTCACGTGATGGTGCGAAGACGAGGTCGATGCCGGCGGCCGAAGCTGCGTCCAGATCCCGCTCCAGGTCCCGCGGATAGCGCTCGAAGTCCTCGCCGGGTCCGAACTGGAGCGGATTGACGAAGATGGAGAGGGCGACCCGGTCCGCCGCCTCGCGAGCGATGTCCACGAGAGAGTCGTGGCCGGGGTGCAGCGCACCCATCGTGGGGACGAGCGCGACCCGTTCGCCCGCCTCGTGCGCCCATCGGCTCCAGTCGCGGACTTCCCGACGCGTGCGCGCTACCAGCATTCCGACCTCGCCCGCTCACCCAAAGGTGTGCTCGGGCGCGGGGTACTCGCCCGATCGTACGGCCCGGACGTACTCACGCAGCGCCGCGTCCGTCTCCTCACCGAGCTCCGCGAAGCGCCGCAGGAACTTCGGCCTGAAGTCGCGATTGAGTCCGAGCATGTCGTGTAGGACGAGGACCTGGCCGTCGCAGCCGATGCCCGCTCCGATCCCGATCGTCGGTATCGCGATCGAGCCCGTGATCTCGGCGGCGAGGGCGCCCGGGACGAGCTCGAGGACGATGCTGAACGCACCCGCGGCCTCGAGTCGCGCCGCGTCCTCGATCATCCGCTGGCGGTCGCCTGCCTCTCGCCCCTGCACCCGGTAGCCGCCGAGCGAGTTCACCGACTGCGGGGTGAAGCCGAGATGACCCATCACCGGAATCCCCGCCCGGGTGATCGCCGCGACCGTCTCCGCGATCTCCGCCGACCCGCCCTCCAGCTTCACCGCGTTGGCGCCGGTCTCCTTGAGCACCCGCCCCGCATTCCGCACGGCGTCCTCGGTGGAAACCTGGTAGGTGAGAAAGGGGAGGTCCACGACGACTAGGCCGCGCTGCACGCCGCGCTGCACGGCCCGGGCGTGGTAGATCATGTCGTCGAGCGTGAGCGGGAGGGTACTCTCGAGACCGAGGACCACCTGGGCCAGGGAGTCACCGACGAGGACGACGTCCGTGCCGGCGGCGTCGACGAGGCGGGCGAAGAGATAGTCGTAGGCGGTGAGCACGGCGATGCGCTCGCCGCGCGCTTTCATCTCCCGCAAATCCAGGACTGTGACCCTGCGTCCCTCACCCCGGCTCTGCGTCGACATCTGCCTCTGTTTCGACCGGGCGATCCGCCTCCGTCACGAAGCTTGCGAAGACCGCCAGAAGACGTGAAAACCCTTACCCGACAAGGGCTTGTTGACGGGGCGAAAAGGTAACTTCATGTTAAAACGGTGTCAAACAGAATGCAGTACGATCCGCTCCAGGTCGGCTACCTGGCGGACGAGCTGAATCAGCGCCTCCGGAGCCGCGGAACGACCGCGGCTCCTTTCTTCGCGCCCGACCTGTCCGTGACCCTCCCGCTGGATCGGGGTGAGGGCCTCCGGGTCGATGTCCACCCGGAGCGGGGGTGGTTTCGCCTGCTGCCGGCTCCCCGCGGCGACCACACCGAGCTGGACGCGATCGTCACCCGGGTCTCCGCGCCACCCGACGAACGAACGATCCGGATCGATCTGAGGGAGACCGGACGCTTTCGCGAGCAGTCGCGCGCGCTGATCCTGGAGCTCCATACCAACCAGTGGAACGCGATCCTCCTGGACGAGGACGAGCGGATCGTCAACCTGCTGCGCGCGCGCCGTGCGGGTCGCCGGTCGCTCTTCCCCGGTGAGGTCTACGCGGCGCCCGCGGCCCCCCCGCGGTACGGCGCGCCGGACGTACCGCGGGACGAGGCGCTCGACCGCTGGATGCGGCAGCTCGGCGGCCTGCCGGCGGCCGAGCGTCGGGCGGCGGTGCTCCGGCACTTCGCATGGACGGGCACGATGAACGCCGACTGGATCCTCGGCGCGGAGGCGATCCAGGATCTCGAAGAGGGCTTCGAGCGGTGGTGGTGGTTGCGCGGTCGTCCGCCGGCCCGGCCGCGAATCCTGCTCGTCGATGGTGGCGCCCAGCCGTACCCGGTCGCCCTTTCGGGAATCGAATCGAGGCCCGCGAATTCGCTGCTCGACGCGATGGCCGAGGTGTCCGAATCGGTGCCTTCGGCCGGCGTCGACCCGCTGCTCGCTCGGGCCACGAACCTCGCACGTGAACGGCTCGACGCCTCCGAACGCAAGGCGGAGCGCCTGCGAGCCGAGCTGGAATCGGCGGGCGAAGCCGACGTGCTGCGAGGCATCGGCGACCTCCTGCTCGCGAAGCTCCACCAGGTGCCTCGGGGCGAGCCGATGGTCGAGATGGAGGATTGGGAGGAGCGACCGATCAGCATCGAGCTGGACCCGCAGCTGAATCCGGCCGAGAACGCGGCGCGCTACTACGATCTCGCGGGTCGGAAAAAGCGCGCCGAGGAACAGCTACCAAAGCTGCTCCAGGAAGCCGAGCGGGATGAAAAACATTGGCGGGAGGCGTTGGAAAGTGTATCGACCAGGGGGGAGGTGCCGGAATGGCTCACGAAGGAGATCGATCGGCGCGACGCGCGGGCCGCGTCCACCCGCGATCAGGGTGCGGCCGCACCGTATCGGAGCTACCGCACGTCCGGCGGGCTCGAGGTCCGGGTCGGCCGCAACTCCCGCGACAACGACCGGCTGACCTTCCACGCGTCGTCCCCGAACGACGTCTGGCTGCACGCCCGGTCGGTGCCGGGCTCACACGTCATCCTCCGCTGGCCCGACGCGGACGCTTCCCCCCCAGCCCGCGACCTCGGGGAAGCCGCGCTGATCGCCGCCGTATTCAGCCGCGCCCGCACCTCGGGCACCGTCGCGGTCGATTGGACGCGTCGAAAATATGTGCGAAAACCTCGCGGTGCGCCGCCCGGCGCCGTGATCCCGCAGCAGGTCCGAACGCTCTTCGTGGAGCCCGACGAGCATGCCGTCGAGAGGATGCGG
>JBBDRR010000138.1:0-5374 GCA_040905395.1 Gemmatimonadota bacterium
TACAGGCGCTCAGGCAGCAGGGCTTCGAGGGCGGCTCCATCGTGATGGATCAGGCGAAGTTCGAGGAGATGGAGGCGATCGTCCCGGTCTCGGCGCTCGAGGGTTCGGTCGGCGTCTACCCGCTCGAGGAGTACACGAACGAGGGAGCGACGGGCTTCGTGGAGAGGTACTACGAGCGCTTCGGCAGGGATCAGCCGCCGACATCCGAGGTGGCCCTCAACTACTTCGGGATGCTCATCTTCGCCGAGGCGATGGAGCTCGCCGGTAGCGTGGACGATCCGCAGGCGATACGCGCCCAGCTCACCGATGCGGCGAGCCGGCTGCCGGAGGATCGCAAGCCGTACGGCTACGACGAAGTCACGGCGGAGGGGCACCTCACGGGGGACGTGTCGACGGCGTTCGTCCAGAACGGGCAATACACGGAGATCGTCATCCCGCGGCCCGCCTCCGACGGCGCCGTGGCGCCGCGAGACTGAGCGCGACGGCATGACGCTCCTCCTGCAGCAGCTGGTCAACGGGATCGCGCTGGGTAGCATCTACGGCCTCGTCGCCCTCGGGCTGACGCTGGTCTACGGCGTGCTCAAGATCCCCAACTTCGCGCACGGCGCCCTCTACATGCTGGGCGCCTACGTCACCTTCCTCGCGGCGACCGTCTACGGGGTGCCTTATGTTCCGGCGATCGCCCTCTCGGTCGTGGCGCTGGCGCTGGTCGGGGTGCTCATCGAGCGGATCGTCTTCAACCCGCTCCGGCACGCGCCCCACCTGCACTCGATGATCGCGGCGCTCGGGCTGCTGCTCTTCTTCGAGGCGGGCGCGCAGCTCGTGTGGGGTGCCGGGTTCCGCCGCCTGCCGACGCCGTTCAGCGGGACGGTGAACCTGTTCGGCCTCCCCGTCGTGAGTCAGCGGCTGCTGGTGATCGGCGCCGCCGTCGCGGTGATGATCGGGCTGTCGCTCTTCCTGAAGCGCACCACGACAGGGGCGGCGATCGAAGCGATGGCGCAGGACAGGGCTGGTGCGCTGCTCGTCGGGATCGACACCCGCCGGATCGCGATGCTGACCTTCGCGATCTCGGCCGGGCTGGCGGCGGTGGCGGCATCGCTCGTCGCGCCGCTCAACCTGATCTCTCCGATGATGGGAGAGGCGGTGAACCTGAAGGCGTTCGTCATCATCATCCTCGGCGGGATGGGGAGCATACCGGGCGCCGTCGTGGGCGGGTACCTCCTCGCCCTGGTCGAGGTGATGGGGGCGACGTACATCTCCTCCGCCTTCTCGCAGCTCATCGCCTTCGGCGTCCTCGTCGTGGTCCTGGCGTTCCGCCCGACCGGCCTCTTCCGGAAGGGCGTTTGAGGATGCGGGCACTGACCACGAAGGTGCTCTGGCTCGGCGCGCTCCTCGTCGCGCTGGCGTTCCCTCTCCTGTCGGACAACCCGTACTTCCTCACCGTCGTCATCTCGGGCTTCATCACGGCCATCGCCGTGTACGGGCTGAACGTTCTGGTGGGGGAGACGGGGCAGCTCTCGCTTGCCCATGCCGGCTTCTTCGGCATCGGCGCGTACACTGCCGGGATCCTGATGGTGAGGTTCGATCTCTCGTTCTGGCTCGCGCTGCCCGCGGCGGTCGCGGTCACCGCCGGGCTGGGGTTCCTGGTCGGCATGGTGGCGTTGCGGACGAAGGGGGATTACTTCGCCATCTTCACGCTCGCGGTCGGCGTGATGATCACCGCGATCATCGATCTGTGGGAGGAGGTCACAGGCGGGACCGACGGCCTGATCGGCGTTCCCCCGCCGACGAGCATCGGCCCGATCGACTTCACCTCGCTCTTCTCGCAGTACTACCTGTACCTCTTCTGCCTCGTTCTGACGATCCTCGCCGTGAGGAACCTCTCGCGATCTCTGGTGGGCCGCACCTTCCTCGCGATCCGCAACGACGAGCACCTGGCGCAGGCGATCGGCATCAACGTCGGGCGGACCAAGCGGCTGTCGTTCACGATCTCGACGTCGCTTGCGGGCTTCGCCGGGGCCCTCTACGCGCCCTTTCTCGGCTACCTGGGACCGAGCGTGAGCGGGCTGATCATGATGTTCAACATGCTGCTCTACCTCATGATCGGCGGAGCGGCGTCGCTCGCGGGGCCGCTGCTGGGAACGCTGCTCCTGATGACGGCGACCCAGGGCCTGCTGGCCTTCGAGGAGTACCAGCTCCTGATCCTCGGGCCGCTGCTCGTCCTCTCGATCATCTTCGCGCCGACCGGGATCGCCGGGGTCGCGGAGAAGCTTCGCCTGCGGCTCGCCGACAGACCGCCCCCGCCGGAGGCCCCGCCTCCGCCGACTTCCGAGCGACTCGAGAACCCGGACCGACCACATGCTGCTCCGCACGCAGAAGCTGGGAATTGACTTCGGGGGGCTGAAAGCCGTCGACGCGGTCGATTTCGAGGTCGCCGCGGGAACGGTCACGGCCATCATCGGTCCCAACGGCGCCGGCAAGTCGACCCTCTTCAACCTGCTGAACGGCTTCCACCGGCCGAGCTCCGGAACGGTACACTTCGAGGGTGAGGAGATCACCGGTCTCGCGCCGCATCGCGTGGCCAGGCGAGGTATCAGCCGGACCTTCCAGAACACCCGCCTCTTCCCCGCCGCGACAGCGCTGGACAACGTGCTCATCGGCTATCGAATGCGTACCTCGACGCACCTGTGGGACGCGCTGCTGCGCACCGCCCGGGCGCGGCGTGAGGAGGAGGAGTGCCGCGAGCGAGCGATGCGGGCGCTCGCCTTCGTCGACGCGGCGCCGATGGCCCACCAGCACGTCGGTTCGCTGACGCAGGAGGCGCAGAAGCGCGTCGCCATCGCGCTGGCACTGGTGGCCGAGCCGAAGCTGCTGCTGCTCGACGAGCCCGCGGCCGGCGTCAACGCCGGCGAGACCACCGCGCTCTCCGAGCTGATCCGGCGCGTCGTGGAAGCGGGGATCACCGTCTGCCTCGTCGAGCACAAGATGCGGATGGTGATGTCGATCTCGGATCGCATCGTCGTGCTGCACCACGGCCAGAAGATCGCGGAGGGGGCGCCGGCGGAGATCCAGGCGGACCCGGCCGTCATCGAGGCGTACCTCGGCAGCCGCAGCCATGCTTGACGTTTCCTCGCTGACGGTCCGCTACGGGGCGTTCGAGGTGCTCCACGAGGTGAGCCTCAACGTGCAGCCCGGCGAGATCGTCGTGCTACTGGGTGCGAACGGAGCCGGCAAATCGACGCTCTTCAAGACCATCTCCGGCCTCGTCAGGCCCCTGACCGGGTCGGTGAGGTTCGAGGGGCGGGAGCTGGCAGGATGCCCGGCGTACGAAGTCGTGCGGGCGGGGATCGCGCTCGGGCCGGAGGGGAAGCACCTCTTCCCCGATCTCTCGGTGCGAAAGAACCTGATGCTCGGCGCCTACCCGCACCGGCGCGACCGCGATGGAGTGCAGCGCTCGATGGAGGAGGTGTTCTCTCTCTTCCCCGTCCTGCGACAGAAGGCGAAGGACGCCGCCGGCTCCCTGAGCGGCGGTCAGCAGCAGATGGTGGTCATCGGCCGCGCCCTGATGGCCCGGCCGAAGCTGCTCCTCCTCGACGAGCCGTCGCTCGGCCTGGCGCCGCTCGTCGTCGACGAGGTCCTCGGCGCGATCGCCGAGCTGAACCGCCGCGGCACGTCCGTCCTCCTCGCCGAACAGAACGCCCACGCGGCGTTGCGGATCGCCACCCGCGGCTACGTGATCGAGACCGGCGAGGTGGCACTCGAGGGGAGCAGGGAGGAGTTGCTGGATAATGGAGAGGTGAGGAGGGCGTATCTGGGAGTCTGAGGAGGGGGGGTGAGAGTTTTGAGTTTTGAGTTTTGAGTTTTAGTTTTTAGTTGCGGCAACGGATGAGGGTCGATCGGCGTCGGGCCGGCAATGCTCCAGGCCGGATCGCGACCACATGCTCGACCCACGTTGTTCAACTAAAAACTAAAAACTCAAAACTGACAACTTCAGACTCCACCCTCGCCCTCACGCGTAGACCTCAAAAATCCCCGCCGCTCCCATCCCGCCGCCCACGCACATCGTCACGAGGCCGGTGCCGCCGCCGCGGCGGCGGAGCTCGTGGATGATCTGGGTGGAGAGCTTGGCACCGGTGGCGCCGAGGGGGTGGCCGAGGGCGATGGCGCCGCCGTTGACGTTCGTGATCTCCTCGTCGAAGTCGAGCTCGCGCATCACGGCGAGGACCTGGGCGGCGAACGCCTCGTTGAACTCGATGAGATCGATGTCCTTCAGGTCCATTCCCGCGCGTTTGAGTACCTTCGGCACCGCCTTGATCGGGCCGACGCCCATGATGTCCGGAGCGACGCCGGCGGTGGCGAAGCTGACGAAGCGGGCGATCGGCTCGAGGCCGAGGGCGTCGGCCCTCTCGCGGCTCATCATCACCATCGCGCCGGCACCGTCGGAATAGGGCGAGGCGTTTCCGGCTGTGACCGAGCCGTCGACCTTGAAGGCCGGCCGGAGCTTCGCGAGCTTCTCCTTCGAGGTGTCCGGCCGCGGCAGCTCGTCCTGGCGGAAGAGGTCCTCCTCCGTCCGCTTCTCGGTGCCTTCCCAGATCTCACGCTCGACGGGGATCGGCACGATCTGCCCCTCGAAGCGCCCCTCGTTCCACGCCTGCGCCGCGAGCCGGTGGCTGCGCAGCGCCCAGTCGTCCTGATCGTCGCGGCCGATCTTCCAGCGCTCCGCGACGCGCTCGGCGGTGAACCCCATCCCGATGTAGGCGTCGCCCAGGTCGGGGTGCAGCTCCTTGTGGTGGCCGCCCATCGGGATCGCGCTCATCATCTCGACGCCGCCCGCGACCACCGCGTCCGCCATCCCCGACATGATCGCCTGCGCTCCCATCGCGATCGTCTGGAGGCCGGACGAGCAGAAGCGGTTGATCGTCGTCCCCGACACCTCGACCGGAAAGCCGGCGCGGAGCAGCGCCAGCCGCGCGATGTTCGCCCCCTGTGACCCCTCCGGAGTCGCACACCCCCAGAGGACGTCCTCCAGCTCCGCCGCGTCGATCTTCGCCGCCTCCACCGCCCCCTTCAACACCTCCGCCGAGAGGTCGATCGCGTGGACTCCCGCGAGGGACCCGTCCTGCTTGCCGCGCGCGACAGGGCTGCGGACGGCGCTGATGATGACTGCGTCCTGCATGTGAGTGCTCCTGGTATGAGATAGGATTCGGGATTCAGGATTCAGGATTCGGGATTCGGGATTCAGGGGTCCATGCCGCGGCATCGAGCACCAACCCGTCATCCCGGCGGAGGCCGGGATCCAGAACACCGCCGCGACATCCAGTGGTACCCGGCAGGGTTCCGGACGCGTAAGGTGCAGCCTGGATCCCGGCTGTCG
>JBBDRR010000139.1:0-30737 GCA_040905395.1 Gemmatimonadota bacterium
GGGGGCGTGTGGATCTCGCTGTCGTTTGTCATCGGCTCGCTCCAGGTGAAGGCGCTTCAGAAGGGGTGCGGTGGGTCCCGGTACGGCTCGCGAGAGGATTCGACGTCCGGGCCCGGAATGGGCCGGGGGGCGTCGCCAGATCGAGCCGCACCTTCTGGAGTATACTGCCCCGGAGGCTCGTCGTCACCGATCCAGGGGCGATGCAGGCGTTCCTCGGGCGGCAGGATGGCCCCACGGGCCGGTGGCTGCGGACGCCTGGTGGGTGCAACGGTGCCGGTCGGACGCCGCTGGGGGGTGCGGTCATCGCTATCGATCGGCGGTCGCGCCGAGCCGCCGATCGGCTCGTCGTAGGTCGGATCCGCCCATCGATTACCTGGGTCAGGCATGGGTGCGGACTGCGGGCCGCGGCCGTTCGGCCGGGTCTCTCCGCGTCCGGTTTCGTCGCGCCACGATGGACCGGGGCGGCGCCTCGTGGCGTCACCGTCTCCGTAGGGCTGGTAGACCGGCCGGTCCGAATCGAGAGACGAGTCCGGCGCGGTTCCGAACCCCGGCGTTATCGCGTTACCGAGGCCGGTCGTGTCGAACTGGAGCCCTGGTCGACGTTGTAGCGCCTCGTCGAGTGCCTTCATCGCCCCGATGTACGTGCCGATCGCGTCCGAGCCCATGTCGACGTACTTCTCGAACATCTGCACGCACTCCTCGGCGCTCGCTTCGAGCATCTCCTCGGTGCATCCTTCGCGCGCCGCGTCGATCTCCTGTACGATCTCGGCCGTGCTCTGGTCGCAGGCGGCGACGAGGAGGGGGGTCAGCAGCGCGATGACTCGCAGCCGAAGGAGAACCGGTCGTGCGCTCTCGATTTCCATTCGGTCCTCCGATCAGATGCGGGAGAAGGGGCCGGCCCTGCCGTCGACGCGAAGGCGTCGAAGATCGGCATCGGTGAGGTCGGCCAGCCGCTGCGGGCCACGGTGCTCCGACCATAGCACGTGTCCATCCGGTCCGGTGAAGCGTACCCGAAGCTTGCCACGGTCGGACGCGAGAGGGCCGAAGCCGTCGGGATCGGGCGGGACCTCGACGCACCATCGCGTCTCCCCATCCACCCAGTAGCGGCGAAACGCGTAGGCTCCGGAGCGCGTGGCATCGCGGCGCGGCAGCCAGAGGTGCAGCTCGTTCCGCCGCACCCCACGCTGCCGGTAGATCAGTACGTGCCACGGCTCGGCCGGCAGCTCCTCCGAGAGGAGCCACTCGCCCGAGTTCAGCACCAGTACGTCGAACGTCATTCGGCCACTCGCCCCTCTCCACCCCGGGTTGGCGGACACACTTCTCGTAGAAGGATCGGCACGCCCGGACAGGAACTTTAGCGGCGGTCGCGGTGCCCCCCTGGGCGCGCCTTCGCTCGGTGGCTATTCTCCCAGTGGCGCGGGCAAAGTCCGCCCGGCTCCGCGCGTCGAGACCAGGAGGCAGCGCATGAACAGCGTCAGCAGCGAGCAGCACCGTCAGGCCGCGGCGGAACGGGGCCCGGTCGGCGTCGCCATCGTCACCGTGAGCGACAGCCGGACGCCGGACTCCGACGTCAACGGGATCTACCTGCGCGAGCAGATCGAGGCGACTGGACATCGCCTGGCGGGCTATCGCATCATCCCCGACGAGCCCGCTCTGGTCGACTCGGCTGCCCGGGAGCTCTCGGGACCGAAGGGCGCCCGAATCGTCATCTTCAACGGCGGCACCGGTATCGCGAGTCGAGACAATACCTTCGACGCGCTGTCCGCGCTGCTGGAGAAGTCGATCCCCGGATTCGGCGAACTCTTCCGGATGTTGAGCTGGGAACAGGTCGGCGCGGCCGCGATGCTCTCGCGGGCGACAGCGGGCACATTCAACGGTTCCGTGATCATCTCGATCCCCGGCTCGCCCGCCGCCGTTCGGCTCGCCTGGGAGAAGCTGATCGAGCCCGAGCTACAGCACCTCGCGTGGGAGCTCGGTCGGTAGACGTATTTCAGCCGAGATCGACCCGCGCGGATTTCTTGACTCGATCTATTCCTCCGTCTATAATCCCGCGCCTGCATGCTCCCGTCGTCAAGCAGTACCGCCGACGAATTCGAAGTCATCCGCGACTCGCTCTGGAACACGATTCGGATCGACCCGATCGCGTTGCGGATTATCGACTCGCCGGCGTTTCAACGGCTTCGCCACATTCGTCAGCTCGGCCACGCTTACCTCGTGTACCCGGGCGCGACACATACCCGTTTCGAGCACGCGCTCGGCGTGTATCACCTCGCTCGGCGCGCGCTCCAACTCCTCGGTGATCGCGGCGAGCTCGACGAGGTCGACCCGGTGGATTGCCGGGTGGTACCCTACGCCGCGCTCCTGCACGACATCGGCCACTACCCGTTCTCGCACGCGCTCGAGGAGCTCGGTGCCGATCAGCTCACGGAGCACCACGAATCTCTGACGCGGAGGTTCCTGGCATCACCCGAGCTCGCGGCGGCGCTCACGGAGGTATCGCCCGACGCCGCGGATCGCATCGAGCAGCTCATCCGCGGTTGGAGCCGGTCGCCACTTCAGGGACTGATCGCGGGGAGCCTCGATCTCGACAAGATCGAGTATCTCAACCGCGATGCACGCTCCTGCGGGGTTCCGTACGGCACGGTCGACGTCGACCGGCTGATCCACGCGCTGACGCTGCTGCGCGATCCGGACGGTGACCGACTCGAGATCGGCATCCACGAGAAGGGCCTATCGGCTCTCGAGTCGCTGCTCTTCGCGAAGTACCAGATGTTCCGGAACGTGTACTGGCACCACGGCGTTCGCGCCGCGACCGCCCTGTACAAGCGGGCTGTGCAGGAGGCGATCGCCAGCGGCCTGATCGCCGCCGAGGAGCTGGTCGGCAGGACGGACGACGGGCTGCTGGCCCTTCTCGATTCGCGGGCGTCGGACTCTCCCGAGCCGGCGGCCGTGCGGCTGCTGGAGCGCTGGCTTCCCGCGCTGCGCGACCGGAAGCTCCCGAAGCGAATCCTGGAGGTACCCGGTGAGGTCGTCCGAAAGATCGGTCTCGGCGATTGGTTCGGCACACGTCCGGATCTTCGCAACCGGATGGAAAGCCGGATCGCCGGTGACCTGGACCTTCCCGACGGCAGTGTCTTCCTCGACTATCCCGAGAAGCCGAGGATGATGGGCCTGGACCTCCTCCTTCTGCAGCGGGACGGCCGGACCGTCAGGCTTCCCGAAAGCGGGCACGCCGGGCTCATCGACCTTCCGCGCGTGGCGGACGAGCTGTATCACTCCGCCCGGATGTTCCGCGTCTTCAGCACCGAACGCCGTACCCTGGACCAGCAGTCGATGCTCACGCTTCTCGCACGACCGCCGATCGACATCGAACGCCGCCTCCACTCGCCGAAGCGCCTCGTATGACGAACTCCTCGTTCGCGAGCGCCGAGCTCCCGGCCCGCGCCCCGCTCGTCCTGCTGGCCGAGGACGATCCGGCGGCCGCGGAGATGCTCGAGATGCTTCTCCGCCGCGTCGGGTACGACGTGCTGATCGCCCCGGACGGCGCGGCGGCGTTGCGCATGGTGGAGGACTCACCGCCCGACGTTCTGCTTCTCGACTGGATGTTGCCCGAGGTGACGGGCCTCGAGGTATGCCGGCGTCTGCGGGAGAGGTGGGATGCCTTGTCGCTGCCGATCCTCATGGTCACAGCCAAGGCGGACTCGGAGAGTGTATCGCAGGCATTCGAGGCGGGGGCCAGCGACTACATCACGAAGCCGTTCCTGGGCGCCGAGCTCCGCGCGCGGGTCGCGGCCCACCTGAGGATCAAGCAGCTGTCGGACGAGCGGAGGGCGATGGACGAGCACCTGATGGAGCGCGACAAGCTCTCCACCCTCGGCCTCCTCGTCAGCGGAGTGGCGCACGATCTGAACAATCCGCTCGGCGGAATCAGCGGCTATGCCCAGCTGCTGCTGGAGGAGGAGTCGAACCCCGAACGGCTCGTGGCCCTGGAGCGGATCATGTCGGAGGTGCAGCGGTGCAATCGCATCGCCGCCGACCTGCTCTCGTTCGCCCGGCGTCATGCCCACGAGCGGACGAACGTCTGCGTGGGCGACATACTCGCCAGCACACTCGAGCTGCGGAACCGGCACCTGCACTCGAGAGGGATACAGCCGCGTCTGAAGCTCGATCCGAACCTGCCCAACGTGCTGGCCGACGGGCATCAGCTTCAGCAGGTCTTCGTGAACATCCTCATAAACGCGGAACAGGCACTCCGGCACCGTGGGAGCGTTCTGGAAATCACCGCGGCCACAACGGTCGACCAGCCCGGCACCTGCATCGCCATCGACTTCTTCAACGACGGACCCCCGATCCCCGCCGAGCTGATGTGCCGTATCTTCGACCCTTTCTTCACGACGAAGACCAAGGACGAAGGGACCGGGCTGGGCCTCGCGATCTGCCGGCGCATCATCCGCGAGCACGGCGGGGACATCGAGGTGAAGAGCGATCCCTCGGGCACCACGTTCCGCATCCTCCTGCCACCGGACGGAACATCCTCGCGGAGGCCGGAGAGCCGGCGGGTGCCGAGCCGAGCGGCCGGTCGCTGACAGCCCGCGGTAGAAGTACCTGGGGTCGCTAGACGATGCGGACGGCGATCACCGTGGTGTTGTCGGCGCCGCCCCGCTTGTTCGCCGCGCCGACGAGGCTCTGAGTCAGCTCGGTGAGTGGCACGTCGGCGACGAGCAGCCGAAGCAGCTTCGGCCCGTCGACCATGTTGTAGAGCCCGTCGGAGCAGAGGAGGAGCAGGTCGGAGGGCTGTACGGTGGCGTGGACCAGATCCGGATCGAGGGAGTCGCCTGCGGCGAGGACCTTCGTGAGGATGTGGGAGAGCGGGTGAGCCTGGGCGTCCTCGGCCGCGACTCGCCCCGAGTCGATCTCCTGCTGGACCCAGGTGTGGTCGTGTGTCAGCTTCCGCAGCTTCCCTCCGGACAGCTGGTAGGCGCGGCTGTCGCCGATATGGCCGATGTGCAGCTCGCCGCTCTCCTTCAGAACCGCTACGGTCAGCGTCGTGCCCATCCCGGCCGTCGCAGGATCTCCCTCGCAGCACTCGGCGATTCTCCGAAATGCCTCATGGAAGGCGGTATGGAGCGCCTCTTCGACGTCGCCACCGGTGACGAGCGAAGCCTGGGAGAGGACGTCCAGCGCCGCGTCCGCCGCGAGTCGGCTGGCGACCTCGCCGGCAGCGTGGCCGCCCATACCGTCCGCGACGATGAAGATCCCCTTCTCCGCGTCCATGCGGAGCGCGTCCTCATTGCCCTTCCGGACCAGACCGGTATCCGAGAGACCGTCGGCCTGCCAGGCGATGGTCACGCCGGGGGCGTCGTGGCGGCGGGAAGCACGATCGCCGTGGTCGCCTCGACCGCGGGCCCGGTAGCGGCCGGCTCGCCGCCGAACCAGAAGAAGAGGGCGATGAGCGCGGCAACGACGAGGAGCACGAGGAGGAGAAGCCAGAGCGGTAGACGAAGCGCCGAGCGCTCGGCGAGCGGGACCTTCTCCGGAACGGCGGAATATTCGGCCCGTGCCTTCTCCAGGTCGACCGCGTCGCTCGTCATGAACTGGAATTTGACCGCGCCCAGGGCGAGCAGCGCACCCTCCGCGATCGGTGTGGGGATTCCGGGGGCGAGCCGGACGCCCTCGAGGTACGTTCCGTTGCGAGATTCGAGGTCGGTGATGCGCCATCCGCCGGTATCGTACTCGAGGCGGGCATGCTGACTCGAGACGGTATCGTCGTCGATCTTCACGTCGCTCTGCGCGCCCTGCCCGATACCGACGACGGGCGAATGGATCTGTATCGCTGCGTCGACTTCCCCCCCGTCGGGAACGAGGCGGGCGAGGGGCGAATCCGGACGTTCGGCTGGGGTCTGGGCCATCTCGTCAGTAGGCTCTGCTCATGAGGCTGTTGCGGTCGGGAAAGCTACCGGGGCGGCCGACGCCTGGCAACGAATCGCCGCCGCGGCGGCGATTCGGATCAGTTGGCGCCGAGCACCGTCGGCGCCTGCGCGAGGAGTGCGGCCAGTCGGCGGCGCTCCGCGGGCCAGCTCGGCTCCGATCCGGCATCGCTCGGGATGCCCGTTTCCGCTATGACCCTCAGAGGGTCCATCGGCTGTCCGCGTCGGCGCACCTCATAGTGAAGGTGCGGGCCTGTGGCGGTGCCGCTCATGCCCACGTACCCGATGATGTCGCCCTGCCGCACGACGCGCGCCCGCGAAACTCCGGGACCAAGTCGCGAGAGGTGGGCGTAGCGGGTGCTGTATCCACTCGGATGCTGGAGCTCGACCAGCAGACCGTAGCCACCGCGTTCGCCGGCCTCGGCTACCAGGCCGTCGGCCGTCGCCCGTACCGGCTCGCCGGTGGGCGCGGCCAGATCGACTCCGGTATGCGGAAGCACCCGATTCAGGATCGGATGCAGACGCTGTCGGCCGAAGGCCGAGCTGACACGTGAGCTCGCGAGCGGACGGGACCACGCCTCCAGGTCCAGAGCGCGGCCGAACGGATCGAAGTAGCCGGGCCGGCCGTCGCGTTCGAAATAGAGTGCCGTATGGAGGCGTCCGGCGACGGCGAGCTCGGCGCCGAGGACACGAATCGACCGGGTGGTGCCGTCGGGCCGCAGTGCGCGCTCGTAGGCGAGGCGTAAACGACCGGTCCGGCCGACGCCACCGCTGGGCACCACATCGCCGAAGATCCTGTCGAGGTGGTCGCCGATGAGCACCCGTTCTTCGGCGCTGAGGTCCCCCGCGAGGGTCTGCACCGCGTCGCCGAACGCGCCGGCGGAGTAGCCGCCGAGCAGCAGAGTGTCCAGGCGAACGCCCACGGCACCCGCGGCGGGGAGCGCGAATGTGGTCGGCTCCCGCTCGGCTGCACCGCCCGAAGCCAGTGCGACGCCGCCGAACAGTACCGCTAGGACGAGGAGAACGAGGGCTCGGTTCAGTGGATCCGGTGGGAAAGGGAATCGCCGGGCACCGTTCGATGCGCCGAAATAAATGCAGCGGAACAAGATATGAGGGGTCCGGCTCTGCCACCACCCCCGCGCGCACGGCATAGTGCCGACCCACAGGTGAGTATCGGCGGATGTTGTCCTCGACCACAGGTATGCAGATACACTCGATGGTGCACTCGACTTCCACAAACGTGAACGATCGTCAATCCGGGCTCCGGTCGACCGCGGGCGCCGTCGTCCTTTCCCTGATCATCGGCCTGGGGGTGCCGGCAGATGCCTCGACCGCCTCGTGGCGGGGCGGGACCGGGGCCCGGGCCGACCCCGACCCGAGCGCGTCCGCGTGGGTCGAGAGGACGCTCGCGGCGATGGATCTGCGGCAGCGCGTCGCGCAGCTCGTGCTCGCCTGGATCCCGGGCGGCGAGATCCCGGTCACCAGCGCGGAGTACCGGCGAATCAGGCGGTGGATCGAGGAAGATCACGTCGGTGGCCTGATCGTCTCCCGCGGGCCCGCCGACGAGTTCGCGCCGATGCTCAACGCGTTGCAGCGCCTCGCGCCGGTGCCACTCCTGATCGTTTCGGATCTCGAGACCGGACCGGGAATGCGGCTCCAGGGCGGCGCCGAGATGCCGCCGGCGATGGCGTTCGGCGCCGCGGGGAGCGAGGCGCTGGCTCGCGAGGCGGGTCGGATCACGGCCAGGGAAGCAGCGGCGGCGGGGATCCACGCCACGCTCGGTCCGGTGCTGGACGTCAACTCGAACCCGTTCAATCCGATCATCAACACCCGGTCCTTCGGCGAGGACCCGCAGCTCGTGGCGCGGCTGGCCGCCGCGTGGATCGAGGGAGCCCGCGCCGAAGGCCTGATGACCCTCGGCAAGCACTTTCCCGGACACGGTGCGACGGAGGTGGACTCGCACATGGGTCTCCCGATGCTCGAGAGCGACCTGGCGGAGCTCGAAGAGCTGGAGCTCGTGCCGTTTCGCGCCGCGATCGCCAGCGGCGTCGACGGGATGCTCGTCGGGCACATCGCCCTGCCGGCGATCGACGGACCGGGTGCGCCGCCCGCCTCGCTCTCGTCCGCGGTGATCCACGGGCTGCTGCGGGAACGCCTGGGCTTCGACGGCCTCGTCGTCACCGACGCTCTCAATATGGGCGCCGTGACGGAAAACTACACCGTTCCGGAAGCGTCGATTCTGGCGCTCAAGGCAGGCGCGGACCTGCTGCTCCAGCCGCCCGACCACGGGATCGCCATCGACAGCATCGTCGCGGCCGTGGAGTCGGGACGGATCGGGCGGGAGAGGATCGACGAAGCGGTACGGCGCGTTCTGACGGCGAAGGCACGGGCCGGGCTCCACCAGGGGTCGTCGGTGGCGGCCCCGGGCGGCCGTACGCCACCGGAGCACGAGACCGTCGCCGAGACCGTCACGGCAGCGTCGTTGACCCTGGTCCGGGACCGTGAGGATCTGCTGCCGATCCGCGGCGAGGTGAGGAGGGTGCTGCACGTCACCTACGCCCCCCCGGGGACCCGGTTCGCAGCGGGGTCGTTCGACCTGACGCTACGCTCGAGCGGACGCGAGGTCGAGTCGGTCCGCGTCACGGACCGGACCGCGCCGGTTGAATACGAGGCGATCGCCGCTCGTGCGCGTCGGGCGGACCTGGTGATCGTCTCGTCCAACGTCGTCCCTCGCGAGTACAGTGGAGCTCTCGCCCTGCGGGACGACTACTCGCGATTCGCGGAGCGGCTCATTGCCGGCGGTACGCCGGTGATCGCGATCTCCTTCGGCAGCCCTTATCTGCTCGACTTCTTTCCCTCGGTTTCCACCTATCTCCTCGCCTGGAGCGGAAGCGCCCGGAGCCAGCGTGCGGCAGGACGTGCGCTGGTGGGCGCGCCGATCGGTGGGCGCCTGCCGGTCTCCCTCCCGCCGCACCACCTCGCGGGCGAGGGCCTGGATCGTCCAAACCCCTGATGTCGCGGTTCCGCATGATCGAGCTCCGCGCGAGAGGTGCGAATCACTCGCCAGGCTGGCGACGGCGGCCGCTCGATTCCGGTACGGCGGGCAGGTGTTCCGCAGCGCTCGGATCTCATAGATTACAGGAATCGGAATCCGCTCGCGCGGATCCGCGGTTAAGCTGATCGAGCCGATGGCAGGGCCATGCCCTTCCGATCCGCTGGATCGATGTCGGACCGGCCGGACGCCCAGCGTTCCGGCCGGTTTTGAGACACCATGGACCGAACAATTCAGGAAGCAGGAGCAAACGTGCCGACGATTTCATCCCGGTCGCAGGACCTGATCGACCTCGAAGAAAAGTGGGGTGCTCCGAACTATCAGCCGTTGCCGGTGGTCGTGGAGCGCGCAGAGGGGGTCTGGCTGTACGACGTCGAGGGGAACCGCTACCTCGACTGCCTGAGCGCCTACTCCGCGGTCAATCAGGGCCACGCGCACCCGCGCATCCTGCGGACGATGGTCGAGCAGGCGCACCGGGTCACGCTGACTTCGCGGGCTTTCCGCAACGACCAGCTGCCTCTGTTCTACGAGGAGCTCGCGACGCTCTGCGGCATGGAGATGGTCCTGCCGATGAACACCGGCGCCGAGGCCGTCGAGACCGCGATCAAAGCGGCGCGGCGGTACGGCTACGGGGTGAAGGGGATCGCGCGCGACAGGGCGGAGATCATCGTCTGCGAGAACAATTTTCACGGTCGCACGACGACGATCGTCGGGTTCTCGTCGGAGGAGGGATACCGGGATGGCTTCGGGCCGTTCGCGCCGGGGTTCGTCACAGTCCCCTTCGGCGACATCGAGGCGTTGCGCACGGCGATCAACGAGAACACGTGCGGCTTCCTCTTCGAGCCGATCCAGTGTGAGGCGGGGATCAATATCCCTCCCGCGGGCTACATCCGGGAGGCGGTGGAGCTCTGCCGTCGAGAGGGGGTGCTCGCCATCGCCGACGAGATCCAGACGGGCCTCGGGCGGACCGGGAAGATGTTCGCGTGCGACCACGAGGGGGTCACGCCCGATCTCTACGTCCTCGGCAAGGCCCTCTCAGGCGGCTTCTATCCGGTCTCCGCGGTGGTCGGCCCCCGCCGCATCCTCGAGCTATTCAGCCCGGGGAGCCACGGCAGCACGTACGGCGGCAATCCGCTGGGCTGCGCGGTCGCTCGGGAGGCCCTCGCCGTCCTCCAGGACGAGGACCTCGTAACCCGTTCGGCCGAGCTCGGCGACTGGCTGCTGCGAACCTTCCGTGAGGAGCTTCGCCATCCTGCGATCCGTGAGATCCGGGGCCGCGGCCTGCTCATCGGCATCGAGCTCGATATCCCGGCACGACCGTTCTGCGAGGCGCTCCAGGAGCGGCGGGTGCTCTGTAAGGAAACCCACGATTTCGTGATCCGCTTCGCCCCGCCGCTGGTGGTCGACAGGGAGGATCTGGAATTCGCGGTCGAGCAGATGCGCCAGGTCTTTTCCGCGTAGCGGCCCGGCCGAGGGGCGCCGCGGGCAGGAGTTCAAAGAAGAGGTCAGTACCGGAGCAGGTACTGCAACTTCACGAAGATCGCCCGGTTTGTCCGCCTCAGCTCGTCTGTCAGATAGAGCTGATGTTCGCCTTCACCCGTGTCCACCAGCTCGATGAGGTTCCCCTGCTGGTAGTGATCGTCGTAGCCGACGAAGAAGACGGTGCCGGCGTTGATTCGATAGTTCAGCAGCACGTTGAGTGCGATGGCTTCGTCGAAGGTGTTGTACTCGGCGATGTTCCGGAGGTTGATGCGATCGGTGAACTGGTAGGTGGTGAATGCCCGGAAGATCTTCACGTCGAAGACGTCCGCTCCGTCGTTCCTCGGATCGGTGAGGCGGCTGGAGCTGACGTTCAGGCGCGATTCCAGGCGCGGCATCGGCCGCACGGAGGCGTTGACGCCCCAGTTCGAACCGGTTCCGAGGAAGGGGCTCGCGATGTAGCGGATCTCGTCGCCGCGCACGTAGTTCCCGCCGAAGGAGAAGCTACGGCTCGTGTTGACGTTTGCCCTGACGGAGAAACGCGTCTTCTCGAACTCCGTGCCTCCGAAGCGTTCCATATCGCGACGGAGGTCGCCGCTGAGGCTGATGTTCCGGGCGAAGTTGAAGTTCAGCCCCACACCGAGCTCCTCGTCCTGGAGGGTGGAATCGAAGTCCCAGTTCCTCCCGTAGTTGATCTGCGGGCCCCAACTGATGATCCAGCTCTCCGGCCAGAAGTTGTACGACCCGTTGCCCTGGATCCAGCGCTGGTCGGTTCTGCGGACGAAGCCGACGTCGGTCTGGAAGTCGGGCGAAACCTGGTATGCCGCGAGGCTGGCGCTGAGGTTCCGGCCGCTCTGATTCAGCCGTGTCGCGACCATATGTCCGGCGGTCTCGACGTTCTCCAGGTCGCGGTGCCGGGCTGCGAACGCGCGGAAGTCGTATGAGATGGTCGGGCTGAGGCGAAAGTTCCCGTCCAGGCCCAGGAGGCGGCTGTGGCTGTCGAGGAACTCGCGGTTCGTCAGAGTCGCTCCGACATTGGATTCGGCGTACAGGTCGTAGCGCGCCCGTCCGATGATCGTGTGGGCCCCGTCGCCGAAGCCGGCACTGGTCCCGTGCAACCGTGCCGGGGCGCGGTCGTTCGTCGCTACGAATCCGATCGAGGCCGCACCCACCTTACCGGTCAGCTTCGCGCCCCAGTCGGGATCGACGATCGTTCGGGTGTGAACCAGCGTGACCGGTGCCGGTACGTTGAAGATCTCCGCCCCCTCCACGAAGAATGGGCGGAGCTCGGGAAAGAAGATGGGAAAGCGCTGGTTGACCTCTATCTGCCCCCGGTCCGACTCGATCTGCGAGAAGTCGGGATTGATCGTGAAGTCGGCGGTGAGGTTCGAGGTCACGCCGTACTTGAGGTTGACGCCCGCGTCGGGATCGGTGCCCTGATCGACGTATCTTCCCTGGCTCGGGTCGATCTCACCATACTGGATGGCGGTGAAGGTCGGCAGGATCTCGAGATTCCGGCTCCGGGAGAGGTTCGTCATCCCCTCGATGACGCCCATCTGCGCGAAGAAGCTCGACTCGTCGCGCGACATCGGGGCCCAGACGTCGTTCTCCTGGTCCTTGCCCTTGATCTCTCGGACGATCTGAAAGCCCCAGCGGTGCGGCTCGTCGCGCGCGCGGGTCGGATACCGGAGGCTCTTGAAGGGAATCGCCATCTCCGCGACGTAGCCGTCCTCGACGATCTGCCCCGCAGTCTCGAAGAGCGTATCCCACGAGCGGTCCGCTCGCGGAATCGCTCCGCCACCGCCCCCGGCGCTGATGATGCCGTCACCCTGTACGCCGTAGCCGTTGACGTCGAAGTCGTAGCCGCGCTGCTGATCCATGAAGGTGTCGAAGTACACCGTCATCAAGTCGTCGGGCGCTGCCCGATCACGGTCCACGCGGTTCGCCCGCATGATCGACGGATCCTCGTAGTGCACGTGGAAGCCGAAGTAGATGTGGTCCGAATCGTACGCGATGTATACTTCCGTGTCCTCGGTGGCCGGTGCCCCGTCCAGCGGCGACTGTTGGACGAAGCGTGTTATCTTGGCCGCAGTCTGCCAGATCGGGTCGTCCAGCCGCCCGTCGATCCTGGGCGGCGTATCGGTCCGCGTCGGACGCACGACTGGCCGGCCGGACGGGTCGACGCCGGTGCTCGTTTCGACGATCCCCGGCTGCGGCGAGGGACCCGCTTCCTGCGCCTGCACGACCGCCGGGCTCGGCCCGGTGATCGTCGCGAAGGCCACGAGGGAGGATAGAAGCCGCACACCGGCGGCGGCCGACCGGCCGGCGAGGGAGAGGTCCTGCACGGATAACCTGCCTTTGGGGACGTGAATTGCGCGCGGCGACCCGACGGATGCTCCGGAGGAGCGGAGGGGCATATAGCCACGTACCACCGGTCAGTCAAGAAGAGGACGCTTCCAATCGAGGTGACAGGAAGCGCCCGGTGATGGAATCTAGATTCCGGCTTTCGCCGGAATGACGGGGATCAAGAGCCGGGATGACGAACGCCTCGGTGTAGCCCTGGTTGCCACTGACGACGGGGCGCGGCGGCAGCGTCCGCCGGACGGACCGCTTCGGCCTCAGTCCCCCGGCGTCGTCTCGTCACCATCCGTAGGGGGCTGCGGCGGCGGAGTCTCGACGACGCGGTCTTCCGCCGGGGGGCTGGTTCGCGGTGGCAGCCCCATGATGCGTCGCAGCTCGGACTCGTCGACGACCTCCTTCTCGAGCAGCTCCGCCGAGAGCTTCTCGAGGATGTCCCGGTCCGCTTCGAGGATCCCCTTCACCCTCGAGTAGGTACCGTCGATGATGCCGTGTACCTCCCTATCGATCGCCTGGGCCGTCTCCTCGGAGAACTTGCGGCCTTCCGAGTGCGGCATTCCATCGCCGTTGGCGAGAAAGGACGGGGACGAGCCCCGGTAGTTGATCGGGCCGAGCTCGCGCGACATCCCGTACTCCATGACCATGCGGCGGACGAGGTCCGTCACCCGCTCGAGGTCGTTCCCGGCGCCGGTGGAGATCTCGTTGAAGACGATCTCCTCGGCGACCCGACCACCGAGCAGGACGGCGACGCGGTCGAGTAGCTCCTGCTTCGTGAGGAGATAGCGATCCTCGGTCGGGAGCTGCTGCGTGTACCCCAGCGCGGCCAATCCTCGCGGAATGATGGAGATCTTGTGAACGGGATCTGCGGTCGGGACGCGCTCGGCGACGATCGCGTGCCCCGCCTCGTGATAGGCGACGATCTTCCGCTCCTTGGGGTTTATGAGCCGGTTCTTCTTCTCCAGTCCCGCGACGATCCGGTCCACGGCATCGTCGATCTCCTGCATCCGCACCGCCGGCTGATCGCGTCGGGCCGCGAGCAGGGCCGCCTCGTTGAGCAGGTTCGCCAGGTCGGCGCCCACGAAGCCCGGCGTCCGGCGGGCGACCCGCTCGAGGTTGACCTCACCAGCGAGCTTGATCCCCTCCGAATGGATCTTCAGGATTGCCAGCCGGCCGCTCAGGTCGGGACGGTCCACCAGGATCTGTCGGTCGAATCGGCCAGGGCGGAGCAGCGCGGGATCGAGGATCTCGGGGCGATTGGTCGCGGCCATGATGATCACACCGAGTCGCGGCCCGAAGCCGTCCATCTCCACGAGGAGCTGGTTCAGCGTCTGCTCGCGCTCGTCGTGGCCGCCCATCACTCCGCCCGCGCCGCGCGCCTTTCCCAGAGCGTCCAGCTCGTCGATGAAGATGATGCAGGGCGCCTGCGCCTTCGCCTGGGCGAAGAGGTCGCGCACGCGCGCCGCGCCGACGCCCACGAACATCTCGACGAACTCCGCGCCGGAGATCGAGAAGAAGGTGACCCCCGCCTCGCCCGCGACCGCGCGGGCGAGCAGCGTCTTGCCCGTTCCCGGCGGACCGACGAGCAGCACTCCCTTCGGGATCTTCGCCCCGAGCTCGGCAAACTTCTCAGGCGTCTGCAGGAACTCGACGATCTCCACCGTCTCCTGCTTCGCCTCGTCCACTCCCGCCACATCGTCGAAGGTTACCCCCGTTCCCTCCTCCCCGACGATCTTCGCCTTGCTCTTGCCGACCGTCAGCACACCCTGCGTCGGGTTCATCCGCCGCAGCATGAATACCCAGAAGAGGACGATGAGTCCGAGCGGGAGGAGCCACACGAGGGCCTGGGCGAACCACCCCTGCAGCACGCCTTCGTAGGCCACCCCTTCGGCCTCGAGAAGAGGCAGCAGCTCCTCGTCCTCGTAGGGCAGCGGATTCGATCGCCACACCTCGATGCCGCTCGCCTCGCGTATCGAATCGACCGGTATGGCCTCGATCGCCGCCGCCCCGATGCGGACCTCGGCGACCTGACCCTGCTCGATCCGGCTCTTCAGCTCGCTGTAGGGGATCTGCTCCGTACCCTGCCGCGCGAGCAGGCTCTGGATGGAGATCAGGACGAGGAGGGCGAGGAAGAAGTAGCCGAGAGAAAAGCGGGTACGACGATTGTCCATCGGCCCGGATGGCGGCGTTGTACGGCGATCACCACGTTCGGAGCGACGTTCCTTGGTAAGCTTGCCGGGATTGGCCATGCCCGCCGGCGGGGGCAAGTCTTAGACCATGGGAGACAGCCGTCCGCTACATCGGCCATCGGACCGTGCAGCAGGCCGTCAGGATCGAGGCGGGGACTCGGCGGCGGCTGGAGATCGAGCTGCCTGTCGATGCGGTGATCCTGCGCGGTATCTACGTGAACGCGCGGGATGCAGACGCTTCTCGGGCCGTCATCGCCGAAACACCGGCGGGCATCAGTTCGCCGATGATCCGCGTCTCCGGCGTTGGAAGGGCACGGATCAGGTCGGTCGTCCGGTAGCGGCCGAGCAGAGGTGCGCCGGCGGCCTGGATCGACGCATCAACGAACGGAATGGGCGCATGAGAACATGCGCCCATTCCGTTCGTTTCGGACTCTCTCCGTCAGCTCAATAGAGCCGGCAACTGCGGTTCAGGTCGCGCCGCACTCCCCGTCGATGCCGCGCGCCAGACACTCGGCCTCGGGAATGGGGAAGCTCGTCTGTACCGTATGCGTCGGCAGGTCGAGCGGCAGCTCGCCAAGGCGATCGAAGCGCCGCAGGTCGATCCAGCGATGTCCCTCGAACAGCAGCGAGTAGCGGCGCTCCCGAAGCAGAGCGCTGACGTATTCCGCCGTCGAAGCCGGCCTTTCGATCTCATCGAGACCGCCGGCTCGCGTGCGAATCAGGTTGAGATCCGACGTCGCACCGTCCATATCGCTCGTGAACCACCGAGCCTCCGACCGGAGCAGGATGAGCTCTTCGTTCGTGATAATCGGCACCGGTGAATCGGCCGCTGGATAGACATCGAACCCGACGGAAGAAGAGAGTCCGAGCTGACTCCGCGCATCGAGGTCCGTGACCTTCTCCTGGACGCGCAGATCGACGGCGCCACCCGGCCTGCTCTGGGCATCGCTTACAACCGACGGGTGTGCCCGGATCGTCGACGCGCTGAGTGTGTTCTGCGTCTCACCCGAGCCCGATGCATACGTGTGATACGCACCAAGGTCGAGCGGTGCGCTCGTGTCGAGAAATGACCCCTGCAAGGCGGTCAGGGCCGCGGCGTAGTTCTCCCGGTACACCTCGACGCGCGCTTTCAGAGCCCGGTTGAACCGGAGAAAGGTCGCGGGCGTGTTGAAGTCGCTGAACCCGCTACTCAGAGGGAATGGGAAGGAAGCGCCGCCCTGCTGCAGGTGCCCCTGGGCCTCATCCAGCAGGCCCGAGACGTGGGACAGAACCTCCTCACGACCGACAAACGGCGCTGGGCTCTCGTTCATCTCGTCCAGCGTGCGGTCTACGTCCAGCACCGCCCCGTTCTCATGCCGGGTGTTGATGATCAGTAGGAAATCGTGCGCCTGCATCGTTTTCGCGAAGCCCCGAATCGCCTGCTCCTCGGCCGCGCTGATTCCCGTCACCTGGTCGAGCGCACCCATCAGGATGTTCGCGTTGCGGATGTTGCGATACCGAAGCGTCCAGAGATTGCCGCCGAAGGCTCCGCCCGACGTCATCGGTCCGATCAGCATTTCCGTGATGAATCGGGGCTCCGCGCTATCGAAGTTGTACGACTCACGTCCGAGAATTCCCAGAAGCGACACATAGGCGTTGGCGGACGCGATGTTGTTTCGCGCCCCGACCAGCAGACCCGTCGCGGCGGTGAGGACCCCCGTCCGTGTCGGATTGCTCTGCAGATCTTCGATGCTGGGATTGTTGTAGTTCGGAACCGTGGGAGCCTCGCAGCCCCCCAGGAAGATCGCTCCGATGAGGAGCGTCGTCAGGGATCTATTCCGCATGGATCGCTGGGTGTCCAGTGTAAGTAGTCGATTCATGATCAGAAGCCCAGGCTGAGCGAAAGCCAGAAGGTGCGGCTCGGTGGATACGGCGCCACATCGATGTTCCGGGCGATCTGCTGGTTCCCGAAGTTGCTGACCTCCGGGTCGAGCCCGTCGTAGTCGTCGATGCTGAACAGGTTTCTGCCGCTCAGCGAGATCCGCGCGTTCTCGACCGAACCCAGGAAGCCGACTACTCCCGTCGGAACCAGGTAGGAGAGTGTAAGCTCCCGCAGCTTGATGAAGGAGGCGTCCTCGAGGTACTGCTGCGTGTACGTCCCGAAGCCGCCGAGGCGCTCCAGACCGGAGCAGTCCGGATGGCATTCCGGCACCGTCCTGGATGCGCTCACACCTTCTGGCAGAGCAAAGTCGGGCGAGACCTGGCCGAGGTCGTACAGCAGCTTGGTCAGATTGATTACCGTTCCACCCTTCTGCCAGTCGAGAAGACCGTAGAGGTTGAAGTCGCCGAAGGTGAGATCGTTCGAGAATCCGACCTTGAAGTCGGGATTCGCGTCGCCGAGCTTTTCGATGATGATGTCGCCCTCGGCGTTCCGACCGTTGTGCCCGACGATCTGCGTCGCGGAGGCGCCTTCCTCGATCTGGAACGCACCCAGAGAAGTGGCGAATCCGCCAGTCCGGAAGGACGGGACCGGCAGGTCCACGATGGTGCTCTCGTTGGTCGAAAAGGTGGCGCGGCTGATCCAGCTGAAGCCGCTGCTGCGAAGAGGGTTCGCCTGCAGTGCTAACTCCAACCCGCGTGAGCGAAGCTCCCCTCCGTTGAAGAACTCGAAGGAGTAGCCCGTCGAAGGTGCGACCGTTCGCTCCAGGAGTAGGTCGGTGATGTTCTGCTGATAGACCGTGAACTCGAGGTTGGCGTTCCCCTCGAAGAGGATCGCATCGAAGCCGCCCTCGATCTCACGGGTGCGTTCCGGCCGCAGGTCGAGGGCGCCTGCCCGGCCGAGAATCACGAGTGCTGGAAGCCCCTGAATGTTGTTCGTCGCTTCGAGAGCCGTGAACTTCTGCCCGAAGAGCGGCTGGTTCCCCGACTCGCCGTATGCGACCCGGAACTTCAGCTCATCGAGCGCGGTCCCGAGCTCGGGGATCCGATAGGAAGCGGATGCCTTCGGGTAAAAGAAGAAGTCCGCGGGTGCCGCGTTCGCCGTGCTCCGGTCGGCCCTGACGCTGCCGGTGAGCAACATCCGCTCATCCAGAAGCAGCAGCTCCTCCTGGAGGTAGAGGCCCAGGGTCTGAACACGCTGCCGCCTCTGCTGCACCTGAACGGAGGTGGCGGCATCCACGTGACGCTGCCCGCCAATCAGGTTCTCCCCTGCGATTCGGCTGATGTTCAGGTCTTGATCGACGTATTGCAAACCACCCGACGTTGTCGCGGTCATTCCTGCGGACGGCGCGAAAGAATGGATCAGGTTCGCGTTGCCGTTGAGGTTCAGGTTTCCGCTGGTCGACAGCAGAGACGTGCCGCGGTCGTTGTTGGAATCGAAGCCCGGCTGCTCGAACTGCAACTCGGGCGGCGCGAAAAGCGAGTTCTTCTGCGTGAAGTAGTCGGCCCCGAAATTCGTCTGGAAGTTGAGTGAGTGGGTCTCCGAGCCGCTCCCCAGAAGGTCGAAGTTGGCGTTGACACCACTGATGAAGCGCCAGACGTCCTCGTCGTTCTCTAGGAGCTCCGCCGTCTGTAGCGGATTGCTGTTCGAGAAGGGGTTGATCGGGTACGTCCCGTCCTGCGCGGGTCTCAGGTCGACGAAGCTCGGTGTCGAGCTCAACGCTACGTAATAGCTTCGCCCGGTGTTGTCATTGTTGGAAAGGCCGCGGCTGGCGACGGAGTGGATCATGCTGGCGTTCACCCCGACATTGATCCGGTCTCCGAGTCGCTGATCCAGGTTCAGCCGAAGAGATTGCTTCTCATATCCCGTGTTGTCGATGATGCCCGGCTCATTCAGCAACAATCCCGAGAGATAGTAGCGAGTGTCTTCATTGCCGCCGTTCACGCTGAGAACCGTCTCCGAGGCGACATTCCGCTCGCCGGCCAGGAGCTCCTCGAAGTTCGTCGCCTGGAGGGGCGCACCACCCGAGTCGAAGTAGCGATCGAGCGCTGCCGGTCCCAGCGCGTAGGCCGCAGCTGCCTCGGCACGCGTGAACTGGCGGCTCCCGATCTGATCCCTCAGCTCGGAGTACCCGAGCCGCTGCGTCACATTGAAGCGAGCGGTCCCTCCAGTTCCCCGCTTCGTCGTCACGATTATCACGCCGCCACTGGCCTGCGAGCCGTAGATCGCCGATGCGGAGGCGCCCTTCAGGACCTCGATTCTCTCGATGTCCGATGGGTTCAGATCCGCGATGCGGTTCACCGGCGCATCCTGCTGAAGCGATGGATTCGAGCCGCTCGCCGCGCCGGTGATCGCGTTCGCGTTCGACGGAATGGCCACATTGCTCACCACCACCCCGTCGATCACCCAGAGCGGCTGCGATGCTGCGTTGATCGACGACACTCCTCGCAGGTCGATCTGCATTCCGCCGCCCGGGGCGCCTGAATTCGACTGGATGTTCGCACCCGCGATCTTCCCCTGAAGCGCCGACTCGACGGTCTGCGCGCTCACCGGGACGAGCGCGTCTCCGGTTACGGACGAGACGGCGTTCGCGAGGTTCCGCCGAGCCACCGTGGTTGCCTGACCGGTGACGACCACCGCGTCGAGGTTCAGCACGTCCTGCTCGAGTGAGACGTTGATCGCGCCTGCGCCGGCAGGGATCGGCACGACCTGCGTCTGGAAGCCTATCTGGCTGACACGGATCGTCGTCGCGCCGTCCGGGACCGACACCGTGAACCCGCCACTGGCATTCGTGAGCGTGCCCAGGGTCGTGCCGACCACCGAGACCGAAGCGCTCATGACGGGAGCGCCGGTCTCACCGGATCGGACAACGCCCTGGACCTCACGCTGCTGGGCTCCCAACGGGAACGCCACCAGTGTAAGAAGCAGTAGGGTATACAACATCGGAATTCGCACAGAGCCTCCTTGCAAGAAAATGTGGAATATGCCGACTACTTGGATGGAGGTGTACAGCGTTCGGCTCAACGCTGGCGTACGCCTCGCCACCGCCAATGGAGGAAGTTTATCTCCTGGCTGGCCTGCTGCACAAGGATGTTGAAGGCCTCAAAAGAGCGGCTTCTCGCGGCGTCGCCCCGGGCGACTTCGGCGGCCATAGGAACGGATTCCGCTATTCGAAAGGCTATGGGGCGCGGTCAAAGGCCATGTAGAGTCAGCACTTCATCGATCAGGGCGAAGCTGTTTTCGTGATCGATATATCGGGAGCAGAAAGCGTGAGACGAGTGGAGAGCCAGGTCAGCGGATCAGAGATCAAAATCAGAGACAAATCAGCAGCGTGCTCGGACGCGATGATCACCGAAGAGCATCTCGCAGCCACTGAGCGGCTCTCAGCAGGGCTCGGGCCTTGTTGAGGGTCTCGTCGTATTCCGCGCTCGGGTCGGAATCGGCGACGATGCCGGCGCCGGCCTGGACGTGCGCCCGGCCGTCGGCCGCCACGACGGTGCGGATGGCGATGGCGAGGTCCATGGCCCGCCCACCGCTCGCGATATAGCCGACGGCTCCGGCGTACGGCCCGCGCCGCACGGACTCGAGCTCGTCGATGATCTCCATCGCCCGGACTTTCGGCGCACCGGAGACGGTTCCGGCAGGGAAGGACGCGCGCAGGACGTCCATCGGCGTGACGCCGTCCGCGAGGTCGCCCTCTACGGTGGAGACCATGTGGAGCACGTGCGAATACTTCTCGATGATCATGCGCTCCGTGACGTTCACGCTCCCGTACTTTGCCACCCGTCCCACGTCGTTGCGGCCGAGGTCGAGCAGCATCAGGTGTTCGGCTCTTTCCTTGGGGTCGGCGAGCAGATCGCTGGAGAGCTCGGCGTCCTCCGCGGGGGTGGCACCGCGCCGGCGCGTACCGGCGATCGGCCGAACGACCACTCTCGCGTCCTCGACGCGCACGAGCACCTCGGGCGACGAGCCGACGAGCTGAAACCCGTCGAGGTCGAGAAAGAAGAGGTAGGGTGAGGGGTTCAGCGTACGGAGCACGCGATAGAGGTCGAAGGCGGACGCCTCCAGAGGTACGCTCAACCGCTGGGACAGAACGACCTGGAACGCATCGCCCGCGCCGATATAGTCCTGGATTCTGCGGACGTTGGCCTCGTATTCCTCGCGGGTGGATGTGCTCTCGAAGGCCGGGTCTGAGGACGGCGCGCTCGGAAGTGTGAGCGGCGCGGGCGGCTCCCCGTCTCTGAGGCGGGCGATCAGCCGCTCGATCTCCTCGCCGGCTTCCCGATATCTGCGCCGGAGCTCCGCCGGATCCGCTCCGCCGGTCTCCACGCCCACGATGACCTTCGCCCGGCCGTAGAGGTTGTCGATCGCGAGCACCGCGCCCGTGAGCATGAAGAGCGCGTCGGGGAGGTGGAGCCGGTCGGGCGGTGGGTCGGGCAGGTGCTCGACGTGGCGGACGATGTCGTACCCGAAGAAGCCGACGGCTCCACCCCAGAATCGCGGAAGGCCGGGAACGACCGCTGGCTGCTGCGCGCTGAGGATTCGGTCCAGGTCGGCCAGCGGGTCGAGAACCGGGTCCCCTTCGATCCACCCCTCCTCTCGGGTCCATCGATCGATCCGTCCGCGGACGAGCCGCCACGCCGCCCGCGGCTCGGTGCCGAGAAAGGTGTAGCGTGCCCACGTCTCGCCACCGACCACCGATTCCAGAAGGAATCCGAACGGTGGCCTCGCGAGCTTCGCGTACGCGGAGACGGCGGTATCGGTGTCGAACAGCAGGTCCCGATAGACGGGCACCACCGTGGACCCGTCGCTCAGGGCCGAAAACTCTTCGAACGAAGGATAGAGGGGCATCCAGGAGTGCGGGAGTCGGGCACTGCGAAATTTCTGGGGACCCGGCGTAATCTCCCCGGCAGGCCGGGGCATGTCAACGATCCGTCCACGGCCGGGGGGCGGCGTCGACCTCGCGAGAGGACGATTGGGGGGTGGAGCGGTTTCCCGCATCGAGCCGAAACCGTGTGACCGTGCGGAGTTGAAGCTCGTCCACGATTGGCAGCCGTCTTGCCACCACACCCGGCCGGGGCCGCTCCGAGGCCCGATCAGGCAACCCGTTACAGGAGTCTGCTGAGGATGAGAAAGCTGATTAGCATCGGTTGTGCTATAACCATTACGATCACCGCGGCGCCGGCCCACGCGCAGCTCGCGGGTCGTCTCTCGGCGGAGCCGTTCATCGCGTACGGCTTCTTCGGCGGGCTCCCGGAGTCGACCTTGGAGTTCCAGGAGTCAGTCGCCTACGGCGGTCGGGTGGCCTACCAGATGCAGCCCCAGTGGGGGCTCTTCGGCACCTTCCAGAGGGCCAATCCAGCGGTGGTCCAGACGGTGGGCGGCATCGAGATCGAGGGTGAGAAGAGGGACGTGGACCACTGGAGCGCCGGAGTCGAGTTCTCATACGTTCCCCGAGGGGGTGCCGAGGGGATGCTTCCGATCCTGTTGGAAGCCGGTCTCGGGCAGGCCCGCTACGAGGGGGGAGCGAGCGATTTCGCAGTGAACATCGGTCTCGCCAGCGCGCTCGCGCTCTCGCCGAACTTCGCCATTCGCTATGGCGTGAACGACTACATTTCGAACTATGCGGACAACGGCGTCGTGAACCACGTCTTCGCGCGCGTCGGTGCCGAGTTGTCGTTCTGACGTCCAGGCGGCTCGAAGCGATGCAAAGGGCGGCCCCGCGAGGCCGCCCTTTGCATCGCTTCGAGCTCCGGAAACGCGCTCGACAAGGATTCGGCCCGGGTTTAGGTTACCTGCCTTTCCCAGCGTCCGCATCGCGCCCTGACCTCCGCGCGCGATTCGACCCGTCGGGAGTCGGCGCGGTGGCGGTGGCAGAAGTGCGCGACTACCCGGTTCGACGAGCCGAAACAGAGTCAGACCCGATAGATGAGCCGAGTGAACTCGACGGAGGGCACCGTGGGAGCGGTGGATGAGGCGCAGCGACTGCCGCTGGGCGCGGCGTTCCTCGCCGGGGCGGCCGTTCTGGCGCTGTACGCGATCACGCTGGCGCCATCGACGGCTTTCTGGGACACGAGCGAGTACATCGCCACGACCCACATACTCGGGATTCCCCATCCGCCGGGGAACCCCCTCTTCGTCATCATGGCACGCGCGTGGGAGCTCCTGCTGGCGCCCACGACGCTCTCGATCCCGATCCGCGTGAACCTCTTCTCCGCGCTCATGACCGCGGGCGCGTCGGTCTTCTGGTTCCTCATCGTCTATCGAATTCTTTCGTACTTCACCGAGCAGCAGGTCGTCCGGCTCGTCGGTGCCGGCACGTCGGTCCTGCTCTCGGCGACGGCATTCACCGTCTGGAACCAGAGCAACGTCAACGAGAAGGTCTATACGGTCAGCCTCTTCACGATCGCTTTGCTGTCGTGGCTCGCCTTTCTCTGGCGTGATCACGTCGAGCAGCACCGCGGGGTTTCGCCGAAGAAGAGCTGGCACGACGACAACGTTCTGGTGCTGGGCATCTATATCCTGGCGCTCTCGGTCGGCAACCATCTGATGGCCTTCCTGGCCGCTCCGGCACTGCTGGTGCTCATTCTGATGGTCAAGCCGAAGGCGCTCGGGAACTGGCGGCTGTACGCCTGGGCGCTGGTATTCGGCTTCATCGGGCTCTCCGTGCATCTGTATCTGCCGATCCGGGCGGGGCTGAATCCGATCATCAACGAGGCCGACCCCACGTGCGCGTCGCTCGGCGAGGCGGTGGTCAGCGTCCTCACCTTCGGCGCGGCCGGCTGCGAGGAGCTCTCCGCCGCCCTGGCCCGCGAGCAGTACGCGAAGCCCCCGGTGACGGAACGGCTCGCTCCCTTCTGGGCACAGCTCCTCAACTACGCGCAGTACTTCGACTGGCAATGGTCGCGCTCCCTCTCCGGCCGATTCGGATGGTTCGCGCCGGCTCGTCTGCCGTTCACCCTTCTCTTCCTCGGGCTCGGCAGCTACGGGGCGTGGCGTCACTCGCAGCGCGATCGCATCAGCTTCGCCTACATCGCGACCCTCTTCGCAACCCTTTCTCTGGGCCTGATCTTCTATCTCAACTTCAAGTACGGCTATTCGCAGGTTCCCGCTTATGGCCTGAGCTTCGAGATGGGCGAGGTCCGCGAGCGAGACTATTTCTTCATCGTCTCGTTCTGCCTGTGGGGCCTCTGGTCCGGAATCGGCCTGACAGCCCTCTGGTTGGAAGCGAGCAGCCGGGCGGGGACGGGTAAGAAGGCGCTGCTGAGAGGCGCACCGGTGCTGCTGATCGCCCTGCTCCCCCTGGTTCTGAACTGGTCCTATGCCTCGCGGGCCGGCGATTATGCCGCGCGCGACTGGGCGTACAACCTTCTCAACTCTGTCGAGCCCTACGGAGTGCTCTTCACGAACGGCGACAACGACACCTTCCCACTCTGGTATCTGCAGGAGGTGGAGGGGAGGAGACAGGACGTGACGGTGGTCGTCTGGTCGTATCTGAACACACCTTGGTACGCGAAGCAGCTGCGCGACCTGACCCGACCGTGCAATCAGCCGGGCGAAGCGCAGCAGTACCCCACCCGTATCGTATGCCAGCGACAGTTCGATCCCCAGAGCGCCGCTTCACTCTACGAGCCGGCCCCGTACCCGAGCGACACGGTGCTGCCGCTGAGTGACGAGGAAATCGACGTGGTCACGACGTACGGGTACACCCAGCTTCAGCAGGACGTCGTCTTCGAGGCGCGGGGCCTGCGGATCCCGATCCCCAGCGGGACGGCTCTGCCGGCCGCCGACCAGTTCATCCTCTCGATGATCCGCAACGCGTGGGGAGACCGGCCGATCTACTTCGCGATGACGACCAACGCGCACAGGAGTCTGGGTCTGGACCCCTACGTCGCCCGGCAGGGCCTCGCGTTCAAGCTGTTGACCCCGGACGAGCTGCAATCGGAGGAGCTCATCCCCATGCCGCAGGAGGGGCCCTACGCCGGAGTGTTCGGCGCCTACGTCGATCCCGATCGGACCTCTCGGTTGCTCTGGGACGAATACGTCTACCGCGACATAACCCGGTTTTCGCGCTGGCCGGACGATTCGACCCGGGGCATCCCCACGTACTATGCCTATGCCCACCTGGCGCTTTCTCAGGCGAGCCAGGCACTCGGTGATCTCGAAGCGGTACAGGAGAACCTCGAGCGGGCGGAGGAGTGGTTCGATCTGGCGGAGAGGTGAGGCGAGGCGGTTCAAACCAATCTCAACGTAGTCCCATGGCCAAGAAGAAGAAAAAGAAAAAATCGGCCGGCGCCATGCACCGGCAGGTGCAGGATTCGGTACAGGCACTTCCGTACGTGATCGATCAGCAGAAGAAGGAAGGGAAGCGAATCCGTGCCTTCATCCTGCGTTATCTCAGCGGTCCCTTGCTCCGACTCGTGAACAAGGCGCTCAATGCGAAGCGCTATCGTGGAGAGAAGGGGCAGAAGCTGAAGCAGACGGAGCAGATGCGCCGGCACCTGGAGCACAAACAGGCGGCGGTTCGCCATGTGCAGACACAGATGCAGGAGATGCAGAAGAAGAAGCGGGCGAACTGAGAGCGAGGGTAGCGCCGCTCGGATCCCGCCGTCATCCCGAGCATCGCGAGGGATCCGCACGTCGGCTCAGCGCCGAAAAGTACGGATCCCTCGTTGTACTCGGGATGATACTACCGGTTAGGAAGCCTCGCGCGCGCTCCTGGCGGGAGCGCCGACGGGTTCGCGGCGGGTCGGCTCGAGGTCGGTGAACACGGTGGTCCCCTCCATGCTCGGCCACTCCCCGCGAGGCCAGCGGTCGAAGAGGCCTGCCGTCGTTGGGAACTCTCGGTCGGGTTCCGAGGACAGCGCCAGGAGTAGGTTCTGCCGCTCGGGAAAGTCGCGTCCGAGGTGGGTGTAGAGGACCACCGAGGGAAAGACTTCGGCGAAGGTCCTCACCACGGACCAGATCTGCCGTCTCTCCTCGCCGACGACATCACCGATCAGGTTCAGGGCCGCGATGCCGCGGGGAGCGAGCCTTCGTGCGATCGACTCGGCCGCTTCGCGCGTAACCATCGAATGGGGCAGCGCTTCCCGCCCTGCGTAGACGTCGACGTAGATTCGATCGAAGGTGGCCGCGCCCTCGCGTTCGAGGAAGGCTCGGGCGTCGCCGTGAATCGGAGTGATGCTTGCCTGGCGCCGCAAGCCGAAGAACCGTTCGGCGATCCGGGTGACTTCAGGATCGAGCTCCACGACGGTGGCGCTCGCGCGCGAGTCTCGCTCGACGATCCGCCGGGGAAGGGTGTAGCCGCCACCGCCGAGGAAGAGATAGCTCCCTCCCGGCGGCGTGATCTCGGCGAGCCAGCTCTCGGCCGCGGCGATGTAAGCGAGAGTCGGCGAACCGCTCCGCGCGAGTTGGCCGGACTCCTCCTCGCCGTTCAGGTACAGCCGGCGTTCGGGCTGCCGCTCGCCGGGGTAGACGACCTCCGTCACCTGCAGCGAGCCGTACGGCGTAACCGTGCGATAGAGCTCATTCTCGCGCGATGGCGCCGCCGCGGGGTCGGCGATGAAATTCGGGATCAGCAGCAGGACCGCCATCGCCATCAGCAGCGTTCCCGGAGTCAGCCGCGGCAGTATCAGGAACCCGGCGAACAGCGAGGCGACGGCCGCCGCACCCAACCCTCCGATCACGAGCGGGCCCAGGCCGCCCCACGCGGACTCGTCGGACTCGCGCTCGGCGTACCGTTCCGACCAGGTGAGGAGCACGGGGACCAGCAGCCCGAGAACGTAGAAGGGCAGCGCCACGACGATCAGCAGTCCGGCGATGCGCCACCACGGTCCGGGATAGAACTGCTGATAGAGGATCGAGAAAGTGGTGAATGCACCAGCGACGGCCGTGGCCGCCGCGGCACCGACCCAGCGTTCGCGCATGGGAAGATCCTCGCCCGTAGCGTCGGGAGCACCGGCCCAGACCCCGACAGCGAAGGCGAGCAGGATGGTGGCGACGAGCACCGCGGCGTTCACCGTGCCCGGCCCGGTCTGGGCGAGCACGAAGGCCGAGCCAGCGACACCGAGGACGCCAGCGGCGGCGCCCGTCAATGCCGCGCGTCCGAGGATCGCGCGGAGCCATCGGCCGTCAGGAATCGAACCGCCCATACCCGCCCCGGTAGTAGACCAGCGGGTGCCCCTCCCGGGTCTCCCCCGAGATGACCTCACCAAGGAAGATCGTGTGGTCTCCCCCCTCGAACTCTTCCGAGACCCGACACTCCATCCAGGCCAGTGCCTCGTCGAGGATCGGAGCGCCCGTGCCGCCGCGGCCGTATCCGATGCCCTCGAATTTGTCGTCGAGCAGAGGTTCGGCGAACCGCCGCGACAACCGCTCGCCCTCGTCGGCGTCGAGCACGTTCACGGCGAACATGCCGACTGACCGGATGCAGGCATGCGACGCGGCGTTGCGCTCGACGCAGATGAGGACGAGCGGCGGCTCCAGGGATACGGAGCTGAAGGCGTTCACGGTGAGCCCGCACGGCCCGCCGCCAGGCAGGCATGTGGTGACCACCGTGACCCCACTCGGGAAGTGACCGACGATCCGGCGGAACTCGAGTGCCTGAATGGCCTGCGCCGGCGATCCGTCACCCTCGGGCGCTCGCTTCGCGTTCGTTGACTGCACTGCTCGCTTCTTCCTCTTGACGGGCGCTCGAACTGCGGCGCCGGGCCTCACCCGACGCCTCTTCTGATTCGCTGGACCCCTTCGCGGGTGCCGTGTACCTTGTGCGAACGAACCGACCCAGAACCCCGGAGGTCCACATTCACATCGACTTCGCGCCCTCGCTCTGCTCGTCGAGTCCGCACCTGCTGACGCTCCTGCTCGTTCTCGCCGCACCCGCCGCGGCCGCGCAGGGCGCCAGCGAGCCCGAACGGTGGGACGCTCAGGCCGAGTTCAGCTTCACCGATCAGAGCGGCAACAGCACCATCCGAGTGCTCACCGGCGGACTCAATGCCTCCCACCTCCAGGAAGATCGCTTCCGTCTCGATGCCGGGGTGGAATCCCGCTACGGACGCAGCGAGGGAGAGCTCGTCGCGCTGAGCCATCAGGGCACCTTCGCCTTCGACTTCCGGCCGACTTCCACCTGGTCGCCCTTCCTCTTCACCGATGCCGAGCGCGACCAGTTCAAACGATTGGATCTTCGGCTCTCGACCGGCGCGGGCGCCAAATACACCTTCCGCCGATCGGAGGAAGGTAATCGGGAGACCTCCTTGTCGCTGGCCGTTCTCCACGCGTATGAGCGGATCGGCCCTCAGGAACAGTCGGCGGAGGTTCCGGTGCCTGGAGGCACCGTCTCGAGTCACCGAGCGAGGTGGAGCCTGCGTGCCCGCACGAGCCATGAGCTGCGCGATGGCGTCACATTCAGGCACACGACCTTCTATCAACCGCTCTGGGACGACGTGGCCAACTACTTGCTCCGGTCCGATACCGGCGCACAGATCCTGTTGACCGAACGGCTCGCGCTTTCGGTCAATTACCAGCTCAAACGAGACGCTCGACCCCCGCAGGGAGTCGAGCCGGACGACCGGCTCTTCAAGACCGGCCTCATCATCGACTTCTGACACATGGGAAGCCGAGTTTCAGCATGGAGCGTTCCGCTCCTGATACTAACCGCAGCGACGGGGTGCGACAACGTCATCTGGGGTGGAGCGGATGTACAGATCGTGCCGCCTCCGCCCCCGCTTTCGGCGGTCGGCATAGAGACGGACGCGACGGTGTTCGCCGAATTCGGTTTACCGACCGGGCCGCTCGTCTTCCATCTGGTGGACATCGAAGGGGGATCGCAGCTCATCCCGGTCGCCGAGCTGGCAGGCGGGTCGATACGATCGATCCGGCGCCCGTCCGGTGTATCGCCGGAAGCATACGAAACGCGGTTTCGGGAAACCGTTTTACCGGTCGGATCGCAGTTCGACGTATTTCTCAGGGGAACGCGCGTAGGGACGTTCGTGGCGCAGGAAGCGGGGCCGCTGACGACCTGCGGGGTGCCGACGGTGCTGGGGAACACGACGGTTGTGGCCGCTGCGGTGGATGCGTCCGAGTACCTTGCATTCCGGCAGGGTCTCGCACCGCCATCGCGCGGCGAGTTCTCACCGCCACAGGTGACCGGCCCGATACGCACGTACGCGGCAATCGTGGCGGAGCGCCTGATCCTCCAGGCCGGTCTGCCCCGTCCGCGTAGCTGGGCGGGGGCGCAACGCGATCTCGTACCGCTGCAGATCGTCCCCGGCGGTCACCCCGAAATGGCGACCACATACCTCGTCGGCGATGACCTCGCGGTCGGTCAACCGCAGCCGGAAGGCTACAGCGTCTTCTATCTCGCGGATTACGAGACGCAGCGGGGCTATACGCCGATCTATTCGGAGATCAGGGATTACCGGCAGACCGGCAAAGCGGCCCCGCGGCTCGTGGACTATGCGAACTGGACCGAGCAGGAGCTGCCGGAGATTCTCGTTCAGGTATACGGCCGCACCGACAGTTGGTACGAGGTGATCTCCAACCGTGACGGGGATTGGACGAAGATCTGGGAGAGCGAGCCCTGCGGCTGAACGGCGGTCGGGATGACGTGCAGTGTCGGCCACCGGCCCTTCGGCGCCTCACCGCTTCGCCCGCCGCACTCCCACCTCGGTGACTACCGCGTCGAGCGATACGTCCCATGGATCGACGGGAATCGACGGCATCTCCTGAACCGAGAAGAACAGCCCGCAGCGGAACGCCTGCCATCCGGGGGCCGCCAGCATGCGATCGTAGTAGCCCGCGCCGCGACCGAGTCGGTGGCCGGATGAATCCCACGCCAGGCCGGGGATGAAGGCGAGGTCGATGTCCCCTACATCGGTCGTGGGGCACTGTTCGTCGGGTTCCATGATGCCGTACCGACCGACGCTGGTCAGCTCATCCGGAGTGGAGACGATGTGAAGGGTCATCTCGCGACCTTCGGGGAGACAGCGGGGATAGACGACGGCTACGCCGTGGCGATGTGCCTCCAGCGCGATCGCACGGGTGGGCACCTCCTCCGGGAGGCTCGCGTAGAGCAGAATCGCCCGCGCCCCGGTCGCCTCTGGCAGGGTCCAGACCCTTTCCGCGATCGCATCGCCGAACCGGGCGCGCTCCTCGGGCGAGATTGAACGGAGTCGCCCGCGGGCCTCGCCGCGCAAAGTGTTCTTATCGGCCATGCTGGTCGGCGATCGCAACGGCCACTTCGGCCGCGATCGTCGCATTGTTGTAGAGTAGCGCCACGTTGGCCTCCAACGACGCCCCGCCCGTAGCGTCGGCCACCGCGGCCAGCAGGAAGGGCGTGATCGCCTTGCCGGAGGTTCGGGATTCGGCGGCTGCTCGGAGGGCCAGCTGAATCGCCCCGTCGACCACCTCCTCGTCCAGCGCATCGCGCGGGGGAATGGGCGCGCAGAGGAGGATCGCTCCCTCCGCGGAGGTCCGGCGGTGTGCGCGCCAGACCTCCGCCACCTCGCTCGCGGACTCGACGCGCGCGTCGACGCCGACCCCGCCGTCAGTGGTGTAGAACGCGGGGAAGCGGTCCGTGCG
The DNA here is from genome assembly GCA_040905395.1 of Gemmatimonadota bacterium. GTDB lineage: Bacteria > Gemmatimonadota > Gemmatimonadetes > Longimicrobiales > Longimicrobiaceae > WHSP01. The sequence continues at coordinate 30,499 of JBBDRR010000139.1, forward strand.
CCAGCCGAGGACGAGCACCCCGAGCGTCTCCAGCAGCTCACGCGTGGCGGGGATGTCGAGGATCGACTTTGCGCCGGCGCAGACGACGACGAGCGGTGTGCGCGACAGCTCGATCAGGTCCGCGGAAACGTCGGGCGGCGTACCCCGGTGTACCCCGCCGATGCCCCCGGTCGCGAAGACCGAGACTCCCGCCCCGGCCGCGATCCGAGCCGTCGCGGCGACGGTCGCAGCGCCCCTGG
>JBBDRR010000140.1:0-5322 GCA_040905395.1 Gemmatimonadota bacterium
TCGGCTCTGCGGCACCGAACCGCACGGATTTTCCGGTTCGGCGAGCGGGGGATCTACAGGCGCATCGCTGCCGCTCGCGGCAGGAGGTCGCCTCTGCCGATGCCTTCCCGATCGATGCGGAACCCGAACCCGCAGGTGATCTCCGATGCGACCACCGCGACACAGATTCTCCGATGAGGTCCGCTCCACGACACGCGCCATCGCCTCGCGGATGAAGGCAGAGGGGAGCGTCACCGGGACGCCGGAGGAGCTGGACGAATGGATCGCGCGTGAACCGGACATTCGCGCGTCGCTCGAGCGGGGCGGCTACGGTCGAGTGTTCACCTCGCACGATCTCCTGCCCCTGCTCCACGCTCGCGCCGGGACGCCCGAAGAGCCGCGCGAGGGGCTCGCCCCCCGTTCCAGGCGCCGGCGGCTGGTGGCGACCGGCATACTCGTCGCCCTTATCGTCCTCGCGATGATATTCACGGCGATCGGCTGACCGTCGCGAGGTCCCACGTGCCGGCGGCGCGTCACTCCGCCCTGAGCGCCTCCGACGGCTGGATGCGCGTGGCGCGGATCGCGGGCAGCAGCGCGGCGAGGAGCGCGACCGAGCCCAGAGCCGTAGCCGCGAGCGCCATCGAGAGCGGGTCGATGGGACTCACGCCGAAGAGGAGTCCGGCGAGGAAGCGCCCCAGGAAGAGGGCGGCACCGACGCCAATGCCGAGCGCGACGGTCACCAGCAGCACACCCTCCCCGAGCACGTCCCGCAGCACCGCGCCGCGGTCGGCGCCGAGCGCCATCCGGATCCCGAACTCGCGCACTCGCTGGCTCACGGAGAAGCCGAGCGCCCCGAGCACCCCGACCGCGGCGATCAGCAGCGCGAGCACGGAGAAGCTCCCGAAGAGGACGGCGTTCAGGCGTGAGGGCGCCACGCTCCGGTCGCGCAGGGCAGCCATCGTCTCGAAACGGTCGACTGCCCGCTCGGGCTGGAGGCCGTGGATGACGTCGCGGATGTGCTGCGCGAGCGCGCCCGCGTCGCCGCTCGATGCGACGAGGATCGCCGGCCCATAGGACGCCTGCTCGGCCGACCGATAGATCGTATGAACGCCCTCCTGCTCCATTCCGTACTCCCTCGAATCGGCCACGACTCCGACGATCTCGAGCGGCTCCCCCCAGTTCCGGCCGTCCTGAGAGGACGAGATGATTCGGCCGACCGGGTCGACGTCCCCGAAGTACGTCCGCGCCATCGACTGGTTGATGACGATGGTCGCCCTGGTCTCCCGCCGGTCCGACGCATCGATGTAGCGGCCCGACACCAGCGGGATGCCCAGGGTCTCGAAGTAGCCCGGCGACACGGAGTTGATGCCGACCTCCTGCGGCGCGACCTCCGATTCCATGCCCCCGTCGATCCGCACGCTCCGGACGGTCGGAGTCACGTCACCGCTCAGTGGAGTCCAGCTCGCCGCCGCGGCGGAACGGACGCCGGGGTACGCACGGATCTCCTCCAGCGCGCGCTGGAAGACGGGTGCGTCGGCCGGCGTCGCAAACCCACCCGGTGCACTCGCCGACTGAAGCGTCACCACTTGCTCGGTGCGGAACCCCGGATCGACCGAGCTGAGCTCGAGAAGGCTGCGAACGAGCAGCCCGGCACCGACCAGCAGCGTGAACGCGAGCGCGAGCTGGCTGACGACGAGGCCACGCTGCATCATCTTGCGACGCCGGCTGTCCGTCGCCTTGGACTGAGCCGACGCCACGCGCTCGACGCCGGGCGCCACCGGCAGCCCGGGCAGCCAGGCGAGCAGCGCCGCCAGCAGGACGCCGCCCCCGAGCGTCACCCCGAGGACGGTCCAGTCGACACCCACCTCCTGCGCACGGACGGTGAAGCGGCTCGCGTATGCGACCAGCGAGGTGCGGCTCACGTAGGCCAGCATGATTCCCAGCGCGCCGCCGCCGAGCCCCAGCAGGATGTGCTCGGCCGTCAGGTGGAGGCGGAGGTCCGTCGCGCTGGCCCCGAGAGCGCCGCGGGTCGAGAGCTCGCCCTGCTTACGGATCAGCCGTGTCAGCGTCAGGTTCGCGACGTTCGCCGCCGCGAGCAGGAGGATCACGCCGACCGCGCCCATGAGGAAGAGGAAGGTGCCGCGAGCGTTACGGGTCAGCTCCTCGTGCCACGGGATCGCCTCGATCCCGTACCTCATCTCCGGCCGGTACGTCTCGGGGTACTCGGCATGCACGCGCTCGTTGACGAGCGACAGCTCGGTCCGCGCCGCCTCCAGCGTCGCTCCCGGGGCGAGCCGCGCGAAGACGTCCGTCATCCGGTGGGTCCGCGCGTCACGCATCGCGGCGCTCTGGTAGTGGCTGTTCGTCGCGTAGTTGACGTAGAAGTCCGGCTGCCGCGAACCGGTGTAGTGCAGCCCCGGCTCCAGAACCCCGACGACGCGCGTCGGGACCGGCGCCGGTTCGCCGCCCATCTCGGCGGGCACTCCGTTCATCAGTCGGACGATCCGCCCGACGATAGCCGGATCACGCCCGAACACCCGGTCCCAGTACCCGTCGGTCAGCACCACGACCGGCTCGGCGCCGGGGCGGTCGTCGTCGGCGTTGAGGAGCCGCCCGAGCGCGGGCCGCATCGCCAGCACACCGAAATAGTTCGACGTCACCAGCCCGCCGACCGCGCGGTGGGGGTCGCCCTCGCCGGAGACGGTGAAGTCCCAGTCGCCGAATTCCACGAACTCGTCGAACATCGTCGAGCCCGCGCGCAGATCGTCGACTTCCATGAAGGAGAAGCTGACGTTCTCCACCCCTGGCGTGCGCGCCGGCTGCTTCAGGTAGATGAGCCGCTCGGCGTCCTGGAAGGGCAGCGGCTTGAGGATCACTCCACTCACCATGCTGAAGACGGCGCTGTTCACGCCGATCGCCAATCCGAGCGTCACAACGAAGGCCGCCGTGTACGCCGGCGCCCGCCGCAGGCTCCGGAAGGCCTGCCTGAAGTGGAACTGCATTCGTCTCATCGCGTCGTCCCTCTTTACGTGGGCGATTTCATACAGTCGCTCCGCACTACCAGACACCTCCGCGTCCGCCGGCGACCCCGAGGCACCAGGCGCCTTCGGAGACGGACGATGCCCTTGCTGATCGAGTACCGGCGGCGCATCCTTCGGATGAGACAATTATACGCCGTCACGTCCCACGTGGAGCTATCTGATGCCAAAATTCCTCATCGAACGCGATTTGCCCGGGGCCGGCAACCTTTCCCCGACCGAGCTGAAGGGTATCTCGGAGACGTCTTGCCGCGTCCTCCAGGAGCTCGGCCCGCAGATCCAGTGGGTCCAGAGCTACGTCACCGGCGATAAGATCACCTGCGTCTACATTGCCCCCAACGCGGAGATCATTCGGGAACACGCGCGCCAGGGAGGCTTTCCAGCCACGAAGGTGCTGGAGGTCAGGGCGATCATCGACCCGCTTACTTCCGAAGATCCGCTCCCGGCGACCCGCGTACCGGCCTGACGAGAGCGGCCGATCGATCCGACGATTTCCGGCCTGGCAGGAGACCTCTGCCGGGCCGGCCCCTCGTCGGGGAGCACTCGTGGCCAGTGAAGGGTCCCCCCCACGAGGGCAGTCCACCATTCACGTCGGCCCCCGCTTCTTCCCCGTCGCCCTGTACGTCGTCAGCACGCTCCAGATCTGCGGCAGGCCGAGGCCCGGGTTCTGGCTGCTCATCTTCACCGGCTTCCGCCCGCGCTTGAAGATGTAGTTGTACGCCTGCGGATAGAACTTCCGGAACAGCGCCCGATGGTGTCAGTTCACGAACAGGCCATCGGGTTTGAGCTGCTGGACGCTGTTCAACTTCGTGCTGAACCAGTCCCCACCCACGCCGATGTCACGGTCGGTCGTCTGCCCCGTCTGGAGCGTATACACCGTCTTCCGGAGTGCGACGAACTGGTCCTGTAGCTTGATGATCTCGTCGTACTTCTTCAACATGTCGAACTCCGAGTACGGCACCCGGTTGTTGAGCTCCGTGCCCCAGTCGGTCAGGTACTTCTCGACCAGCATGCGCACGACCTTGCCGGGCGCGTAGAAGACGTTCAGCCCATTGCCGCCGAGGTAGTTCCCCGCGTTCCCGACGAGCGTCGCGTGTCGGCCCGGCATCGGGATGATCGTCCCGTTCACCTCGGGCGCCAGCTTCGGGAGCGTCGCCGCGAAGCCCAGCGAACGCTCGTCCCGCGCGTAGAACGCCACATAGTTGCGTACGTTCGACGGGATCGTCGTCCGATTCGTCTGGAAGTTGCCCGTGCCGGGAACCGGATCGACGGCGATGATGTTCAGCGGGAGCAGCGACAGCTCCGGATCCGACTTCATCGCATTCGCGAACATGTGCGTCGTCACCGCGCCGCGGCTCCAGCCGATCGCGTTCACCTGCGTCACCGGGTTGTTGCGTCGGAAGATCTTGATCTTCTGCATCTGGAGCGCCTGCTGGGTCACCAGGCGCTTCGGGTTCGTCGTACCCAACTCGTTGCCGAAGAAGTCGTAATCGATCTGCTGGTCCTCGATCGGAATCCCTGCCTCCTTCAGCACCCGGTACTGCAGATCCGTCAGCTCCTTCCGGCTCCATTCCGCCTTCCCGCGGATCATCGCCATCGCGTGCGACACGTTCTCCACCCAGCCGCGTCCGAATCCTACTCCCGTCTTCCCGCTGTAGTATCCCGGCTGGACGAACTTCTCGTCCTCCTGGTAATTGCCGCTGCCGGGTCCGTCGCCGATGATCCAGTCGACGAACTCCATTCCCTTCGCATTGCGCGCCAGCGTCGAGACCAGCTCGCCGGAGTGGTAATCCTTGTTCGAGAAGTCGAAGCTGTTCGACCCCGTGCCACAGAAGAAGACGGTGAAGACGCTCATCGCTTGCTTGGCCTTGAAGGGGGCGCGGGAGGGCTCACGCTCAATGCTACTCTCCGGCCGATAAGGAGCGCAATGATGATGTGGTCACCAAGGGAGATCCCGTCACCCGGAGTACGGCGGCGGACCTGTACATCAGGGCGAGTCGCAGGGCCGAAAGCTAAAGGTAAGGAAGCGGAGATTGAGCGAAGAGCGTGGCGGCGTGAGGAGCCCAGCATTTCCGGAACGAATGAGGCCCGGAAGACATTGCTTCCGGGCCCCGGGTATCGTGTCGATCGTGGTCACCGTCTGGGTACTGTCGAGGTGCTTCCGCTTCGCACGTCGCACTGGCGCGCTCCCGACGGGGGAGATCCGGTGCTCGTCCCGGGTTCGCTGGTGAGCTACCTTGCCGGACTCAGTCCAGGCGCGTGTCGCGGGCGGTGCACTCGACCTCGGTCTTCTGCGGTGGGTCCG
>JBBDRR010000141.1:0-30517 GCA_040905395.1 Gemmatimonadota bacterium
CTCCACTCGCCACCGAGCACGTCCGCAGCCGGCCGCGGGACCAGGGCAGCACCGGAATCCGCCATGGCGGCGAGCTCCGGAACGATGATGGCGCCGAGCGGGATCGCCTCGGCATCGACACCTTCCAGCGTCTCCACGCCCGCGAGCGTCGCCGCTGCGCCCGGCGCATGACGTGTGCGGATCACGAGCGAGGGAAGATCCACTCGCCCCTCGGCATACATGATCATCGGGTACGTGGCCAGCACGTCCAGCGAATCACCCGGCGCGGGGGCGCTCTGCCACGAACCCTCGCCGATACTTTCGGCCGCCAGGTTCGGCAGCAGCGCCTCCGACAGGGCGACAACGTATTCCGGAGCGACACGAACCGTCAGATGAAGATCGAAAACCCTGCCGAACTCCGGGGTCTCGGGATCGGTGCTCATGGAAACCACCCTCGCCCCGTCGACCCTCTGTAGGTCCTGCGCCGCAGCGGTGGAAACGAGGAGCAAGCCGGCGAGCAGCGTGAAGATCGTTCGCGTCATCGTACGGCGGCGCGGCGACGGAAGAAGGCGGTCAGGAGGGCGAGGGGGTCGGAGGCGGTGTCGATATCGACGATCTCCACGCCCGCGTCGCCGAGCGCGGTCGCCATCTCCACCCGTCCCCGCTGGACGCTACGGCGATAATGCTCGCGAACCCTGTTGCTGCCGCTGTCGATCACCACGCGTCTACCGCTCTCCGGATCGGTCATCTCGACCCAGCCGACGTTCGGCAGCTCGTCCGCCGCCGCCGCCGAGAGGCGGACGGCGACGATGTCGTGTCGCCGCGCCGCGCGGCCGAGGGCCGCTTTGAACGACGAATCCCGATGATCCTGGATGAAATCGCTGATGATGAAGACAGTGGCCCGACCAGGGAACGACTGCGTCGCCCGCTCCAGCGCGGCGGTGAGGTCGGTTCGCCGCCCCCGTGGGCGGTGCGACAGCAGCGTCGAGAGCAGCCGCACGACATGTCTTCTTCCCGAGCCCGGCGGCGTGAAGTGCTCGACACGGTCGCTGGAGAGGATCAGCGAAACCCGGTCGTTGTTGCGGGTGGCGGCGAATGCGAGAGCGGCCGCGATCTCCGCGGCCGCCTCGCCGGTACTCGGCTTCCCGGGGCCGAATCGGCCGGACGCGGAAACGTCTACCAGCAGTCCGACGAGCATATCCCGCTCCTCGACGAACTGTCTCACGTACGCGCTGCCGCGCCGCGCCGTGACCTTCCAGTCGATGGCACGAACGTCGTCGCCGAACTGGTATCCGCGGACGTGCGAGAACTCCATCCCCCGTCCCAGGAAGACGGACAGGTACTCACCGTTGAAGAGCGATTCCACGAAGCCGCGGGTCCTCAGATCGAGCCGCCTCACCTTGCGGAGCAGTTCCGCCGTCTCGGCCGGGAGCGGAGCGGCCGTAGAGGCGGTCGGGCGGCGCAGCAACTTCCCTAGCATGAGCTCCTGATCGAAGTTCGAAGCGATTTTCACGACCGCTCGACGCCGGCCCGTGTGTTACGGAGCGGGGATGGTGGCGAGTAGCCTGGTGACGAGCTGATCCGCGTCGATCCCGCGGGCGTCCGCATCGTAGGTCGTACGAATGCGGTGACGGAGAACGGCCGGAGCGATCGCCTTCACGTCGTCCGGCAGCACGAAGTCGCGACCGCGCAGGTACGCATGAGCGCGGGACGCGCGCGTCAGGAAGATCGTCGCCCGTGGCGAGATGCCGAACTCCATGAGCACCTCGAGATCGGCCATTCCCGCCGACGCAGGCTCGCGTGTCGCGAAGACCAGGTCGACGATGTACTGCTGAATACGCTCATGGACCCGCACCGAGTCGAGCTGGCGTCGCGCGTCGAGGATCGCTTCACCCGTCGCGGTGGGGGCGAGAGGTCCTTCCAGCGCGTCGCTGTCGGCGAGCGCGACTCGGCGGATGATCTCCGCCTCCTCGCTGCGGTTCGGATACCCGATCCTGAGCTTCATCATGAATCGGTCGAGCTGCGCCTCGGCCAGCGGGTAGGTACCCTGTTGCTCGATCGGGTTCTGCGTCGCGAGCACCAGGAACGGCGAGGGGAGCGGATACGTCGTCCCGTCTATCGTCACCTGTTCCTCTTCCATCGCCTCCAGCAGCGCCGACTGCACCTTCGGCGGCGCCCGATTCACCTCGTCCGCCAGCACGATGTTGGCGAAGATGGGACCCTTGTAAACCCGGAAGTCGCCCGTCGCCTGGTGATACACGGGTGTGCCGACGATGTCGCCGGGCAGGAGATCGGGCGTGAACTGTATCCGACGAAAGGAGGTGCTGAGCGCGTCCGCCAGCGAGCGCACCAGCAGTGTCTTGGCGAGCCCCGGCAGCCCCTCGAGGAGCAGGTGACCGCCCGTGAGAAGCGCGATGAGGAGACCTTCGACCGTCTGATCCTGCCCGACGACCCGACGGTGCACGGCGGCGGCGACGCCCTGCATGAGTCGAAATCCGGCCTGCTCGGTCGGAACGTCCGCCTGCACAGTCGGCATGGAAGAGCTCTGCTCGGGGAGTCGCGTTTCCTGAGGATTCGTGGGGGATGTCAGGCCGCTGAATTGACTCTCGACATCGCGCCGCCGCAAGGGCTTTCGGCGCAATCCCGCTACCTCACGAACTCCTCGACGTCCCTGATTTCCACCGTGCCGATCGGCAGCGCCCGCAGGCCTGGCTCTATCTGCTGCCTGTCGCCGACCACCACCACGACGGACCGGCCGGGCCGTACGTACCGACGGGCGACCCGCTGAACGTCCGCGGCGGTCACCGCCATGACCCGCTGCACGTAATCGCCGTAGTAATCGAGCGGCAGATCGTAGGTGACGAGGTCCGCCAGACGGGCCGCGACCTGACCCGTGGTCTCCATCTGCTGAGGCAGCCTGAGGGCGACGTACTGCTTCGCCCGCTCGAGCTCGTCCGCCGGCACGACTTCGTCGCGGATCCGGTTCAGCTCGCGGAAAAACTCGATCACCGAGCTGTCCGTCTTCGCCGTCACCACCGCCGCCGAGGCGGAGAAGGGTCCCTCGCCGAGTCGCATCCCGAAGCCGGATCCCGCTCCGTAGGTGTAGCCGTGGGTCTCGCGCAGATTCTGATTGAGCCGGCTCGTGAACGAGCCGCCGAGAAGCGTGTTCAGCACCTGGAGCGCGTAGTAGTCCGGCGTGTCGCGAGCGACGCCCGGGTGTCCGATGCGGATCTCGGACTGCGCCGCGCCCGGCTTATCCACCAGAAAGATGCGGGTTGACGCAGTCTCTGGCGGGGCGGGTACGCTGGAGGTCGTCACCGAGCCCGTGGCCGGCCAGTTGCCGAAGATCCGCTCTACCTGCGGGTGCATCGACGAATCGATCGCCCCGACGAGGACGAGCGTAGAAGTGCCGGGTCGGTAGTAGCGGCTGTGGAAGTCGCGAAGCGTCTGCCGATCGAAGCGGCGAGCCGACTCCTGCGTGCTCAGCCGACCGTACGGGTGATCGCTCCCATAGACCAGCGAGGCGAAGGCGTTCCCGGCGATGGTCGCGGCGTCGTCCCGGGCACTGGCGAGCTCGGTCAGGCGCTCGTCGCGGACGCGGGTCAGCTCGGCCTCCGGAAAGTCGGGCCGCATCACGACGTCCGCCATGATGGCGAGCGCCTCCGGCAGCTCGTCCCGGAGGACCTGGAGACTGATCTGCGACGCGTCCCAGCCGGCGCCGACGCCGAGGGTGGCGCCGAGCTGTTCGATCGCGGCGGCCAGCTCGAGCGCATCCCGCCCGCCGGCACCCTCGTCCAGCATGTCGGCGGTGAACGCGGCGAGCCCCGTGAGATCCGCGGGGTCGTCCATCGCGCCCGCGCGGGTCACGAGCACGGCCTGGACGAGCGGCAGCTCGCCCCGCGATAGATAGAGCACCGTCAGCCCATTCGAGAGCGTCCGTTCGATCGGATCGGCCATCTCGAAGCTCGGCGCCGGGCCCAGCGATGGCGGCGCGGTCGGGTATGGCTCGGCGGGAACCGTGGCGGTCGACGCACAGCCGGCCGCGAGCGCGGTGGCCAGGAGGAACCAGATCGTATGCTTCATCGTCCAACCCCCTCCGCGGCAAGCTCCGTCCGGCCTTGTGGCACGATGCTGATCACGATGCGGCTCTCGTTCAGGAGATAGTCCCTGGCGGCCGCCTGCACATCGGCCGGCGTCAGGGAGCGATAGCGTGCCAGGTCCTCAGCCGCGAAATCCGGCTCGCCCGTATAGTAATAGTACTGGTTGAGCTGGTCGGCCTTCCCGAGCGCCCGCTCGAGGGAGCTCACGAAGTTCGTCTCGATCCCGTTGATGACCCGCTCCAGCTCTGCGGGGGCGGGTGGCGTCTCCGCAATCCGGCGGATCTCCTCGAGCACCGCGGTCTCCAGACGGTTCAGATCGAGGTCCTCACGGCCGGTGATCCGGATGAAGAAGTCGCCCGAAAGCAGCTGACTGTTGTTGAAGGCGAGGACGTCCTGCGCGATCTGCTCGTCGTAGATCAGACGTCGGAAGAGCCGGGAGTTCTTGCCGGTCGAGAGAATCTGCGCGAGGGCATCGAGCGCGGCGTCGTTCTCCGCGTAGAAGGGCTCGGCCCGCCAGGCGAGGTTCAGCTGAGGCAGCGTGACGCGGTCCTCCAGCGTGATGTAGCGGGTCTCCGGGATGGCGGGGACCGGAAGGTCCGGCTTCCGAACCTCGTCACCGCGGGGAATCCAGCCGAAGAAGCGCGCGGCGATGCGGCGGATCTCCTCCGTATCGACATCGCCCGCGACGACCAATGCGGCGTTGTTCGGCGAGTAGTAGCGGCGGAAGAAGGATTCGACGTCGTCCAACGACGCGGCCGAGAGATCCTCCATCGAACCGATGGTGCTCCACGAGTACGGATGACCCTGCGGGTAGAGCGCTGCGAACACCGTCTCGAAATACATCCCGTACGGCCGATTCTCGTAGCTCTGCCGCCGCTCGTTCTTCACCACCTCGCGCTGGATGTCGAGCTTCTGCTGCGTCATCGTCTCCAGCAGGTTCCCCATCCGGTCGGCCTCCAGCCAGAGCGCGAGCTCGACGGCGTTCGCCGGAACCATCTCGTAGTAATTCGTCCGATCCGGGCTCGTGCTCCCGTTATTGACCCCCCCCGCACCCTCCAGAAGCCGGTCGAACTCGCCCTCGGGCACGTTGCCGCTCCCCTCGAACATGATGTGCTCGAAGAGGTGGGCGAACCCCGTGCGGCCCGGCTCCTCGTACCCGGATCCCACATGGTACCAGACGTTCACCGCCGCGATCGGCGCCGAGTCATCCTCGTGAACGATCACCGTCAGACCGTTCGGCAGCGTGAACAGAGTATGTGGCAGGCTGACGTCCTGCGCCGCGAGCGGCGCGGCGGCCAGTAGGCCCATCAGAATCGCGATTCGCATCATTTGTGTTCCACTATTCAGGTGGAAAGGGGGCTACCACATCCGTCATCCCGAACGAAGTGAGGGATCTGCACTTCACGCCCAGATCGGCTGCCGCCTGCAGGTGCGGATCCCTCGCTGCGCTCGGGATGACGGGTGAGTCTCGGATGACGGGTGATTCTCCGGGACGGCCCGGTTCGGAATTCTGTACTCTGGACCTGTCCCCGGAGGTCCATTCCGCCCGTTTTACATAGCTTCGGCCGGCGGGTCGGCGCCTTCACCCGGTGAAGAGCGTCAGTCCTGCTCGAGCAGCTCGGCATAGAACGATGCGGTCTGCTCGGCGATGCTCGACCAGCTGAAGTGCTCGAGGACCCGGCGGCGGGCCGCCTTCCCCATCGCCGATCGCCGGCCCGAATCGCTCATCAGCTCGTCCACCGCCGCGGCGAGGGCGCGTGAAAAGCCATGCGGGTCGCGCGGCTCGGCGGAGCCGTCGCCCTCGGATTCGAACGGCACGAGCAGACCGGTCTCCCGGGGTACGACGATCTCCGGAATGCCGCCGACCGCCGAGGCGATCACCGGCGTCTCGCACGCCATCGCTTCCAGGTTGATGATCCCGAACGGCTCGTACACGGAGGGGCAGACGAAGACGTCGGCGTGCGTGTAGAGCGCGATGATTTCCTCCTTCGGGAGCATCTCGGCTACCCAGATCACGGGAGCGCTCGAGCTGCGCTTCGCCTCCTCCACGAGAGCGGTCATCTCGGTCCCGATCTCCTCGGTATCAGGAGCGCCGGCGCACAACACGATCTGGGCATCCGACTGCATGTGCTCGATAGCGCGGACGAGGTGCAGGATGCCCTTCTGCCGTGTGATTCGTCCGACAAAGAGGACGATGGGGCGGCGCGGGTCGACTCCGATGCGCGTCAGGACCTCTTCCGACGGCCGCGGCCGGTACTCCTCGGGATCGATCCCGTTGTGGATGACCCGGACTCGATCCGGGTCGACTCCGTACAACGCCTGCACGTCCTCCTTCATCGCCGCCGACACCGCGATCACTCCGTCCGCGTTGCGGTAGGCGGTGCGCTCGATCCAGGTCGTCGCGTCGTAGGCGGAGCCGAGCTGCTCCGCCTTCCATGGTCGGTGCGGCTCGAGGGAGTGTGTCGTCAGGACGAGTCTCGCTCCCGTCAGCGGCCGTGCGAGCGCTCCTGCCAGGTGCGAGTACCAGGTGTGGCAGTGCACGATGTCCGGCGACTCGACCGCCCCGACCATCGCGAGATCGCGGACCAGCGCGTCCAGGAGCCGTGCGTGGCGCGGGTCCCGTGCGGCGAGCTTCACCTCCGGCGCGATCCCGTGAACCCGCAGGTTCCCTTCCGACGTTCGCTGCTCGCCGAAGCAGAAGACGTCGACCTCGTGAGCGCCTCCCTCCAGCCGGGCGAGCTCCCGTGACAGGTACTCGACATGAACTCCCGCCCCGCCGTACACGTTCGGTGGGTACTCATTCGTGAAGAAGGCGATTCGCATCCGCATTCAAATGGTCGTGCCGTCGGGGATCTCGGCGTTCTTCGTTATGACCACGATCCCTTCCCGGATGTAGAAGCCGGGCCCCTCTCCCTCCTCCACGCCAGCCTCGTTCGTTATGACGCAGTTCCGTCCGACGGACGCGTTCCTGTCGACGATCGTATTCTCGATCCGGCTGCCCTGGCCGATGCCGGGTCGGGCAGGCCCCTGCGCGGGAAAGCGGCCCTCGGGATCCTGCCACGGATAGTAGTCCGAACCGAGCAGGACGGCACGATGGATCCGACTGCCGCTCTCGACGAACGATCGGATGCCGATGACCGAATCGGTGATCTCGCTGTCCACGATGACGCTGCCTTCGCCGAGGATCGTATGCTCGATCCGGGAACGCGTGATCTTCGCCGGCGGGAGCATGCGCGCGTTGGTATACAGCGGCATCACCGGGTCGTAGAGGTTGAACGCGGGGGTCGGCTGACCCAGCATGATGTTCGTGTCGAAGAAGGATTTGACGGTCCCGATGTCGTTCCAGTAGCCGGTGAACGGATATCCGATCACGCTGCGTCTGCGGATCGCCCCGGGGATGATCTGCCGCCCGAAATCATGCTGATCGGGATTCGCGTCCAGCTCCTCCTGCAGGACGTCTGCGTTGAAGATGTAGATGCCCATCGACGCGAGGTAGATGCGCCCCTCGCTCTGGAGATCCGGAGTGACGGGGCTCTCTTTGCCATTCAGCGCATTCAGCTTCGGCTTCTCGTAGAACTCGGTGATCTTGTGGTGCTCGTCCGTCTTCAGGATGCCGAAGCCCGGCGCTTCCTCCGCCTGGACCGGGGTGACGGCGATGGTGATCTCGGCGTCGTGGTGCTCGTGATGGAGCTGCATCAACCGGTAATCCATCGTGTAGAGCTGGTCGCCGGAGAGAATGATGACCTGATCGTGAGGATAGCTCCTGATGTGCGGCATCCCCTGTCGGACGGCGTCGGCAGTGCCCTGGTACCAGGTCTCGGAGGTCGCCGTCTGTTCGGCGGCGAGCAGCGTCACGAAGCCGCCGCGGAACCTGTCGAACACGTACGATCGGGCGATGTGGTTGTTCAGGCTCGCCGAATTGTACTGCGTGAGGACGAAGATCCTCTCCAGCCCGGAGTTGATGCAGTTGGAGATCGGAACATCCACCAGCCGGTACTTTCCCGCGAGCGGGACGGCTGGCTTCGCGCGATCGCTCGTCAGTGGAAAGAGCCGGGTACCAGCGCCGCCACCCATGATGACGGCGAGCATGTTATCCATCATATAGCGGGGCGGGGGTCCGATGTGGGACAGGAGGCCGTCCGTCGGCTTCGGGACACTCCGGGAAAGGGGCAAATCGTACGCCAGCGCGAGCCGTTCCACGGCGGCCCGGCGGAGACGAGTCGTCGAGGCTGCGCGGCGATCCCGGCGCCGGTTGCCGCCCGGTCGAATTTGGCTTTTCCTCCGCGCCGGCGGTATTATTAGCGTGATACCGATCCCGCAACCCAATTCAGCGAGGGCTCCTTCCGATGCTGCAACCACAACACGTCAGATCCTTCTTGGGAGCCGCCGCTCTCGTGGCGGTAACCGCCGGCTGTTCGACAGGCGTAAGCAGTGGTCCGATTCCGGCCTCAATCTCCGGCGGCTCGGAGATGACGCCGACGAACACCGTCCCCAACCCATACACTACGATCGAGGGCTGGGCGAATATGCCTGGCGGCCGGTCGTGGGGATCCACGAGCGCCGTGGACATCGATCCGGACGGCACGAGCATCTGGGTGGCTGAGCGCTGCGGCGCCAACATCGGTGCCTGCGTCCAGAATCCGAACGTGGATCCGATCATGAAGTTCGACGCCAATGGCAACATGGTGACGAGCTTCGGTGCCGGAATGATCACCTGGCCGCACGGCATCACCGTCGATCGAGCGGGCAACGTCTGGGTTACGGATGGCCGCGACAACCGCCAGGACGGCCAGGCGCCCGCGAACCTCGTCGGTCATCAGGTGCTGAAGTTCAGCCCGCAGGGCGAGCTCCTCATGGCCATCGGCGAGCCGGGCGGCGCTCGTGAGCCCGGGCACTTCTGGCAGCCCAACGACGTGCTGGTCGCCCCGAACGGGAACATCTTCGTGGCCGAGGGTCACTCCAACAACCCCGAGGCGGCCTCCGCGCGCGTTCTGAAGTTCAACAGCCGCGGCGAGTTCATCACGCAGTGGGGCACGATGGGAAGCGGGCCGACGCAGTTCACGCAGCCGCACGCGCTCGCCATGGACTCGCGCGGCCGTCTCTTCGTCGGGGACCGCAGCAACAACCGGGTCCAGATCTACGATCAGGACGGCAACCTGCTCGATAGCTGGTACCAGTTCGGCCGGCCGAGCGGGGTTTACATCGATGCGAACGACAACATCTACGTCGCGGACTCGGAGTCCGGCTCGGTCAACCCCGACAACGGCCACTGGCTGCGCGGCATCCGGGTGGGCAGCGCACGCACCGGCCAGGTCGACTACCTCATTCCTGACCCGCAGCCCGATTGCCGCGGCACGTGCACTGCCGAGGGTGTCGTGGTCGATCGGAACGGCGTGATCTACGGTGCCGAAGTCGGTCCCGTCGGTGGCATCAAGCGGTACGTTCGGCAGTAGTCCGAAGGCACGATCTTCGAGGCACCGGCTCCGATCGGCCGGTGCCTCGAACGTTAATCGCCATGCCCGAGGTCGGCTGCTGCACGTTCCATGCAGGTCGCCGTCGGCATGAACATAGATCAGGCGATCCACCTGCTCGCCCGTGCCGTAGAGATCACGGGCGTATTCGTGATGCTCGGCGGCGTTCTCGTCGCGAGCTGGGTCTTCTTCGGGGACTGGTCGGGCCGGGGGCTCGGTGAAGCGTACCACAGCCTCAGGGCGAACCTCGGCCGCGCGATATTGCTCGGCCTCGAGTTCCTCGTCGTCGGTGACATCATCGGCACGGTCGCGGTGGAGCCGACTTTTCAGAACCTGGGCGTTCTCGGGGTCATCGTGCTGATCCGGACCTTCCTCAGCCTGGCGCTCGAGGTGGAGATCAGCGGGCAGCTGCCCTGGCGCCGTCAGCCGGGTGCGTCGCTGCATCAACCGAACACCGAGCGCTGACGGTGCCCACTCCGATTCCGTACCACATTCCCTGCATCGCCGTGAGATCTGAGCCTTCATCCGTCCGAATGGCGGTCGCACGCGGCGGGTTGCGCCATCTGGCTCTCGTCGTGCGGATCGGTGCGGTGGAGATGCCGGCGATCTCCACGGCGCCCCCGATGACCTTCATGCACGAGGGATCTCAGTACGTGGTCGTGCCGGTCGCGGGGCACGCTCACCTCGGTTCTCTGGTCGCGCTGCGGCTCCCCTAACAGCCGTACCGCCTCGTCACCCCCGCCGCTGCTCGACGGCCACCTCAAGCGGTACGCAAGTGGAGAGGGTATTGGCGACCAGGCAGCCGCGCTCCGCGATCGTGACCAGCTTTGCGAGGAGATCTTCGTCGCCGGCCGCGGCGCTGACGTGGAGGCCGAAACGGGTGAAGCGCTCCGGCGTTCCGCCCAACGTCCCCTCTACCCGGACCCGGACGTCGGAGATCTCGGCCTCCCGCGTCCGGATGGCCGCGAGGAGATTGCTGAGGAAGCAGCCGCCTAGTCCCAGCAGCATCAGCTCCCCGCCCATCGGCCCCTCGTCCGCTCCACCCTTTGAGACGGGTCTGTCGATCACCACCCGATGATCCCGAACCATACCGGCCGACCTCGAGGGTCCCGTCTGTTCCACTTCCGCGGTGATGCTGCGGCTCATCGATCTTCTCCTGTTGCTGGTCACATGTGCCACCGAGCAGCCTCCGCTCCAGCGGCGCCAGTTGCGCGCCACGGCGGTTCCGGACAAATTTTGAAGTTCCGACCTCGCTTCATCATCCCCAAGTGAAGCTGCCAATCAGCTACTGTAGGAATCGCTGCCTGAGCTCGCCCCGGGCGGCACCTGGTTCGGCCAGGCTTCATCCGCGCCTGCCGTCTCAACTTCCATTTCGCATACCCGGTGGGCAAGAGCGCGATGATGGTTGACCCGATGGATTCGAAAGGCGCACTGATCCGATACGGGCAGAGAGACCGAGCAGGGGGGAGCATGGGCCCTCGGGTGCTGGCGCTGTCGGCCCTCGTCGCCCTGCTCGCACTGCCCGCGGCCGTCGAGGAGTCTTCGGCGCAAACGAGCGGGCGGCGCTATCGGGCCGATGCCGTTCGGGTAGAGGTCGGCCCACAGATCGATGGACTGCTGGACGATGTGGCGTGGCGCTCGGCCACGGTCATCGACGAGTTCATACAGCAGGAGCCGGACGAGGGAGCACCCGCCAGCGAGCGAACGGAGATCCGCATCCTGTACGATGCGGAGTACCTCTACATCGGCGTGCACGCCTTCGACTCGGACCCGGCGGGCGTCGTCGCTACCGAGATGCGGCGCGATTCCGACCGGATCCTGGAGGAGGACAACATCCAGTTCGTGTTCGATACGTTCATGGATTCGCGCTCGGCCTACATGTTCGCGACGAACCCGCTCGGCGCCAAGCTCGAGCAGCAGGTCTTCGAGGAGGGCGAGGGCGGACGGCGGGGTGGATCCTCGAACGTCAACCGCGACTGGGACGGCGTCTGGGATGTCGCGGCGCGACGTGTTCCGGACGGCTGGGTCGCCGAGATCGCCATTCCCGTCGTGACCCTCCGTTTCCCGCCGGCCGACGTGCAGCAGTGGGGGATCAACTTCATGCGCAACATCGGCCGGAACAACGAGCAGGCGTACTGGGCCCCGATCTCGAAAGGCTACGGCATCACCCGCGTCAGCCTGGCGGGTACGCTCAGCGGCATGAGGGCGCTCAACCGCGGGATGGACCTGCGGGTCAAGCCGTTCGTCGTGGGCGGCGGTACGAGCCTGTCCGAGAACGGGATCACCGACAACTCGATGCAGAGGGACCTGGGGCTCGACGTGAAGTACGGCATCACGCCCGGGTTGAACCTCGACCTGACGCTCAACACCGACTTCGCCCAGGCGGAGGTCGACGACGAGCGAGTGAACCTGACGCGATTCCCTCTCTTCTATCCTGAGAAGCGGGACTTCTTCCTGGAGAACGCGGGTCAGTTCAACGTCGGCTCGACGGGCTCGCTGCAACGCCTCGCAGACCTCTTCTTCAGCCGACGCATCGGGATCTCCGCGAGCGGAGCGCACGTGCCGATCCTCGGGGGCGCACGCCTGACCGGAAAGGTCGGTCGCAACAACCTGGCGATCATGGACGTGCAGACGGACGAGGCTTTCGGTGTTCCGGGTGAGAACTTCCTCGTCGCCCGGTACAGCCGCGACGTCTTCGGGAGGTCCAAGGTAGGCGGGCTCGTGATCAACAAGCAGGCGACGAGCGGCGGCCACTTCAACCGGACCTTCGCCGGTGACATGACGCTGGCCCTGCACCCCAGCCTGACCGTCAACGGGTTCGTGGCCAAGACGGAAACGCCGGGCCTCTCCGGCGCCGACACCGGCGGCCACATCCGAGCTGGCTGGCTGGATCAGTCCTGGAACCTCTATGCGGAGCACACGGATCTCGGCGACAACTTCAATGCCGAGGTCGGCTTCGTGCCGCGTGTCGGCATCCGCACCTCCAAGGCGCACTTCGAGTACAATCCTCGGCCGGGCCGGTTCGGCATCAGGG
Organism: Gemmatimonadota bacterium; assembly: GCA_040905395.1. Classification (GTDB taxonomy): domain Bacteria; phylum Gemmatimonadota; class Gemmatimonadetes; order Longimicrobiales; family Longimicrobiaceae; genus WHSP01. Next base: position 12,585 of record JBBDRR010000141.1, read on the forward strand.
TGCTGGAACCGATGGCCAACGTCACCTACACCACCGATCAGGCAGGCCGGCTCGTCACTCGGCAGTTCCACTACATGCTGGGGACGCGTCTCGACAACGGGGCCTACATCAATGTCTGGTACAACGACTACTTCGAGCGGCTGGACGCGCCCTTCGCCGTCAGGCCCGGCATTGTCATCCAGCCGGGCGACTATGATTACGGCGACTGGCGCTTCTCGTACAGCAGCAACCCGGCGCGGCGATTCTATCACAACATCACCTACGCCCCGCAGACCTTCTTCGGAGGGACCCGTACCGACGCCAGCGCGAGCCTCGGGTTCCGTTTCGACAGCCGCCTTTCGACAGAGGCTCAGTACTCACGAAACGACGTCGACCTCCCCGCTGGTGATTTCACCGCCGATATCGCTTCGCTACGGGTAGACTACGCGGTTTCGCCGAAGATGACGCTGAGGACCCTCACGCAGTACAACTCCCTGACTGAGCAGTGGAGCACCAGCGCACGCTTCCACTACCTCTACCGCCCCGGTAGCGATTTCTACGTCGTGTACGACGAGCTCCGCCGCGATTTCCCGGGCGCTCCCGAGGTTCGCGACCGGCACCTCATCCTGAAGCTCACCTACCTCCTCTCCCGCTGACCCGAACGCCTCGCGTGGTCGAACGGGGCGGGGTCCGGTGATCCGTGCGAGATCTCGGCCAGGGTCCCGGCTACGCCCCCGGCCAGAGCCAGCCGAACACACCGGCCGTGAGCAGCGCGTACACCAGGCCATCGAAGCTGGACTTCAGCGTGGTGCTCCACTTCCGCCCATACCAGATCGACTGCTGCCACAGCCCCATGACGTACGCCGCGAAAGCCGTCGTACCGGCGAAGCGGAATACATCGAGATAGGTCGCCCCCGGCCCGAGCGCGCGGGCGGCGACGTAGCCGGCGACAAGGCTCGTCAAGAGCGCATACAGAAACCAGAGCGTCAGGCTCTTCCCCATCGCGGGCGGCCCGTTCGGAACGACGGTGATGAACGCGACCGGTCCCCGCCGCGTCTTCTCCACGAACGCGGGCTCCGCCATCTCCTTCGGCGTCGCAGCGTGCGGCACCGCGTAGTCGCCCGGCGGCAGAGCCGCGCGTCTGAGGTCGTCCATCAGCTGCTCCTCCGCGGCCACGCGAGCATAGTCGGTCTGATGGTAGGTCAGCACCATGTGTATGATCGAGCTGACCACGAAGACCAGAACCGCCGAGATGATGATCGGTAGCCACAATGCTGAAAGCGGGACCATCTGCACCTCCTGGCTGGGGTGAGAATCGCGCTCCCTCGCCTGTGAACGGAACGCTGGAAGGGCGTCTGCCTAACTGCGTCGCAAGCGGAAGCCAGGGCGTTTGGAGCGCCGCTGAGATCCTGTGAAGCTCAGGTAGGATAAAGTGCGGAGCGTCGCGGCGGAACAGTGGCATGCCGAGGGAGCCTTTGCTACGCCTGCGGCTCTGGCGGGTGGCGTTGCCCGGCGTGCGCCCCGGACGGGGTGGCGATCCGCAGGAATCCGCCGTAGAGTTGCCCTACGGTGACGTTACCGTCCGGGGCCCAGCGCAACGGCCTACCTCCCGTTTCGAGTCGAACGTGTCCGAATCGCATGCGTTGATCAGGAGAATCGCGGAGAGACTGGTCAGCGGCACCCGCGAACCGGTCGCTGGCATCATCGTCGACGATGTCTGGCTGGCGGTGGTGCAGGGCCGCCTCGCAACGGGCGAGCGCCTGCCATCGACGCGGCAGGTCGCCGTCGAGCTGGGGATCAGCCCCCGTTCGGTGGAGCATGCATATCGGGAGCTGGAGGCGCGGGGTGTGGTGGCGACGCGGCCCGGCGAGGGCACCTTCATCAGCCTCGTCCCTCCATCGGAAGAGGAGCTGGAGCGGCATCGCAGGTTCGGAGAGCTCTGTCGTCAATCGTTCGAACGGGCGCGCGAGCTTGGATTCACGGTGAACGATCTGCTGGACGCTCTCGCGGAGTACCGCTCGCTCCCGGATTCCGATTCAGAAAAGGAGACGTGACCATGATCCCGAACGTGCCACACGGCCGATCCCTGGCTCCGCGCAGCCGGAGCGAAATGGAGCGCAGCTCTCCCACCGATACGCGCTATCCCGTGATCGCGGTCGCCGCCGGAGTCGCCGGCGGCGCAGCCGTGGCTGGTGGGCTTCTGCTCGCCGGCGTCCTCGTCCCCGTGGCCGCAGCCGCCGCTGCCGGGGCCGCGCTCCTCGTCGGCTCCTCCATCAAGTACACCGACCAGTGGGAGAAGGCGATCGTGCTCCGGTTCGGCCGCTACCGCGGTCTCCGTGGCCCAGGGATCTTCACCGTCGTCCCCATCGTCGACCGCATCGGGTACCACATCGACCAACGAATCCGGACCACCGACTTCGCCGCCGAGTCGTGCCTGACGCGAGACACCGTCCCGGTGAACGTCGACGCCATCGCCTTCTGGGTCGTCTACGACGCGGAACGCGCGGCCCTCGAGGTCCAGGACTATCGCGAGGCGGTGGTTCTCGCGGCCCAGACCGCGTTGCGGGACGCCATCGGCAAACACGAGCTGGCCGAGTTGATTCAGTCGCGAAAGGAGCTGGGCCGCGGCCTCCAAGAGGCGCTCGACCGGAAGATGCACGACTGGGGGATCCAGGTGCAATCCGTCGAGATCAGGGACGTCGTGATCCCCAAGGCGCTCGAAGAGGCCATGTCGAGGCAGGCCCAGGCGGAGCGCGAGCGGCAGGCGCGCATCATCCTCGGGACCGCGGAGACGGAGATCGCCTCGAAGTTCGTAGAGGCGTCCGAACTGTACCGCGAGAACCCTGTCGCGCTGAACCTCCGGGCGATGAACATGCTTTACGAGAGCATCGTCAAGAGAGGCTCGCTGATGGTCGTGCCCTCTGGGCTTGCCGATTCGCTCAACCTGCCGGGAATCATGGGGCTGGCCGGAGCCGCGGGCGTCACGCCGGATGCGGCCGCGAAGGCGGAGGAGCCGAAGCCGCCGCCGGTCAGCAAGGTCGAGGCGGGCCAGACGGACGCCGACGACGGTCGCTAGCTCGCCTTGAGGTAGACGCTAACGCCTCGCCGAGCGGTAGAATGCGAACGTCGTCCCGAGCGCAGCGAGGGATCTGCACTTTTCGTCCGCTCGGGATGACGTGGGCACCCGGGATGACGATTCCAGACTCAGCCCCGGGTCTGCCCCGGCCACCGAGCCCGCGGGACCCCGTCGACCAGCTCGTAGAAGCCGAGGTCCTCGGAGGTGCGCAGCTTCGCGACGTAGATGATCTGGCCGGTGTGCATCGAGAAGTGCTCGACCGCGTGGTACACGGCTTCGAATGCGGATACGGAGCGGCCCTGGACGGTGACGTTCTCGCCGAGGCGCGACAGGGGGAGGACGGCGAGGACGGCGCAGGCGTCCGCCACGGCTCTCTCGAGGCCCTCGACGAGCTCCTGTCGGGGAACGGCGACGCGGTGCTCGAACTCCTCCTGCCGCCGCCGCACGTCCGGCGCGCCGCCAACGCCGCTGACGATCCACTGACGGATGTTTCCCGTCAGGTGCAGCACGAGGTTCCCCACCGAGTTCGATGCCTCGTTCGGCCGCCACCAGAGATCCTCTTCGGGCAGCCTCTCGATCGCTCCCTTGATGCGCGGCAGGAATTCGGCGGACAGATAGTTACTCGATACGTGGAGAAAGGCGGTTCCGATGTCGTTCATCCTGATTTCCGCGGATGGGGAGGGGCGGTCAGCGTGAGAAGCTAGCGAAGGCTCCTGCGCATCTCTCGCACCGTCTGCACAAGCTTCTCCGCGCGCTGATCGATAGCCTCCTCGATGTCCTCGAGCAGCACGGTCTCCCCCTGGATCGTGAAGGCGTAAGGCTCCAGCTCCTCCGCGCTGTCGTCCTCCAGCTTCTCGCGGGACGCTTCTGCTTTGCGCAGCGCGAAGAGCGCCTTCTGGAGCCACACAGACTCCCCCTGTAGCAGCCTGATCTCCTTGCGCGTCTGACGTCTATCCTCATCGGACACGTGCGCCTCCTGTCTCGTTTTGAAAGTCGGGGCCGCCGCTGGACGCCTCTGGCCCAACCGTATCGTCCCCGCCCGGATCTCGCCTGCGACGGCGACGTTCACGGCGCGGGGCATAGTCCAGTGCTCTGCTGCCGAAAACGTGCCGCAATGCCCCGGCGCGCTTCAGGTCGCGGCTCACACTACCGCTCGTCGACCGTTCACGGCTCGACGAGGACATTCGCCTCACGCGCCCGCCGGGCGCGCGCCGCCGCCACCCCCCCGAGCAGCACGGATACCGGCCCGAGAACGCTCAACACCGCACCGTACCACTCCGGCTGGCCGGGAGACGGGGCCGAGAAGAGGGTCGGCAGACTCAGTAGCAACACGACGAAGGCGAGCGCCCAGACGTGACCGTGGGGCGTGTGCGGCGCCAGCCTCACCGCAGTAGCCCCACCACTCGCTCCGGCGATGACTCCGCCGACGAGGTTGAGGACGAGGTAGAGAGTCGTCGGGGGACTCGTCGGGCCTACACCGGCGATCATGCCGGCGAGGTAGGTGAGGACCATCACCAGCACGATCGTCACGACCAGTCCCGCCAGAACTGCGGCTATGCTTCGAAGCATGATGCTCCCCGAACGGTAGTGTCGAATGGCGATCATTCGACCCTGAATTGCCTGTCGAAGACCGCCCTGTCCCGCAGAGCAGCTCGGATCAGGCGCGAATGCCTGCACGAAGTTGGCGACCTGCCGAGATCGCTCAGAACACCGCCCGCAACTGCACGCCGAAGAGATCGATCGCGTCCTCTCCTCCGGTCAGGAACTCCGTGTGCTGCCAGCCGGCGCGGATCTGTAGCTCGCGAGCGAGCCGGTAGGTTATGGAAGATTCGATGCGGAGGATGTCGTCGTCCCAGCCGGTGGTTCGCGTGGTGGCGCCGTCCTCCGCCGTTACGTCACTGAAGTGCATGGTACCGACGCGCAGCGCTCCGAACCAGGCAGGGAGAAAGTCGTAGCGTCCCTCGACGTATCCGCCGATCGCCTGCACGTCCTCCGGCACCAGGGGGACCTCCCAGGAGGAGAGGTAGCCCTCCGAGTAGAGGATCGCCCGGCCACGGGAATATTCGGCGTCCCAACCGATGAGCCGCTGTTGGTAGTCTTCCGGCTCCCCCGGGAACGATGTCGCAGGCGTCTGCGGGTCCCGATTCGTACCGGCGATGTAGGGACCCATGCCCGCCGAAACCCCGAGTCGTAGCTCGGGTGTCGGCACGAAGCCCACCCGGCCGAGTACCTGCACGCCATCCTCCAGTGTGCTCTGCGTCGGATTCGACATCGAACCGGGCGTGATGCCGAGCGAGTACTCGAAGGCACCGACCTCCCCCATGACCTCCCACTGCACGTTCCAGCAGGCATCGTAGAGCATGGGCAGGGAGATGACGTTCGAGTCGCGCCGCCGGAGCAGGTCGCTCGCGGTAGTGAGGCCGGCGGCATCCAGAGTCGTCCGGTGCTGCCAGACGAGTGGAACGCCGATCAGGGGGTTCGCATTGAAGTAGGTGCTGCGGAGCCCGAAATTTCCCACGAGGGAGGGTGCCAGGCCGGCTCTCACGTTGAGCCAATCCCGTCCCGCGATGTTGTTGAGCACGACATAGGCGCCGTTGAGGCGCGGCCCCGACTCGGAATCGAAGAGAACTTCCGCGAAGACGCCCGCGTCGTCCGTGAGCCACCGCTGCGCGAAGAGCCGTCCCCGCACGAGGTTGTAGGGGCTGTCGAGGCGGAAGTTACGGTTGAGCCCGCGATCGTCGGACCCCGCCCTCGCAAGCAGATCGACCTGGCCGGAGAAGTTCAGCTGGGCCTCAGCCGGCGTGACGGCCACGCACGGAAGGAGGAAAAGGAGGAGGAGCAGCCGCCGGCCGGCGTCGCTCTGGCGCGGAGCCGGGCTATGTTCGATCCTCACGCCTTACCCCCCACCGGAAGATCGAGCATGAACCGCGTTCCCGCAGCAGACGTGTCCACGCTCACGGACCCGCCCTGCCGCTCGGTGAACGCCTTGACGATGGCGAGCCCCAGTCCGGTCCCTTCCTGCTTGCCGTGGGTGACGAACGGCTCGAAGAGGGTATCCCGAACCTCGCTCGGTATTCCGGGACCCGTATCCTCGACCTCCAGGCGGATCTCCGATCCCCGCCCCGCGCTCCGCAGCGTCACGGTCCCGCCGGCAGGTACCGCGGCGGCGGCGTTGCGCAGCAGGTTCTCCAGCACGCGCCGAGTCCTCGGGAAATCGAGAAGGGCCTCGCCCGTATAGCCATGCTCGATCTGAAGCGTCAGGCCGCGCTCGACGAATGTCTGCCGGACGGCCCGCCCAGACTCCTCGAGCAGGTCCTCGACGCTGCCCTCCGTCGGCCGGAGCGCGTCGCCGCCACGGGCGAAGTCGAGGATCTCGCTCATCATGGCGTTCATTCTCGTCAGCTCCTGCTCGATGACGGCGACGTCCTCCGCCCGCTGGGCCTCGTCGTCCCAGTCGTCCTTCAGGAGCGTCACGTACCCCTGAATGGCCATGACCGGCTGGCGGAAATCGTGGACGATGGCGCTGGCGGCACGGCCCACCGCCGACAGCCGCTCCGCGCGGACGAGCTCCTCGCGCGTGTCCCGCAGCGACTTCCGCATCTGTTCGAAGCCTGCGGCCAGCTTGCCGATCTCGTCCTGCCGCTCGGGTACGATCGGATGATCGAGATCGCCCGAGCCGAGGCGCACGGTCTCGTCGAGAAGGCGGTTCACCGGGTGTGTCACGCGCCTGGAAAGCACATAACTGGAGGTGAAGGCGAGCAGGATCCCGACGACCGCGATGGCGAGGAGGGCGAGACGCAGATCGCGCGCGGGCTGCATCGCGTCCTCGAGGGACCTAAAGGCGACGAGGCGACCCGCAGCGTCACCCTCGGCGTTCGGAAGCGGCAGCGTCACACCCAGGAAGCGTTCCCCCGCGAGCGTGAACTCACGGATCGGCTCACCGCCGGGTAGCGCTTCGGCGGCATCGCCGACCCCCGCTCGCGCAGCGTCGCTGGTCCACGCCTGCATCAGCTCGGCTCTCGCGGCGTCGTCCAACGCATCGCCCCCGGCGACGATGCGGCCCTCCGAGAGGAAGGCCACGCGCTGTTGCGTCGCGCTCTGCAGCCGCTCCACCCGCGCCGGGCCGATCGGCACGCCGCCGACGAGAACCGCGACCTGCGCCGAGCCGATGAAGATCCCGGACGCATGTGCCTGCTCGAGCCGGCCGTTCCGGTACCAGAGGTCTCCCGTGTCGTAGAAGCGAGCTTCCTCGATCAGCAGGTCCGCCTCCGCGATCCGGTCGGTCGAGGCGCCGTCCGTCCAGGCAAGGAGACCTCCGTCGGGAGCGGTGACTGCCAGCCAGTGGAGGCCCGACTCGGCGAGCAGCCGATCGAGGTTCTGACGAATCGTGGCCGAGTCCCGGGTTTCGATGGCCGCCCGCAACGTCGGCGTGGTCGCCAGGCGGGCCGTCTGGTCGAGGCCCTCGGCGATCTCGGCGTCCTGGAGCTCGGACATGAGGCGCGATCCCGCCACGAGGCTCTCTTCCTGACCGCGGAGAATCGTGCTCTGGAAGGTGCCGTCCACGAAGAAGAAGGCACTCAGCAGGATGAGCAGAGTGCTGGCGAGCGACCACCAGAGAATCCGCTGCCGCAAGGAGAGAGACATTCGTTCAATCCGACGTTCGTTGGAATACCATTACCGGCGGTGCGGCGGGGCGCCGACGGAGGGGCCGGATGGTTGTCAGGATGGCAGCCGGAAGTTCGCCTGTGCCACACCCCCGGCGCGAACGGTTATGGCGATGGTGTCTGCGCCGGCGGACTCGTGCCAGGCGATGAGCCGATGCCGGCCCTCGGGCAGCCCGGAAATGCGGTACCGTCCGAGTTCGTCCGGTCTGGCGATGTGGGGAGTATCGAGAACGAGGATCACCCCACTCATCTCGGAGTGGATATCGCAGAAGAGATGGACCACGCCGGGCTTCGAGAACGTTTCCGACTTCGACTCCCCGGGGGCGTAACGCCCGAGGTTGAAGGGGTGCGGTCCCGAGAGCGAGAAGAGGTTGTGAAAGACGTCGTCCTCGTTCGGGAAGCGCACGCTCGTTCCGACCGGGACGGCGGCGACGTACGGTATGATTGTCCGGTCGCGCTGGGTGATGGTGAAGCCGCTGTTTCGCTCCGGCGGAGACTGCCGGTCCGTGAGGACGTAGACGACGACGTCTCTCGGCGAGCTGCCGGCGGCGGGAGCGGCGCTCGGCGGCCGGTAACGCCGCCTCGCGTAGGGGCTCAACATCGGCGGCGCCGCTTCGGTGGCGATATCGAGGCGCACCGTTCCTTCGACGCTGCCGGCCGCCGCACGCGCCGGCGCGTGCCGTCCCTCGACCAACGGATCACCCGCGGCCACTTCGACGCGAACGATGCCGACGCCGAGCAGGAGAACGACGACACCCGCACCGATCAGCCGACCGCTCATTAACACTCCAGGCACCTGGCTACAGGTTGTAAAGCCGCATCAACATACGATACTGCGGACGCTTTCTCAAAGACGCGAGAGATCTCCGCGGTCTTCCGGAGCATAGCGCCGCACGGACATCGTGGGCGGCTCATGCGCTTTCCCATCGTCAGGCGCCCCGATGCGACGCAATCGTGCGAGGCTTCAATCATTGCTCCAGCTTTTATACTCTGCTAAAGTACTGGAGTGTGTCGAGCGGGCCGTCCTGGCCCAACCAGCGCATGGCTCCACTCCTCCCGACGGACCCCGCCTCAGCCACCCTAGATCAGGACGTGGATCGATGATGAACCGTCTGGACAACCAGCTTCTCCTCCTCGTGCTCGTGCCGCTCCTGGGGCTCACCTTGCTCGCGTCGGCCGGCGAAGCCCAGGAGCCGCGGAAGCTCCTCATCCTCACCCATGCCGGGTTGTACAAGCACGCCAGTCTCGCTCCAGCGGAGCAAGCGGTGACCGAGCTGGGCGCCGAGGGCGGCTTCGAGGTCACGACCGTACAGGGCTACCTCCAGGATCCGGAGGACTTCGACTTCTCCTTCTTCACGCCCGAGTATCTCGCCCAGTTCGACGGCCTGATGATGATGACGAACGGCAACCTGCCGATGACCGACGCCCAGAAGGCATCGATCGTCGACTTCGTCCGCCGCGGCGGAGCGTTCGTCGGATTCCACAACGCGTCGCTCACGTTCTACGACTACCCGGAATTCGGGGAGATGTTGGGCGGCTACTTTCGTCGAGCGGTCCAGCAGGGCAAGGTCTTCGTGCTGAAGGTCGAGGACCAGGATCATCCCGCGACCCGCATGTTGGGGCCGAGCTGGCCGATCGTCGACGAATTCTACCAGTTCGGCACCGCGGCCTGGGACCCGGCGCGTCCGGAGGAGAATGTGGACGTGCTCTTCGGCAACAGGATTCCGGTAGGCTTCTCGCGAGCACGCGTCAACGTGCTTCTCAGTATCGACACGGAGCTCACCGATATGGAGGGGCTGACTGAAATGTCGCGGGGCGGCGACTATCCGATGGCGTGGAGCAGGACGTTCGGCGAGGGCCGCTCCTTCTATTCCGCCATCGGGCACCGGGACGACATCTGGAGCAACGATCCCGTCTTCCGTGCGCACGTCCTCGGCGGGATCCGCTGGGCGCTCGGTCTGGAGAACTGAGCGCTCCAGCGCCAGCCGGCTGAAGCGGGCGGGTCGTGCACGGCAGTTCTAGCCGCCCCGTGTGTACACGGCCCGCGGATCGCCTCCACGTTCCAGCTCCGGGCGATTCCAACCCGCCCGCTCCGCAGCGGCCGCATAGGTGCTTTCCAGAAATTCGAGCAGGATCTCTTCCGGCGAGGACGACTGCCGCACCACGTCATAGGGGAGGACGAATTCGCCGAGGTCGCTGCTGAAGAACGCTTCCATCGGGGAGACCCGGCTTCCTCTGTACCCTTCCGGCTCCGGATAGACGTACGCATAGAAGAGGGGAAAGGGGTGTGGCCCACCCCCGGGCCAGAACCCCGCACTCGCCACCTCGTGTGAGTACGCTTCCCGCACGATCCAGTCGGGAAGATTCGGAATGCCCCCGGGATGGCGCGGCGCGATCCGACCCGAGAAGCGACTCACCGCGAGATCGAAGCTTCCCCAGAAGAAATGCACGGGGCTGCTCTTCCCGATGAACCGTGAGCGGAACTCGGTGAACACGCGCTCGGCACTGCCGAGCACCACCCACAGGCGGTGCGCATACTCCGGATCGTACGATGCGTGGCGCCTGTCCTCCGTGAACGGTGTCGCATCCTCCACCTCGTTCGGCCTGCCGTCGATGACCAGGTGCAGGTCCATTCGGGCGAGCTCCTCGAAGAGCCGCCCATGGAAGTCCGCCACAGACTCGGATTGCAGATCGAAGCCGCCGCTCCTCCCGTCGCTGACCGCGATGGTCAACCGGTGGTCGACGAAGTCGAAGCCGATCTCGAACGATCGGTCATCATACGGAATGGAGGAGGTGCCGAGACCTCGCGCCGTGAGATACAGCGTCACATGCCACGAGTGGTTGATCCATGGCGTTCGGGCCAGCCGGATCTTGCCCACGATCTGCGTCCAGCGGTGCAGCGTCCCATAGGTCGGCTCCCACTCCTGCAGCGGGAGCGCTGGCCACCGGCTGTCGTTCATATACCTCCGAGGCTGTGCGGGTTTTAGCGAGGGCCATGCGAGCGCTCAGGGAACCTGCATACGTTTCCGGACCGGGCCCGCGACGGACGCCCGGCACTGCATCGTTTCACGACAGTCGGCGCCGCTTGGCTCGCTGCGCTACAGCCGTCCAGGGTCGTCTGCCGGTCCGCTATCGCGGCTTCCCGCTCCGAGCGGGCGGGAACGGCGGAAAATGTCGGACCCGCTTGACTTGTCGAAGACGGAAGCGCTACGTGTGGATGGCAGATTTCACACCGGATCCCGGGGATAGTGCGGCACGCGACCTACCGGAAATGGGCGGCGCCGCGACCATCGTCTCCACGGACGGACGTCTAAGACGAACGTGGAATATGAGTTGCTGTTGGACGGAGGCGTCTGAACGCCGCCGGAATCTCGGCGGGAGAGCTCGAGCGGTGTAGCCGGAGCCTCCGGCGGAGACGCGGATCGGAATTTCGTACGGGGCTGGTGACGAAGCGTTTCGTACCATCTCCGCAGACCATACATCAGCGGGTCGGGAAGGGTCGCTTGCGATGCCGTCCGACACACGCGGTGGCAGTATTCCGAAAGGAGTTCGCAACATGGGGATGTCCAACCGAACGGCCGCTCCGGTCCCGGGCCGATCTCAGAGCGCGAACGAGAAGTGGAAGGAACGCTGGAGCGCCTGGGTGATGCGTTCGACGGTGGCAGCCGCCGCCGCCCACGCGATCGTGTTTGCCCTGTGGCCGATCTGGAACGTCTCCTATACGCCTTCCGAGCCGCTGGTCGAGATGATGCAGATTCAGCCTGTGATCTCGACCGGCAACCTGACGGATCCGGATGAGATGTCGCTCGGGGCCATCCCCGAGGACGAAGAGGTCGAGATCGCCCTGGACGAGGGGGGGTCGGGGACGGAGGACGAGCTGTCGCGCCTCTCCGAGATCTTCGGCGATGCCCCGGATCCGTCGCTCGCTCTGCCAGGGGGAGTTTCCGCCGGTGTGTACGGCCGGCCGGCGCCACCGCTCGAAGGCACGCTGCTGCTGGATCACGTAACCGCGGTGACCCCGCAGGTAGTCGCCCTGAGCCCGTCGGTCGTGTGGCCACGGATTCGTAACCCGTCGATGATCGTGCGCTTTCTCCGGAACCGCTACAACCAGCTGCTGAGCGATCCGAACGCGAACGGCACCGTCGCCGTGACGATGTGGATCAACGAGAGAGGCAGCGTCGAGTGGGCGGAGGTGCGCGACTCGAGCGGTCACCCCGGCCTCGACGAGATCGCAGTTTCGGTCTTCAGCGAAGTGGTGGTATTCTCGCCGGCCCGCAGCCAGGGCTCCGCAGTGCCGCTCGGCGTGACGATCTCCGTGCCGTTCACAATGCCCTGGTAGCGTCACCCGTGAAGCCGGGCGCCGAGGGATCCGCACTCCTCCACTACGGAGGAAGCACGGATCCCTCACCGTATCGGGGATGAGGGGCGCCACGCCGCACGTTGGCTCGAGTGCCGGCTAGCGAAGGATTGCCGGGTCCAGCGCTCGCCTGAAGCGCTGGCGCAGCGAGTCGGGGAAGGCGGGCGAGCTCTGCAGCATCAGAACGGTGATCGTCCGGAAGGTCGGATCGATCCAGAACACCGTCCCCGCGCTTCCATCCCATCCATACTCCCCCGCGTTGGCGGGATAATCGAGGCGGTCGGGCTCGAGGAGGACGGTGACGTTCCCCAGCCCCCAGCCGGTCGCCCCTGCGCGCAGCGCCAGCACCTGGTCCGAAAGGCCGTTGCGGGTCATCGCGTCGACGGTCGACGACTCGAGGAGCCGGATCCCGTTCAGCTCGCCACGGTTCAGCAGCATCTGAGCGAACCTCAGGAAGTCGGGCACCGTCGAGACGAGACCGACCGCCCCCTCCGGCAGGGCGTCCTCTTCGGTGAAGGGGACCTCTTCTATCTGGTGCGCGGCGAGCCGCCCGTCGACCGACCGATAGACGGTCGCGAGTCGCGACACCTCTCCCGGGCCGACATGGAATCCGGTGTCGATCATTCCGAGCGGCCGAAAGATCCGCTCGTCGAGGAAGGCATCGAAGGGTCGGCCGGACCAGATCTCCACGAGCCGGCCGAGGACGGTGGACGATTCGCTGTAGCGGAATCGGGTGCCCGGGTCCTCCATGAGGGGCACCGAGGCGATCTTCGTGACGAAGGGGGGAAGGTCGTCGCTGCGGGAGCGAACCTGCTCGTTGCGGTACAGTTCCGAAGTCCGGTGATTCAGGCCCGACGTATGGAGCAACAGGTCCTCGATGGTGACCGGCCGGGCGGGGGGGCGAGTTTCGCCTTCCGCTGGACCGAAGACGCGTACGTCCCTGAACTCCGGCAGGTAGGTCGCCACGGGGTCGCTCAGCTCGAACTTCCCCTCCTCGTGCAGCATCATGACGGCGACTGCGGTGATCGGCTTCGTCATGGAGTAGATGCGGAAGAGCGACCGAGCCGTCATCGGCGTCCGGGTCTCCAGGTCCTGGAATCCGACGGCCTGCAGATAGCCGAGACGACCATCCCTGGCGACGGCGGCGACGGCTCCGGCGATCTTCCCGTCCGCTACGAAGCCGGCGAGCAGATTCGTAACGCCGTGAAGATCCGCGGTGGAGAGTCGGGCGGAGTCGGGCAGCAGGTGACCGAGCACGTCGTGCTGAGCTTCGGCGGCCGTAGGCATCGAGAGACCTACGGAAAGGGCGAGGGTGAGGGCGGCTGCGCGGGGCATCGCGGACTCCGGTTCGGGGCGCGTGGGGCGGACCGACGAAATCTAAACGAGCGGGTGAGCAGTCGGCATCAACCGCGTATGGGAGCGGACGCGACCGCCGCGGCCGCGATGTCCCGGACCTCCTCGGCCTCGCGACTGATCCAGTAGATGATCTCCGCGGTGATCGTCGTCGTCGTGGTGAGCCCATCCGGATCCCTTCCCCCCCGGCCCGATCCCGACACTTCCGTGACCGTAAAGATCACCCCGTCCGCACCCATCTCGGCTGCTTCCTCGAGCATACGCTCGCGGAAGAGGTCGGCCGCGGTTCCGTACCCCGAATCGGCCTCCGCTTGCCACACGCCGACGACGAGATACGGGCGGCGAGGGGTGCCGACGATCATCTCCACCTCGTCCACGCTTCGAGGCGGACGGATGAAGCCTTCGGATCCTGCCGACCGGGACGAACAGGCGGCGACCGCGATCAGCAGCGTCAACAGCAACAGCGAGCGTCCCATCTGTAACACCTCCTGCGACGGCGTAGCAGTACTCCACCAGGCACAACAATACTAACGGTGCAGGGCCACGATCGTCATGGGGCCGGCGCAGGTCAGCCCGACAGAGTCGCCAGGTATGCGTGCAGAGCGCGAAGCTCGGGCTCCGTCATCTGCGCCGTCAAGGCCCATGGCATGAACTCCGGGTCCAGACGACGTCCGTCGGGCGTGATGCCCGTGCGGAGCGTCCGCTGGAAACCGTCGAAGTCCCAACCGCCGGCAGCGCTCAGCGCGGGCGCCGGCGGCGATCCGGGCGCCGGTGGCTGTGCGCCCTCGAGACCGGGGCCGTGACAGTAGGCGCAGGTCATGGAGGTGAGGTACTCACCATATTCGACCGTAGGAGCCGGCGGAGGCGCAGTGACGCGAGCGGCGCCGGTCCGAACCTCGAACGCCGGATCGATCGCGAAGGCGGAGAGGATCCGTCCCAGCGGTCGAACCTCCGTCGCCGGAAGCTCCTTGTCGACCGGCGGAACCTGCTGAAGATACGCGATCAGGTGCGAGACATCCTCGTCGCTCATGCCGTTGAACGCGACCGAGGGCATGATGAGGAGAGACTGGCCGTCGACTCCCACGCCATGACGTATCGCACGATCGAACGTCTCCGGCGAGTACTGCCCACCGACACCTCCTCGCCCGCGTGTCAGGTTGGAGGCGACCACCCGGAAGGGCGGCTCGTCGGCAAATACACGGCCGCTGAGGTCGGGACCGTGGCAATCCGTACAACCATGGATCCGCGCCAGGTGCGCACCCCTGGCGATCGCACCGGAGTCGGTCGGGATGAGCATGGTCGCCGTCCGGATCTCATAGCTTCGCCCGATGCGGCTCGAGCCCACCGAGTAGAGCACCAGAGCGACGACGAGCACCAGACCGAGCAAAACACCTGCGGCGATACCGATCCTGCGGAGCCAACGGTTCATGAGATTCGCTCCATGTGGGGAGTTGGGCCCTATCTGGACTACTTCAGGAGAACACGCCTGAGCACCCGCTTCATCCGCTCCTCGTACGCCTCGCCGCTCCAGCCCCTCGCGACGACCAGCGAGCGCCACGTCGCAAGCGAGGTCATCGACCAGAGCAGGTCGACCGCCGCGCTCTCGGTAAGGGCAGGAGCAAGGGCATCCTGCACGGCAAACCGCCGTATCACTTCGCGAGCGCCCTCGAGCCGCGAGTCCATCCGATTCAGCCAGGCAGCCGCCGCGTCGGCGTCTGCCGATGCCGCGGCCTCGAGCGCTGCCGCGACCGAATCGATCCTCGGATTGTAGACCGTCTGCATCTCCACGACGCGGTCGAGCAACTCACCGGACTCCTCCGCAGCGAAGACCCACCGAACCAGCTCATCGAGCCCTTCAGTGTGGTCGATGAGCTCCATGAGGGCGACCAGGAGCACACCCCGACTCCCGAAGTGCAGGTACACGGACTGACGCGAGACGCCAGCCGCCCGCGCGATGTCCGCCATCCGTAGCCGCGCCGGTCCGACCGCTTCCAACCGCTCCCGTGCCGCGACCAGAATCGCCGTCCGCGTCTCCGACTGCATGGGCATGCGCAACAGGGTACATGGGGCTTTACACGATGTCAAGGCGGCTCCGCCCGCCGCTCGGGCGGGATCGGCGCAAACACGAAACGGCGCTGAGGGTTGTCGGTGGCGGGCGCATCCGTGTAGCTTCCGTAGGCACCCCCACCCGCCGCGAGATCCCCTAGGCCACCAGCTGGAGTGGAGTCTACCGGATGAAGACGTCTGCCCTCCCCCGATCGATCCCCCTCCTCGCGATGGTAGGGATTCTGCCCGCGTGCGGCCTGACCGAGACGCCGGGCGTTCGCGCGGACGGAATGCCGGGTACGGGTGCGCTGCGGATCACGAGCGTATCGACCCGGCCGTACCTGGTGACGGGCGGCGATGTGCTCCTGCGACTGGAGGGAGGCCCGGGAGTCGAAGCGGGGGAGATCGAAGTAACCGCGAACGGCGTCGACGTGACGAGCCGCTTCCGCGGCCTGGGTGAGGAAAACACGATGGTGGGGCTGGTGACCGGCCTTCCGGAAGGAGAGAGCGAGATCGAGGCGACCGCGCCCGGCGCCTCGGCGCCGGCGCTGCTGCGCGTCACGAACTACCCGTCGACGGGGCCGATCATATCGGGGCCGCACCAGCAGCCGTTCATCTGTCAGACGGAGAGCTTCGCCCTGGTGACGGGTGAGCTGCTGGGCCGACCGACCGACGCGAACTGCTCGGTTCCGACCCGGATCGACTACGTATACTTTTCGGCCGAAGCCGAGGAGTTCCGGCCGCTGGACGTCGGGGCGGCTCGGCCGGCGGACCTGGCGCGGGTCACGACTCTGGACGGGGCTCAGCTCCCGTTCATCGTTCGGGTGGAGACCGGTACCGTGAACCGGGCGATATACGAGATCGCGATGCTACACGATCCGGCCGCTCCGGCGCCGGACCCGTGGACCCGGAGCCGCGGCTGGAACGGGAAGCTGGTATACACGCATGGCGGCGGGTGCCGATCGGGCTGGCATCAGCAGGGGAGCGGTACGGGCGGAGTGCTGCGGGAGGGGCTGCTGGAGATGGGGTACGCTGTAGGCTCGGCCTCTCTCAACGTCTTCGGCCAGAACTGTAACGATCTGCTCGCGTCGGAAACACACATCATGCTGAAGGAGCGGTTCGTCGAGGCGTATGGCGAGCCGATCTACACGATAGCGACCGGTGGATCGGGCGGTTCATACCAGAGCCACCAGACGGCGGACAACTACCCGGGCGTGTTCGACGGCATCATCGTGTCCTCGAGCTTCCCCGACGTGACGTCCGCGACGATCTTCACCCTGGCGGATGCGCGTCTCCTGCACCACTACTTCATCGAGACCGCGCCCGATCTGTTCACGCCCGAGCAACAGCGGCTCATCTCCGGGTTCCGCTCGCTCGGCAGCGTCGCGAACCTCAGCAGAGGCGCCGCGCGAATCGATCCGACCCATGACGAGTCCGCGCCCCCGGAGGCGCAGGGCGGCGAGGTGAGCCTGCCGCAGCTCGAGGGGCTTCGCTACAGCGCGACGAACCCCGACGGTATCCGTGCGACGGTCTACGATCACACGGTCAACGTCTACGGCGTGGACGAAGCGACGGGCTTCGCCAGGCGCCCGCTGGACAATACGGGGGTGCAGTACGGGCTCGCCGCTCTCAACCGCGGCCAGATCACGCAGGCGCAGTTCATCGACCTCAATCGCCGGATAGGAGGGTTCGACGCGGACCTGAACCACGTCCCCGCGCGTCATCGAGCCGACCCGATAGCGGCGGATCGGGCGGCCGGCACGGGACGCATCCTGTACGGGGGGGCCGGATTGGCCACGACCCCGGTGATCGACTACCGGAGCTATACGGACGATCGCGCGGGTGGCGACATTCACATGAAGATCCACCAGCACTCGACGCGGGCGAGGATGGAAGCGGCGAACGGGCACTCCGAGAATCACGTGATGGCTGTCGGAGGGCGCTGGGGATTCACCGAGGAGAGCCCGGACCTCGGCGATCTGTTCGTCCAGATGGATCGCTGGTTGATTAACATCGCTGCCGATCAGACCGCGGACGACCTGTCGAGCAAGGTAATGGCGGCCAGGCCTGCCGAGCTGGTCGACCATTGCTGGGACGTCGACGGCGACTCCCGGGAGAGGATCGACGAGGAACAGACATACGACGGCCCGGGCCGGTGCAACGACCTCTATCCCGCCTTTCCGACACCCCGGCATGTCGCCGGCGCCCCGCTCAGCAACGAGATCGTCAGCTGCCGGCTCGAGCAGATCGATCCGGCGGATTACGCCGTCGCCTTTTCGGCCGACGAGATACGACAGCTACGGGAGATCTTCCCGGACGGTGTCTGCGACTGGGAGGCGGGCGACCGGCACACCGAGGGTTATCGTGGAACGTGGCTCTCCGTCGGGCCCTCGCCGGTCAATCTCGTCGAGTAGGAAACGAGCGCAGGTCCGGAATCGAAGAGGCCACTCTCGCGGGA
>JBBDRR010000142.1:0-30504 GCA_040905395.1 Gemmatimonadota bacterium
GGGATCTGCACCTCACCGGCATCGAGCCGCGGTGCATATCCCTCGCTTCGTCGGGACGACGGTGTCGGGCTAGGCTCCGCCCGCCGTTCCGCCGTTGCCGATAGCCGATAGCCGATACCCGATAGCCTCGTCCATCAATATGTCCTCGTTTTCCGGTGCCGGCGCCAGCGTGTCCATGAACGAGCTGACGGAGAAGACCGCGTTGCCCGGGCCGGGAGGGCCGTAGCCCGGAGGTGGCCGGTGACCGTGCTTCTCCAGCGTTTCCCGGTAGACCTCCAGCAGACGGACGTGGTACTCGAGCGGAGCCCCTTCGGGATTCGCCTTGCCCAGGGGCGTGCTGGGCTCGGGGCACCAGGTCGTGAACCGAGGGGTTACGCCTCGTGACATGAAGTAGTCGAGCCCTTCGCCGGTCGAGCGGATCGCGTCGTCGATGGAGGTGAAGCCAAACGGCTGACCCATCTCGACCCCGGCGACGAAGTTGGGAATCACGTAGCGCGCGCCGAAGATGTCGCGCGCATCGAGGATCCGCCGGTGCCACTCGTCGCGACCGACGTAGCGCTCCTTGCCGGGAGAGACGCGCTTGAAGATCGCCTCGTCCCACACCTCGTAGTTCGGATGGTAGATCTGGATGCCGTGCTCCTTGAAGATCCGCGCCTCCTCCTTCGGGAGCGCCTGCGCCACCACCTTCCCGATCCATCGGCCGGGAAACGCTTCCTCGATGGCCCGCGCATACCGCCCGTAGAACTCCGCCTCCTTCAAGCCGTCGACGGTGGAGGTGACGCTGCCCCCCGTCAGCGTGTAGGCGTGCGAGGTACCCTCCGTGTCGAACTTCGCGATGATCCCGAGCGCCTCGATCACTTCCTCGACGGGCTTCACGCCCGTGTACGGCCGACCCGCCTGCTTGTGTTGCCGCCAGTTGTGATTGATGTCGCAGAACTGACACTCCTCTTTCGCACCGAAATACTGGCAGAGGCGCAGCACCGTGAGGTAGATCAGGTATCCCCACTGGATGGTGGGGGCGATTTCCATGACGGACTTTCCATTCGCGAGCCGATGCCTGTAATATTCCGGCATCGGCGGGAGGCCGACGTCGGCGAACGGCGCCCCCTCGAGCAGGAGGCGCAGCTCCCCGTCTTCCGATCGCTCGATCCGATAGGGCGACGTCGGGTTCACGCGCACCGAAACGATCGTTCGGCGAAGCCCGAATGGTCCACCGGTGAGCGCCACTTCCTCCGGCGGACGGCGGAGCGCTGCGGTCCCGAGCTCCTTCAACGGCTTGTGGTCGAAGGAGAAGATGAAGTAGGACTTGGGCTTGATCTGACCTTCGTCGCCCTCCGTGAGCCCCGAGTCGTCGAACGCGATGCCCGTTCGCAGGAGGTCTTCCTTGAGAACGGCCTCGGGCGGAATATGCGGAAAGCGGGCGACGAGATCCTCGAGAAGCCCCGTTCGTGTCGTCATTCGGTCCTTCCGATCGGTTGAATACAGCCGCGGAATTTACCGCGGCGACTTCTCGAAGGAAACACCCGCTCCGGGCTCACCCCGAGGCCGACGCGCGGCTCAGGCGATCGCGGACGCCCGCCCACTGTGGCTCCGTCGGTACGGCTTCGATGAGCACGACGCCGCATCCGCTGTCGTCGAGGTGGTGTAGCGTCGCGTAGAGTAGACGGGCGTATTCCGCGGCGCTCGGCGGCATCCGTATCGGATGGTCGACTCCGGGCGCGGAGCCGGCTGTGAGAAGCATCGCCCCCACCGTGGCGCCGCTCTGCTTCGCCGATCCGGCGGCCGAGGCCAGGGAGTCGGTGTCCACTTGGACGAGGCGCGCGCGGGGTGCGTAGTGGCGGTCCAGCATCCCGGGCGAGGGCCGCGCCGATTCCGCGGACCGGGGGCCCGGCGGCGCCAGGCGTCTGCCGAGCGCCTCCTCCAGCTGCACGACGTCGATCGTTCCCGGCCGCAGGAGCACCGGCTCGGAGCCGGATAGGTCGATCACCGTCGACTCGATTCCGACCGACGATTCGCCCGCGTCGAGCACCAGGTCGATCCGGTCGCCGAGCCGCTTCACCACGTGCGCCGCCCGCGTCGGAGACAGCTCGGTCGACCGGTTCGCGCTGGGCGCGGCCACTGGAACGCTCGCGGCGGTCAGCAGGGCGTGCGCCACCGGGTGGCTCGGGACCCGCAGGGCCACCGTGGGTAGACCCGCTGTGACGATATCCGGTACCTCGCGCCGTTTCGGTAGCACCAGAGTCAGGGGCCCGGGCCAGAACGCCGCGGCGAGACGCTCGGCTTCCGGCGGCCACACGGCCGCGAGATCACGCGCAGCCTTCACGGTCGCACAGTGTACGATCAGCGGGTTGTAATCGGGTCGGCCCTTCGCCGCGAAGATGCGGCCGACAGCTACCGGATCGAGCGCGTTCGCGCCCAGTCCGTACACCGTCTCCGTCGGAAACGCGACGAGTCCGCCGGCACGGAGAATCCCCGCCGCCGCGGCCATCGAGGCTGCCTGCGGATTGGTCGCATCGACCCGAACAGTTTTCACGCGCGGCGGGGACGAGGGCGGTGGTATGTACCTGCTAACCGCTGCACCGACAGTAAGTTACCGAGATTTGCAAGGTGATCGGTGGGCCGCCCGATCCCGGTCTGCTTCTTGCGCTTCTCAAAAACCAATACGGAAAGCGGAAGTTCGGTCACCCGGAAAGGGCCGGGAGTGCCCCGACCCCCAGGATCAAAATTTCGCACGGATCTACCGATAGCTCTTACGAGGCGGCGCATCAGGAGAAAATGAAATGCTCTGGATAATCGTGACGGCGCTCTGGGCGGCGATGCTCTTATCGCCCTTCATCCTGCTCTACTTCTTCCTGCCGTCGGGCCGCGAGTGTCCTCGATGCGCAGGGGAGACACTCTCGATCCGTTCTCGCATGCTCCGTCCTTTCAGGTCGCTGGCGACGCTCCGCTGGTGCATGGGATGCGGCTGGGAAGGGGTGACCCGAATCTCGGTGATGCGGCGACCGCTGCCGAAGCTCGAGGTCGTGCCCGACGACCGTGCCGACCCGGACGACCAGGCTCCCTGGAAGCAGCAGGTCTGATCCGTTGGACGGTGCTCGTCCTCGACGCCGCGACCGCGTCGGCGGCGAGCACTAGGATCCGGACGGCGCCTCTTCGGAGCGCCGTCGGATCGCGTCGGTTCCCCCCCTGAATGCATACGCCTCGACCCCCGCCCGTTGCATTGCCTCGGCGACCTGCGCCGACTGCACTCCCTGATCACAGTAGAGAACGAACCTGCCGTCGCGGCCGAGGGATCGCGGGTTGGAGGTGAGGGTCCAGCTCTCCCGGTTCACCGAGCCAGGGTAGTGCCACGCCTCCCACTCCTCCTCGCTGCGCAGGTCGACGACGACCGCGCCCCCGGGTAGCTCGTCGGTGAAGAGATAGCCCACCACGAGGTCCGCCGCGGAGAGCGCCCTGAGGTCGAGGATCCTTCGCGATTCGACGGCGCGCAGGAGAACGTGGGCGTCGAGCTTCGCGTCCTCGGCCTCCGTCTCGCGCGCGGTGGCGCTCGTCGCCGGGTTCCCGGGGGCGATGGCGCAGTATTCCTTGACCGTGGAGGACACGTCGAACGTCCCTACGCGCCGGGACAGCTCGATGATGTCCATCTTGTCGAAGCCGATGAGGGGCCTGAAGACGGGCAGGCGGCTGGCCCCGTCGATGGCGGTCAGATTGGCGAGAGTCTGCGAGGAGACCTGGCCGATGGCCTCGCCTGTGACGATGGCCTGCGAGCGGATCTCGCCGGCGATGCGATCGGCTGCCCGGTACATCAGGCGCTTCAGGATGAGCTGCCAGTAACGCGGCTGGGTGTGGGCGCGCAGGTCATCGAGCACATCAGCGAACTCGACGATGTGGAGCTTTGGCTTGGTCCCGAAGCTCCAGTCGTCGGCGAGGATCTTCCCGACCCGGGCGACGGAGCGCTCGTATGCGTCCCCGGCGAGATTGCAGAAGACATAGTCGAGCTGCACCCCCCGCTTCAACATCATCCACGCCGCGACAGCCGAGTCGAATCCTCCCGAGAGGAGACAGACGGCGCGGCCCTCGACCGCGAGGGGAAGGCCTCCGAGCGCCTGGTGCCGCCCCGAGAAGAAGTAGACATCCTGATCGCGCACCTCGACCTCGACCTCGATATCGGGATCGGAGAGGTCGACCTTGGCGCCGGGGTTCAGCGCCGACCCGATCGCTCTCATCAGGTCGCTCGAGCTGAACGGGTGGGTTCCGTGCCGGCGAGCGCGGACGGCAAAGGTACGCCCCTTCACGGACTCGCCGAAATTCTCCATGGCGGTGCGGACGATCTCGTCCATATCAGCGCCGCAGGACCCGACGACCACCGAGTACGACGACACGCCCGGCACGTGGCGGAGCACCTCCAGCGCTTCGGGCTGGGCGGAGGTACGGATGAAGATGCGCGTCCACTGCGACTCCACCGCGAAGTCCGACCCGGTGGTCTCCATCGCGTCACGCACGTTCTGCACGAGCCGCCTCATGAAGCGGCGACGGGTGCCGCGGGCCTTCGTCGACAGCTCGGACGACAGACGTACGAGGACGAGAGTCTCCTTCGATTCGCTCATCGCTCAGCTCCCGACCGGCGATCGAGGGCCGACCGTCACCCGGACGAGGCGCTCGGGCGCGAAGCATTCTGCCGCGATCCGCGCGACGTCGTCCACGGTGACCTGGTGGACCCGCTGCGGAAAACGCTCCCAGTAATCCGGATCGAGACCATACGCCTCCACCGTCGCGAGCCGCGAGACGGTCCGTCCGGGCGTCTCGAACGCCCTGGGGAGCGAGAGGATGAGCGCCTCGGAGGCGCGGGCGAGTTCCTCCTCCGAGATCGGCTCCTCGACCATCCGCCGCAGCTCGGCCTCGATCTCGTCCAGCGCCCGCGCCGTCACTTCGGCGCCAACCGCGGTCTCGACGACCCATCCACCAGGGTGCACGCCCGCCGAGAAGCCGGAGCGGACCCCGTACGTCCATCCCTTGTCCTCGCGGAGGTTCGCGCCCAGTCGGCCCGTGATGGTACTTCCGCCCAGGATGTAGTTGGCTACGGCAGCCGGTATCCAGTCGGGCGAGCTGCGCGGCAGGCCGAGGCCGGCGATACGGAGCTCGCTCTGCCCCGACTCCTCGGACTCGACGAAGACCGACCGCTCCGGGCTATTCAGCTCGGAGGGTATGGACGGGTATTCGATCCGGTCGGCGAGACCGGCCCATCCCTGGAAGGCGCTCTCGAGGCGGCGTCGCATCCGATCGACGTCGAAGTCGCCGACGATCACCAGAACGCTGCCTTCGGGTCGATATCGAGCCCGGTGGAACTCCACCATCGTGTCGCGGCGCAGCCGGCGGACCCCGTCGAGCGTCCCGATCGGCAGGCGGCCGTACGGGTGACCGGGGCCGAACACCGCCTCGTCGACATGGTCGTCGGCGATGTTCGCCGGCTCGTCGAGCCGCGCTTCGAGCGCGTCCAGCGACTCGGCGCGAAGCCGCTCGACCTCGCGGCTGGGGAAGCTGGGGGTGACCACGACCGACGCCAGGAGATCGAGTCCTTCTTCCAGCGTCTCGGCGAGCAGCCGGAGGTCCACCTCGGCGAAGTCGTGGCTCGCACGGGCCCCGAGCGACGCGCCGAGATTGTCGATCCGCTCGTTGAGCTCGATGGCGGAGAGCTCCTGGGTGCCTTCGGTCAGGAGCGAGCCGACGAGGCAGGCGGTGCCGGGAGCATCGGCCGGGTCCACCGCCGAGCCGGCCGGGAGGACGAGCCGCGCCGCCACCTGCGGCAGGTCGGACCGGGCGAGGGCGACCACGCGAAGTCCGTTCTCGAGGGTGAAGCGTGATGGTGCCGGTACCACGGGCACCGGCGGCGTCCCCGGCAGCGGCCGGGGAATCGTGGCCGAGCGGCGGAGACTATTCATCGTCCGCCTCCTCACCCGGCAACACGACGATGGTGGCGCGCGCTTCACCGGCGAGATGGCGTCCGGCGGCCTCCCTCACCTCCGCGGGCGTCACCTCGGCGTAGCGGTTGAGCAGCCATTCGAGGCGACCCGCGTCACCGAGCACCGTCGAAGCGTAGGCGAGCTCCTCCGCCCTGTCCTCGACATTGGCGAGCGAGTTGAGCTGATCGCGCCGCGCTCGCCGGATCGCGCCCGTCACCTCGGCATCGGTCACTCCGCCGTCGGCGACCTGCTCGAGGACCCGGTCGACTGCGTGGCGGAGCTGATCCGCCGAGACACCCGACCGCGCGGTCGTTACGATGCCGAAGATTCCCGCCAGCTCGGTAGGGTACAGGTAGGTGTCCGAGTCCTGCGCCAGCTCGGCTTCGCGGATCAACGTCCGTTGCAAGCGCGAGCTCTCGCCGTCGGCGAGCAGGTAGCTGAGCACGTCGAGCTGCACCCACTCGTCGGTACCGTACGGCGGCACCGACCACGCATCGTAGACCCTCGGAAACGAGACGCGGTCTTCGAGGACCAGCGTCCGTCCGGCCGCCGCGGGATGCCCGTTCCGGATGACGGCGCGCTCCTCCGGGCTGCGCGGGAGGTCCCCGAAGTAGCGCTCCGCCCATTCGAACCCGGCGCCGGGACCGACGTCGCCCGCCAGCACGAGCACCGCGTTGTCGGGGGCGTAATAGCGGGTGTAGAAGTCGCGCGCGTCCTCCAGCGTCATCGCCTCTAGATCGGAGGTGTACCCGATCGTGGGCCAGGAGTACGGATGGTCGACGGGGAAGAGGACCTCGTGAAGGCGCTCGTACGCCATACCGTACGGCCGATCCTCATAGACCTGCTTTCGCTCGTTGATGACGACCGAGCGCTGAATCTCGAGCATCTCCTCGTCGAGGACCGGCAGGAAGTGACCCATCCGTTCGCGCTCCAGCCAGAGCGCGAGCTCGACGGCGTGAGAGGGGACGACCTCGTAGTAGTTCGTGCGGTCCAGCCAGGTCGAGCCGTTGTTGGAACCGCCGACCCGCTCCAGCAGCCTGTCGAAGTCGCCCTTCGGGCAGTTCTCCGAGCCCTCGAAGAGCAGGTGCTCGAGCAGGTGGGCGAGCCCCGTGCGGCCGATCCGTTCGTCCTTGGAACCGGCGTGATACATCAGGTGCACCGCTACGATCGGCGCGCTACGGTCCTCGTGGACGACGACCCGCAACCCGTTCGACAGCTCGGCGGTTTCGTGTGCGAGAGAAAGACGTTTCAGCTTCGAATGCATGCGTACAGCCCGCGGGGAACGCGTCCCGCTCGATGGGTTCAGCCGCCCGGACGGGGCCGGCGGCGGTCTTGCGATATTGAAGCGGCAAATGTAACACCCGAGTCGAGGAATCGCGCAGGCAACGGCTACGGAAGATGGAAAGGAAAGCCGGAATGGTGAATGACGTACCCGACGTATCCCCCGAGATCCCCCCGCCGACCTGGCGTCTCGTCCTGAAGCTGCTGGGCAGGTTGCCGGAGCGGGCGCTGAGCCGCTCGTTCGGGCGGATCGCGGACATCCCGCTTCCGGGCGGCGTACGTCGGCTGGTGCTCGGCTCATTTGCCCGGGCCGTAGGCATCGACCTGTCCGAGGCGGCGCGGCCCCTGGAGGAATACCCGACGTTGAACGCGTTCTTCGTTCGACGGCTGAGGGATGGAGCGAGGCTGTGGCCCTCCGGCGACGAGGTCTTAGCATCACCAGTAGACGGGATCGTCGGGCGGTTCGGTAGGGTGACGAAGGGCGAAGCGATCCAGGCGAAGGGGCACCGTTACCCGGTCGGCGACCTTCTGGGAGACGACACGGAAGCGCAGCGTTTCGAGGGCGGCAGCTTCCTCACCATCTACCTGAGCCCGCGCCACTACCACCGGATCCACACCCCCTGCGCCGGTACCATCGCCGCCGCGCGGTATCTGCCGGGTGCGCTCCTGCCGGTCAACGCGCCCGCCGTGATGCACGTTCCGGGTCTGTTCGCGCGCAACGAGCGGCTTCTCTGCTACGTGGACGGAGTGATGGGAAGGGTGGCCGTCGTGGCGGTAGGGGCCTACAACGTCGGCCGGATCTCGGCTGCCTTCGACCCCGACTGGGTCGGGACGCCGAACGAGCCGTGGGTGACGAACCGTCGACCACCGGCGCCGCTCCGCCGCAGCTACGAGCCGCCGAAGCGCGTGGAGACCGGAGAGGAGCTCATGGCGTTCCACCTGGGCTCCACCGTCGTATTGCTGTTCGAGCCGGCGGTGCAGCTGCGAGCCGACCTGCAACCAGGACTGGAGGTACGACTCGGCGAGCCGATCATGGAGTAGTCGCGGCTCCCACGAACTGGTCGACGAAGTACTTCCCCGTCAGCGGCTCCCCGGTCGCCTCGCGCAGCAGGTCGTTCCACGGCAGAGAAGCCCCCGGGGCGAAGATCCGCTCTCTCAGAAAACTTCCGGCGAGCTCCGGTGCCAGCGCCGAGTCGTGCATGGCGTGGGTGAGCTGTGACGCCATCAGCTCGCCGAGGAGGTAGTTGTGGTAGTAGACGGGCGCCAGCGAGAGGTGGAGCTTCGTCGCCCAGTCGGGCTCGTCGCGGCCCTTGGGTCGGCGGATGAGCTGCAGCTCCTCGACGAGGTCCCACCAGAGCCGGTTCAGGTCCGGCCGGTCCGGATCCGTGTACAGCGCCCGTTCGAAGTTGATCATCACCAGCATCCAGCGGGCGGATACCAGCATCGCCAGCCGCTGCTGCTCGTTGATGTCGGCAGCCTCGACCGGTCCCAGTGGCTGTCTCGCGGTCGAACGGAGCCATTCGGGATCGCGCGGGAGCCGGCCGAAGTACATGGCGATCGATTCGGTCGCCAGTGTGTGCGCGGGCATGCGGACGATGAAGGGAAGCTCGGCCGGGAGGAACTTGTCGTACGCGGCATGCCCGAGCTCGTGGAGGAGCGTTCCCATCCAGCGCTCGTCCGGCCGCAGGTTGCAGAGGATGCGGACGTCCCCCGCGCGGTCGATGTCGGTGCAGAAGGCGTGCTGGTCCTTCCCCTGACGCTCGTGGAGGTCGCTGCGATCGAGCACGTCGTCGATCGGAAGGTCGATGGCTGCGAAGTAGTCGCGGGCGATCTGCTCGTGGTCGAGCGGCGCGAAGAGTGGATCCAGATCGATGTCCCCGAACGGGGGGGCTTCCTGGCCGAAGAAGTCCTCCCAGTGCCATGGCCTGAGCTCGTCGGGAGAGAGGTCGAAGCGCTCCGCGAGCACGGCGTCGAGACGGTGCCTCAGTGCCCGGAAGGGCTCGTCGCTGCGGCGGCGGAAGTCCTCGAGGAGAGAGAAGAGCTCTTCCTCGTCGAACTCCTGGAGCTGGAGCTCCATCGAGTAGTAGTTCGGGAAGCCGAGATCGCGAGCGGCGGCGTTCCGCCTGCGGACCAGCTCGAGGAGCGGCTCGGCGACGAGCGGGCCGATCCCCTTGCTCGCCTCCCAGACGCTCCTGCGGCGATCGTTGTCGCGCTCCGTCTGCAGGAGCCGGCGAAGGTCGTTGTTCGAAAGCTCCTCGCCGTCGAGCCGTGCACGGAAGTTGTAAAAGTGCCGCTCCAGCTCCGACTCTCGCGCCGTGAGGTCGTCGATCGTCTCGGTAGGGAGCTGATTCGCGGTGAAGTCGTGGTCGAGAAGGACGAGCTGCCGACGCACGCTCTCGTCGCTCAGCTCACCGCTCGCCAGGAGCGTGCGGACCCGCTCGAACCCGGCGCGATCGGCGTAGACCTTCTTGAGTCGACTCCGCAGACCGGCGGCGCGAGCGAGCGCCTCGTCGCTGCCTGTCGTCGCCGCGTTCCACGCCGCCAGATTCGTTTCCCTCATCAGCGGGCGGACCTTCCGCACGTGCGCTTCGATGAAATCGGCAGCCGCCTGCTGGGTGGCGTTCATACGTTTCGGGTGAGGGTAGAGGCTTCGTCAAGGAGATTGGCGATCGCTTCGGCGCCGCGGGCGAAATTGTCGAGGGAGAACCACTCGTCCGGAGCGTGCGCGTTCGAACCGGGCAGCGCGAAACCGATCAGCAGGACCGGGGCGTCCAGCGTCTGCTGGAACGCCTGAACGATGGGGATCGACCCGCCCTCGCGGATGAAGACGGGCTCGCGGCCGAACGCCTTCTGCAGCGCGCGCGCCGCGCTCTCGAAGATCGGGTGCTGCGGGTCGGCATACCATGGCTCGCCGCCATGCAATGCTTCTACCTCGACCGTGACGCCCGCAGGGGTGAGCGCGCGGACGTGGCGGGTGAACTTCTCCTCGATGTCCTCATGGCTCTGGGCGGGTACGAGGCGCATCGAGACCTTTGCCATCGCCCGTGCGGGGAGCACCGTTTTCGCTCCCTCGCCGGTGTAGCCGGAGAGCAGCCCGTTCACGTCGAGCGTCGGCCGGATCCCGATTCGCTCGAGCGCCGTGAACCCACGCTCTCCCGCCAGCTCGGTCGCACCGACCTCCGCCCGGAGATCCTCCTCGTCGTGCGGGAGCTCGGCGATGCGCTGCCGCTCCGCATCGGAGACGTCGACCACGTCGTCGTAGAACCCTGGAATCGTCACCCGCCCGTTCTCGTCGTGGAGGCCCGCGATGATCCTGGCGAGCGCGTTGGCGGGGTTCACGACCGCTCCGCCATACGAGCCCGAGTGAAGGTCCGACTTCGGTCCGCGGACGCGGATCTCCATGTACGCCAGCCCCCGGAGACCCTTCGTTATGGAGGGAAGCCCCGGGGCGAACATCCCCGTGTCGGAGATCAGCACCGCGTCGCACGCGAGTCGCTCCCTGTTCTCTACCAGGAATGCCTCGAGATGCGGCGAGCCGACCTCCTCCTCCCCTTCGACGAGAAAGACGATGTTGACCGGCAGCTTCCCACGAGAGGACACGTGCGCCTCGACCGCCCTCAGGTACAGGAAGAGCTGACCCTTGTCGTCCACCGAGCCGCGGGCGTACAGGCGACCGTCGCGGATCGTCGGCTCGAACGGCGGGCTCGTCCACTCGTCCAGTGGCTCCGGAGGCTGCACGTCGTAGTGTCCGTACACGAGCAGAGTCGGCGCGCCCGGGGCTCCCCGCCATTCCCCGACCACGATCGGATGGCCATCCGTTGGGTGCAGCTCAGCGGTCTCCAGACCCGCCTCCAGCATCCGCTCGACGACCCATTCCGCCGCCGCACGCACGTCGCCCCTGTGCTCTGACTTCGCGCTGATGCTCGGGATCCGGACGAATTCCTGAAGCTCGGCCAGGTGCCTCTCGCGGTTGGCGCGAAGATGCTCGATCGTATCGCTCATGAGGAATGAGGATTCGGGATTCGGGATTCGGGATTCGGGATTCGGCGACATCTCGTCTTCCCGAGCGTAGCGAGGGATCTGCACCTCTCTGCTGCGCCCAGCGCGCGGTGCGGATCCGTTTGCTCGCGACGACGATGCGACTCCGCGACACCTGCGCCTGCACGCGATATGCCGAGTCTGGTGCGGGTGTCGGGTTTCGTCAATGATCGGCCGACCCGTACTTCCATGATGAGCGATTCGCACTCACACCCGATCTTCGTCTACGGTACCTTGCGGACCGGTGGCGCAAAGCACGGGATGATCGCGGGCGGAGAGATGCTGCGCGCGGCCAAGCTTCGTGGGACCCTCTACGACCTCGGACCGTATCCTGCCGCCTTGCTGCGCGGGCATCGACTCGTTCACGGCGAGCTCTGGACATGTCCGGCTGAAACCGTGCGCGCTCTCGATGCGTACGAAGGTGTGGGCAACGGACTGTTCCGTCGCGTGACCGCGCGGGACGAGGAGGGGACGCGATGCTGGATCTGGGTGGCGGGGCCCGGACTCGAGCCCGAGCTGACGAGCGATCTCATCGTCCAATCGGGCCGATGGAGGCCGGAGCAGTGACCCGGACGGCGGATCAGGGCCGCCATCCGGGCCGTCATCTCGTCATCCCGGCTTTCGCCCGGATGACGTTCATAGGAACATCGGTTCGCAGCCTCGGCGGGATGACGATGACCGCGACCTCCGATCTATTCGGCAGTCGGCCCCTTCACGATCGTCGTCTTGTACGCGTCGGGGGGAGCGTTCGGCTTCACTCGCACCGCCTTGGCCGGGATCCCGACGTTCACGTGCCACGGCCGTACGTCGCGAGTCGCGACTGCCAGGGCGCCGACCATCGAGTGCTCCCCCACATGCGCGCCCGCCAGGATCGTCGCATGATACGTTATCCGGGCGTGGTCGCCGATCACCGTCTTCGCACAGGTGACGTCGAGCTGGTCCACGATCGAGTGCGTATGCGAATAGACGTTCGCGTAGTCCGAGATCGACACGTGGTTGCCGAGAACGATTCCGCCGCGATCGTCGAGCAGCACGTTGCGGTGGACGACCACGTCGTCACCGATCTCTAAATTGTATCCGAAAGAGAACTCTACATAGTGAAACGCCTTGAAGTTACGTCCGACGGTCTTGAAAATGTATGGGGCCAGGAGGCGACGGAATCGGATGCCGAGATGGACGTCGCCACCGAGCGGCGAGCGGTCGAAGAGCTGCCACATCCAGATCAGCGGCTTCCGTTCCTGGAAGCGCTCGTAGTCGACCTCGTGGTAGTATTCCGGCTCGAGCGTGATGTTGCGGGGATCCATCTGCGCGAGCGCGACGCGCGTGGTGATGGGGAGGGTCGACGGATCGACACCCACGAGATGCGGGTAGAAGATGCCGGTCAGGGTTCGTCGGCAGAGCTCCCAGCGGTCGTCACCCTTTTGGAGCGCCTCGCCGAGCTCGGCGAGCCACGTCTCGTAGAGATCCACCGCGTCGGCGGCCGGCTCGAGCTGTCTCAGAGGGCGCAGGACCATGGGAATGGACGGCGAGCGTTGGTTCAAGGGACGTCTATACGGAATTGTAGAGAGGCTGACCGGAATGAGCAAATCGGGGTTCGGGATTCAGGATTCAGGATTCGGGATTCAGGGGATCGGCCGCTGTCGCACCGTCGAGGGGCTTCCGAGGCGCGGCATATCCCCTCGCCGTTCTCGGGCTGGCGGCTAACTCACCCCCGAATCCCGAATCCTGAATCCTGAATCCTGAATCCCGAATCCCGAATCCTACCATGCACGACATTCTACGCGAGCGGCTGTGGCGCAACCTCGAGGCTCTTCCGGAAGACCGGCTCTACCAGGTCCTCGATTACATCGAATTCCTCAGCTCGAAGTATGCGCGGGAGGGGGTGAAGCCGGCGGTGTCGCCGCTGCGCAAGTTCGGGGAGCGTCTCGAGGACCACATGCGGGTGCAGGGCGTGGGGCTGAGCGCGATTCGCGGAACGATCGGCGCGATGGGGACGGCGGACCGGATGGTCACGGATCTGACGGAGGCGGGCAGGTCGCTGTTGAAGGAGGTGGAGGAAGGACTGCGTACGGCAACGGAGCCCCGCGATCGTACAGACGTTCGCAATCTCCCGGGCGCGCCCCGGAAGCCGCCGGAGGGAGAGGGAAGCGTTGACGAAACGACTGGCGAACGCTGACGTTGACGAGGCGGGGAGAGCCAAATATCTTCTCGCATGGAGCAACCGAATCAGCTTTCGACAAAGAGAAGCCCGTCGAGCCCTGACCGCCTGGAATGGCGGCCGTGGGAGCGGCGGGCTCGCCGCTTAAGGGAGGTCGTATGATGCGTTCCGAGAAGTTGCCGCCCCGGATTCTGGGGGAGGGCCTCACGTTCGACGACGTGCTGCTGGTCCCCGGTCACTCGGAGGTCCACCCGCGTGACACGCGCATAGAATCTCAGCTCACCCGCGACATCAGCCTGCCGCTCCCGCTGATCGCGGCGGCGATGGACACGGTGACCGAGTCGAAGATGGCCATCGCCATGGCTCGCGAGGGTGGCATCGGCATCATCCACAAGAACATGTCGATCGACCAGCAGGCGGTGGAGGTGGACCGGGTGAAGCGGTCGGAGAGTGGGATGATCGAGAAGCCCGTCACCGTCGGGCCGGATGAGACGCTTCGGGAGGCGCGGCGGTCGATGGAGCGTTTTTCGATCAGCGGGGTGCCGGTGGTCGGGGAGAACGGACTTCTGGTGGGCATCCTGACCTCCCGCGACATGCGCTTCGAAACCGACATGGGGCGGCCGGTGAGCGCCGTGATGACGCGGGAGGGCCTGATCACCGCGCCCGTCGGAACGTCGCTGGTCGAGGCCGAGCGAATCCTGAACCAGGGCCGCATCGAGAAGCTGCCGGTCGTCGACGGCGAGGGTCGGCTGGCGGGGCTGATCACATTCAAGGACATCAACAAGCGCCGGCAGTTCCCGAACGCGTGCAAGGACCAGCAGGGTCGCCTTCGGGTCGGCGCGGCGATCGGAGCTTCGCTCCGCGATATCGACCGGGCCGGTGCGCTGGTCGAAGCGCGCGTGGACGTGCTCGTCCTCGACACCGCGCATGGGCACGCCGAGGGGGTGCTGCAAGCGGTTGCGAGGACACGGGAGGCGTTCCCGGACGTGCAGATCATCGCCGGCAACGTGGCGACTGCGGCCGGCGCCGCGGCGCTCGTCGAGCGGGGGGTCGACGCGGTGAAGGTTGGGGTCGGTCCCGGCTCCATCTGCACGACCCGGGTCGTGACCGGGGTCGGCGTCCCACAGCTCACGGCGATCTTCGAGGCTGTGAAGGGGGTCGAGGGGCGGGTGCCGGTGATCGCGGACGGGGGCATCAAGTTCTCCGGCGATCTGGTGAAGGCACTCGCAGCCGGAGCCCATTCGGCGATGATGGGTTCGATGTTTGCCGGCACCGACGAGAGTCCCGGCGAAGCCTTTCTCCTCGAGGGCCGGCGTTTCAAGACGGTTCGCGGCATGGGCAGCCTGGGCGCGATGCAGGAGGGCTCGGCGGACCGGTACTTCCAGGAGGAGAGCGACGCGCGGAAGTTCGTTCCGGAGGGTATCGAGGGTCGCGTACCGTACAAGGGTGCCGTCGCCGACACCATCTATCAACTCGTCGGTGGCCTCCGCTCGGGAATGGGCTACGTGGGCGCCGGCTCGCTCGAGGAGCTGCGGACCAAGACGAACTTCGTGCGGATCACCGGCGGCGGACTCCGCGAGTCACACCCGCACAACGTGACGATCACGCGCGAGGCCCCGAACTACCACGGTTGATGGCCAGACAGAAGATCTCCCTTCTCCATCTCGCGCACGCCCGCTCGGGCGACAAGGGCGATACCGCCAACATCGGCGTGATCGCCCTTCGTCCGGAATACTATCCGGTGCTCCTCGAGGAGCTCACCGTCGAGCGGGTGAAGGCGCACTTCGAGGGAATCTGCCTCGGCGACGTCGAGCGCTTCGAGTTGCCGAATCTGCACGCGCTGAACTTCCTCCTCCACAACGCGCTGGGCGGTGGCGGAACCGTTTCCCTGAGGACGGACGCCCAGGGCAAGACGCTCTCCACGGCGATGCTCCGCATGGTGGTGGACGTCCCCGACGAGCTCGCCGAGGAGGCGACGGCGGGTGCGGCCCGATGAGCGGAACGGGCGATCCGCTGCTGTACGAGGTGCGCGGCCCCATCGCGTGGATCACCCTGAATCGACCCGAAAAGCGGAACGCGCTCAGCAGGGCGCTTATCGAGGGCCTGCGCGAGGCTCTCCGGCGAGCCGCGGACGACGGTGAGGTGCGGGTCGTCGCGATGGCCGGGGCGGGGAACGACTTCTGCGCCGGGGCGGACCTCGGCGAGCTGGGCGGACTGCAGGACGCATCGGTCGCGGAGAACCTGGACGACATCGAGGCGCTCGCCGGACTCATACTCGAGATTCGGGCCCTGAATCGGCCGGTCGTGGCCGTGGTACATGGTCGCGCGCTCGCCGGAGGCTGCGGCCTGGCTTCGGCCTGTGACCTCGTGCTCGCTCGCGAGGACGCGACATTCGGCTACCCGGAGGTACGGATCGGCTTCGTTCCGGCGATGGTGATGGCGATCCTGCGACGCAATGTCTCCGAAAAGCGCGCGTTCGAGCTGATCGCTCTGGGCCGGACCTTCGGCGCGGCCGAAGCCGAACGCTACGGGCTCGTGAACCGCGTCTTCCCGCATGAGAGCTTCGAAGACGACGTCCGGGAGGTCCTCTTGGCTCTCGCGAGTCGCAGCAGCTCGGCGCTCGCCCTCGGCAAGCGCCTCCTCTACCAGCAGGATGGGCTGGGCTTCGAGGCCGCGGTGCGGGCCGGAGTCGACGTCAACGCGCTGGCGCGAACGACGGAGGATACCCGTTCAGGAGTGCGGCGTTTTCTCGACAAGAGCCCCGAACCGCCGACCGAAGGGAGTCGATGATGTTCATACGACGCGACCGGAGCGCCCCCACCAGCTACGTTGCCTTACGGGTCGGCCTCTTCTTCTTCGCCGCCGGCCTCTGGCTGGCGGGAGTATGGGCCGGGAACGAGCTCGTCACCGCCGTAGCCATGGTGATCGCGGTCGGGACGATGTTCTTCAGCCTCTACCTGAGGCGCCAGATGGCCGATCAGCAGGAGGAGGAGATGGAGGAGGGCGACGGCACGGGGTGGTAAAGCCGGCGCGGGTTCGTGAAGCCGACCGCCACACCCATCGCCGTCATGCCGGAGGAAGCCGGCACCCAGTGGCTGGATCCCGGCGTTCGCCGGGATGACGGTCGGGGGCCCGGCGGGGCACTCACTGCTGAGTATGCCGGATCAGCCCTGCCGCGTCGCGCCGCCCGCCTGGCATGTCGATCCAGCCCTGAACCGTGTAACGAATCTCCACCGCCCGGCGGCCCGCGCGTTCGGGGCCGAGCACGGCGTCGAAGCCGGACGCCTCGAGCTCGCCCTGGATGCCCGCGGCGGGGATATGAAAGCTCCACCGGCGCGGGATGTCGCGGCGCGCCTCCTCGTATGCCCGGAACTCGAGCCAGCGCACCTCGGCCTCGGGCCACATCCGTTCGCCGGCTGAAGTCCGCGTCCAGGCATACCGCTCGTCGGCCTCGGCGCCACCGATCGTTTCGGCGAGCACGAGCTGGATCGAGTCGCCGCTGGTGAGGAAGATCGCGTCGAAATCCTGCGCCGGCGGCCAGCCGTCCGCCAGAGTCCTCTCGACGCGCAGCATCTCGAGCACCGGTCCGGTGAGCGTCTCCGAACCGACGGCGAGCTGGCCGGACAGCAGTCGAAAGCGGCTCTCGCCACCCTGTTGCCATCCGGTGATCGGCCTTTCGAGCTCGAGTCGAAGCCGGCGCTCCCCACGTTCGAAGCGCAGGGCTTCCAGCTCGGCGGGTCCTCCGACGGTGACCTGCAGATCCGGCTGCGGAGTAACCCGCCATACACCTCCCGCCGCCGAGGTCGTGGCGGTCTCGTCGAGAAACCGTTCCCACGTTCCACCTCGCGCGAGCCACGCCTGAACCCCTCGATCCAGCTCGTCACCCCGCTCGCTCGACCGGAATGTGAACGGCACGATGGTCGGGTCCGTCCCCCCTGAGCCGATGAAGACGTACTCCCGGTTGTAACGAAAGAGGGTGTTCGCCGCGTCCGACGAGCGGTCGGCCGCCTCCGTTCGATCCTGTTCAGCGCCGCCGCACGCCGTTAGCAGGATCGCCGAGGGGCCGATGAGCCATTTCCGAAATGTCGAGATCATAGACTGAAAGTACGACGGAACCGGGGTTGCTTCCAGCCGGGTGAGGGTTGCCCCCCGGCCGGCGCGGGCTCTAACTTCTCGGCTCCCCGGCCTGGTACCGCCCCGATCGGGGGCGTTGCGCACTTTAGTCGGCCGTTCGGCGAGTAGCCGTCCCCGGAGGCGCGCTAGCCGCACGGCCAACCCTGATCGAGGCGAATGGAAACCCATCCGAACCGCCCCTGGTACCGTCAGCTGCACTGGCAGGTCCTGATCGCCATGGGACTCGGCATCATCGTCGGATCGATCTTCGGGGAACCGGCCGCGGACCTGATCGGATGGATCGGTGACCTGTTCATGAAGCTCCTCCGCATGATCATCGTCCCGCTTGTGCTCACGTCGATCATCGCCGGGGTCGCGTCGATCGGCGGGGGGGCGGATATCGGTCGGCTGTTCGGCAAGACGCTCGGCTACTACGTGTTGTCGAGCTTCCTGGCCGTAGTGGTCGGCCTCTTCTTCGTCAATCTGATTCGCCCGGGCGTCGGTGCGAACCTGGCGACCGCGGCGACGCAGGAGCTGCCGGAGCTCGCCACCCCCGGTTCACCGGTCGACCTGATCATGGACGTCGTGCCGGACAACGTAGTCCAGGCGGCCGCGAACGCCGACATGCTGGCGATCATCTTCTTCGCCATCGTCTTCGGCGCCGCGATCGCCATGATGCCGATCCGGTCGCGGACGATCCTGACGGAGTTCTTCGAGGCACTCTTCGAGGCGATGATGCGCCTCACGACCGGGATCATCGTCTTCCTGCCGATCGGCGTCTTCGCCCTCATCACGAGCATGGTCGCCCGCACGGGGTTCGAGGCGTTCGGCGCCCTCGCGCTCTACATGCTGACGATCGCCGCCGGGCTTACGGTGCATCTCTTCGTCACGCTTCCGCTGCTCCTGATCGTCCTGGGGCGGATCTCGCCGCGCATCCACTTCGCGAACATGCGGGAGGCGCTGCTCGTGGCATTCTCGACGAGCTCATCCGGAGCTACGCTGCCGGTCACGATGGCGTCCGTGGAGAAGAAGGTAGGGGTTTCGAACCGCGTCGCGTCGTTCACGCTGCCGATGGGCGCGACGGTGAACATGGACGGGACGGCTCTCTTCGAGTGCGCGGGCGCACTCTTCATCGCGCAGGTCCTCGGCTTCGGCCTCAGCCCGCTGCAACAGGCGCTGGTGGTGCTCACGGCGCTGCTCGCCTCGATCGGTGCCGCCGCGATTCCGTCCGCGGGGCTGGTGGTGATCTTCATCGTGCTCGAGGCGGTGAATCTTCGCGGCCCCGAGGTGAACCTGATCGTCGGCTCGATGCTCGCCATCGACCGGCCCCTCGACATGTACCGCACGGTGGTGAACGTCTTCAGCGACTCGTGCGCGGCCGCGGTCATCGCGAAGTCGGAAGGGGAGATCGACGTGGATTCGGTGGTGGTTACGTAGCGCCTATCGTCTCGGCAGCACGTCACTCCTCCCCCTCCTTCTCGGCCGCGCTGACCTTCCGGCGCTTGCGGGCGCCCTCCGGCTTCGGCCGCGGTGTCTCCCGGGCGGCGCGGCACTCCTCCTTGCCGGTCATGGCGATGTCGAAGACCTCGTCCATGTGCTGGACGAAGTGGAACTCCATCCCTTCCCGCACGTCGTCGGGAACGTCGCGCAGGTCGCGCTCGTTGCCCGCCGGGATGATGACCTGCCGCAGCCCCGCCCGATAGGCGGCCAGGACCTTCTCCTTCACCCCTCCGATCTCGAGGATCTTGCCTCGTAGCGTGACCTCTCCGGTCATAGCGATGTCGTGGCGTACGCATCGTTCCGCGAGTGACGAGCCGATCGCCAGCGTCACAGCGGCGCCCGCCGAGGGCCCGTCCTTCGGAGTCGCGCCCACGGGGAAGTGGATGTGGATGTCGTGATCCGGGAAGACATCCTGCTCGATCCCCAGCATCTCGGCGCGGGAGCGGACGTACGAGTACGCGGCGCTGACCGACTCCTTCATCACGTCGCCGAGCAGCCCCGTGATGATGAGCCTGCCGGTGCCGGGCATCTTCAGCGCCTCGATGAACATGAGCTCACCGCCGGAGGCGGTCCAGGCGAGGCCGGTGACGACTCCGACCTCGGGCGCGCTCTCCGCTTCGGTCGTGGGGTACCGGGGGGTGCCGAGCACTTCCTCGACCAGCGCACGCGTGACGTCCCACTGCTTCGACGTCCGTAGCGTCTTCTCGTGCGCGACGTAGCGAAGCAGCGCCCCGAGTGAACGCCGCAGATTGCCCAGCCCGGCATCGCGGGCGTAGCCGCGGGTGAGAAAGAGGAGCGTCTCGTCGGTCACCTCGATCTCGTCCTCCTTGATGCCGTGCTCCTTGGTGAGCCGGGGCAAGAGCTGGCGTCGCGCGATCTCGACCTTTTCCTCGGGCGTGTAGCCCGCGATGCGTATCTCGATCAGAAACTCGCGAAGGTTGCGCGGCACCCGGAAGAAGTCGTTCGCGGTGGCGATGAAGATCGTATCGGAGAGGTCGAAGCCGACGTCGAGGTAGCGGTCGACGAACTCGTCGCGCAGCTCGGGGTCGAGAACCTCCTCCATCGCCTCGACGGGATCGCCCTCCACGTTGCCGAGCCCGACCAGGTCCAGCTCGTCCAGCAGGAAGACGGGATCGCGAACGCCGGCTTCGCGGTATGCCTCGATGACCTTGCCAGGCCGCGCGCCGTTGCGAGTGCGGCGGGCGCCCATGATCTGCGCCTCACCCCGGCCGCCCAGATCGAGCCGCACCATCGGCCGTCCGAGTCCGGCCGCGATGGCAGCGGCGAGCGACCGCTTGCCCACGTCCGGCGGGCCGACGATGCAGGGGATGGGGCCGCGCACGCTTCCGCGCAGTTTCGCCACCGACAGGAACTCGAGGATCTTCCGCTTCACCTCCTCGATGCCCAGGTGCCGGTCTTCCAGCTCCCTGCGGACGTTCTCGACGTCGATTCCGCGCTTCTCGCTCGCGGTGTACCAGGGTAGATCGAGGAGGAGGTCGAGGTGGTTCCGGATCTCCGCGGCGTCGGTCGATGCCGGCGACACGGTCCGCAGCCGCTCCGCCCCGCGCCTGGCGACCGACCCGACACGCGAAGGGAGCTGCGTCCGCTCGATGCGGCGGAGCATCTCCAGCGCCTCCTTCTCCGCGGGGTCGAGCTCGCCCAGCTCAGCCTGGAGGGTGGCGATGCTCTTGCGAATGTCCGCAGCCCGCCCTCCGGAGCGCCCGTCACCCTCCCGCCTCTCCGCCGCCGGCTCCGCCATCCGCTCGCGAATCCGCGCCCACTCCTGGTCCAGCTGCTCCAGCACGAACTCCAGGCGCTCTCGCACGTCGAGACGCTGCAGGACCTCGTCCTTCTCCGCGACGCCGAAGTGCGAGAGGGTCGCCACGAGGTCCGCGAAGCGGGCCGGATCGCCGATGTTGCTTCGCAGGATCCGGGGCACGTCGGCAAGCCGCTCCACGTTCGCTCCGATGCCCCCGAGCGTCGTGAGGATCCGCTCGATCAGGCGCTGCGATTCCTCCTCTTTGATCGGGATCTCCTCGACCAGGCGGGTCGTCGCCGTATAGTGCCCCTCCTCCAGCCGCACCTCCTCCAGGTGAACCCGGATGAGCCCCTGGATCGTCGTCTGGATCGTGCCGCCCGGAAGGTTCAGCCGGTTCAGGATCCGGGCGAGGACGCCCACCCTCTCCAACCGGGCGGCGTCGATCGGCATCTCGTCGTCTTCGGCGCGCACCAGGGCGACGGCGAGGTTCCGGTCCCGGTACTTCGTCAACACCTCGACGTTGGGCGCGAACCCCACCTGCAGCCCCGTTGCACCCGTCGGAAAGAGCACCGTGCTCTTGATCGGCATCACCGGAACGCGCTCCGGGAGCGTCAGGTGCACGGAGTCGGACGTGTCGGTCGCTTCGGATTCGTTGCTGCGCATTTATCGACGTCGCGGCGGTATTCCCGAGGTAGAGGCCAAGCGCGGGTGTGGTAGCAAGATGTAATCCGGAGGAGGCTATCGGCTATCGGCTATCAGCTATCAGCTACGGCTGATGTCATCCCGAGTGGAACGAGGGATCTGCACCTGGCTGGATGCCACGGAGTGCGGATCTCTCCCTCCGCTTGGGGTGACGAATCGTGCCTTGTCGTAGCCGATAGCTGATAGCCGATAGCCGATAGCCCTGCCTCACTCCCTCGGCCTCTGCCGCCTCTCCTCCGTCAATCCGAACTCCGTCGCCTGTTCGAGCCAGGCGAGGAAGTCGTCGGCGGCCGCGTCGGCGTAGGAGATGGGGATGCCGCCGTGCTGGCGGATCCTGCGGGCGTCCTCCTCGTCGAATACGCGGACGAGCACCGGGATGTCCCTGACGCGGGTGAGCAGGTGCAGGCTGTCGCGGGGGCGACGCATGGTGGAGATGATGACCGCCGCCTGCTCCGCGCCGGCCATCCGCAGCACGTCGAAATCCGAGCCGTCGCCGCGGATGCACGGGATCTCGCCGTCCCGGAGCGCCTCGATGACTGCGGGGTCGTCGTCGACGACGACGACCTCGTGACCTGCTGTGACGAGCGTCTCGAGGATCGGCATGCCGGTGTCACCACACCCCAGCAGCAACATGTGCCCGCTGCGCGGCTGCGCCAGACCATGCCGGCTCCGGAGAGGGTGGAGGGACATCAGGCGCCACGTCATCCTGTTCGTGGCGATGAAGGGGGTGAGGAACATCGTCACCATCGTGACGATCGCGACGATCGTCAGCACCTCCTCCCGCACATGGCCGATCGACCAACCCTGCAGCGCGATGACGAGGGAGAACTCGCTCGTCTGGGCCAGCAGGAGACCGCTCTCGATGGCGGCTCGCGCCGACATGCCGGCCGCCTCCGCGATCACCGTCACGAGAGGTGGGGTGACCAGCACGACAATGGCGATCAGCGCGACGGCGATCAGCAGGTCGCCCGCGTCGGGAATCTCGATCAGGCCGCCGAGGGCGGTGAGGAAGATCGCCAGGAAGAAGTCGGACAGGGAGGCGAGCTGACCTCGGACGATGCCGTTTACGGGGAACCCCGAAAGCGCGACCCCGGCGAGGAAGGCGCCAGCGATCATGGGCAGGCCGAGCCACACGGCGGCGCCGATGAAGATGAAGAGGGTCGCGAGGGTGACCAGCAGGAGCCCCTCGTCGTCCAGGCGCATACGGAGGACGAAGAGGGGCGCGACCCACGACACCCACACGAGGACTCCCACGACGAGGACCGCGGTGCCGGCGAGCCCCTGGAGCGTCTCGCCGATCCCCTCGGGCAGTCCGGTGAGCACGGGGAGAAGCAGGATGACGAGCATGTCCTGCATGAGCAGCACGCCGAGAACGAGCCGTCCGAACGGCTCGAACATCTGCCTTCGTTGCTGGAGCAGGCGCACGACGAGCAGCGTCGAGCTCGCGGCCAGGGCCAGTGCCAGATAGATCGCTTCCTGGAGCGGCGCCCCCAGCATGTAAACCCCGGCGAAGCCGATCGCGCCGAGCACCCCGAACTGCGCCAGCCCGACCCGAACCGCCGCGCTCCGTTTCGACCCGACGCGCCGCGGGTTCAGCTCGGTCCCCGCCGCGAAGAGCAGGAAGGCGAGTCCGAGCTGCAACGTGTCCTCGAGGAGTTCCCGCTCCGGCATGAGCCCGAGCACGTTTACGAGGAGCCCCGCAACGAGAAGGAAGGGCACGGAAGGGAGGCGTAGCCACCGAGCCAGGCCGAGGGCCACGGCCGCCCCCGCCAGCAGGATCGCGATCGCGGTCACGAATCCACCAGCCCGCGTTCCCGCAGGGCGTCGAGCATGCGCCGGACGCCGTGGTTCTTCGGAATCATCAGGTGGTTCGCTCCGATCTCGCGCAGCTCCTGAACGACCGAACGATCGAAGGCGTGGATGCTGACGGGGATGCCCGCAGCCCGGCACCGGTATGCCAGCAGGTTGTTGATGTCCTCGATCTGGAGCGCCGAGACGACGAGCTTCGCATCCTTCACGTTCGCGTCCTCCAGGACGCTCGAGTGATCCGCGCTTCCCAGGATCGTCGGCCCCTCGATGCCCGCTAGCTTCGCGGGATCGGTGTCGATGGCGAGCACCGTCTCGCCGCGCTCGGTCAGCTCCCGGACGAGCCGCAGGCCGAGGCTGTTGAGGCCCACGACGATCACGTGGCCCCGCATCGGCTTCTCGACCGGCTCGTCATCTTCATCCTGTGGCGCCCCGAACCGGCGAAGAATCCAGCTCCCGTGCATCAGCTCATACAGGCCGTGGTTGTACAGGATCATGTACGCCGAGACGGAGATCGTGACGAGGCCGACCAGCGCCACGATCGAGAGGATCTCGTCACCGATCAAACCCGTCGCGACACCCATCGTTGCGAAGATGAAGGAGAATTCGCTGATCTGGGCGACCGTCACGCTCGTCAGGAAGGAGGTCCGCTCCCCATAACCGAGGCGCGAGATGATCCACATGAAGATGATCGGGTTGCCGATCAGCACGAAGAGCGAGAGCACGATCGACGGGAGCCACGCGTCCAGCGCCGCGCCGAATTCCATGCGCAGCCCGAGCGTCGTGAAGAAGACGGCGATGAAGAAGTTCATCAGCGGATTGACCCGCCGCCGCAGCTCGTGGCTGTAGGGTAGCTGCGCCAGGCTGATTCCGGCGATGAAAGCGCCGATCTCTATCGACAGGTGCAGCAGCTCCGCGCCGACGACGAAGAGGAAGCACCACGACAGGCTCCAGATGAAGAGCCCTTCCAGCGATCCCGCGATCCACGCGAACACCGGGGGGAGCACGTACCTCCCGGCGACGAGTGCGATCGTCAGCAGAAGCGCCATACCGCCGAAGGCGGAGGCCACCCCGACACCGACGGACCGAAGGTCGACCTCGCCGGCGCTGCCGAGGCCGGCGAGCAATGTCAGGATGACGATTACGACGAGGTCCTGAACGAGGAAGATGCCGACGGAGATCCGCCCGTACAGCGAATCGAGTTCCTCCTTCTGAGTGAGGAGCTTCACGACGACGACGGTGCTGCTGAAGGTCAATGCCGTCGCCAGGAAGATCGACTCGATGAGCGAGAACCCGAGGAGCACGGAGATCCCCAGGCCGCCGGCCGCGGTGAAGACGACCTGCCCCAGACCGGCGTAGATCGCGACCTTGCCCACATCGCGGATCTTATCCAGGCTCAGCTCGAGGCCCACCAGGAAGAGGAGGAGCACGATCCCCACCTCGGAGATGATCTCGATCGCCTCGGAGATCGTCAGCAGCCCGGTCGCCGGGCCGAGGAGCAGTCCGGTGACGATG
Source organism: Gemmatimonadota bacterium (assembly GCA_040905395.1). Classification (GTDB taxonomy): domain Bacteria; phylum Gemmatimonadota; class Gemmatimonadetes; order Longimicrobiales; family Longimicrobiaceae; genus WHSP01. Next base: position 24,833 of record JBBDRR010000142.1, read on the forward strand.
TACGCCACGATCGACGGCACGTGGAGCCTCCGCGACAGCAGGAACACCGCCGCCGCGGCAACGATGATCAGGCCCAGACTTCGAAGAAGGAGGGTGTCGGTCAAGAGAGGCTATCGGCTATCGGCTATCGGCTATCAGCTATCGGCGACGGCGTTGTTCGACGTCCTTCGATCATATGCCGCTCGGCGGTGGGGAACACGGCAGGAGCGGTGCCGGAGGGCGGCGGTGGCCCCCGAATCCCGGATCCCGTCTTTTGCCCTCCCTTCGGCAGCTACGATATTATCCCTTCGGCGTGAGCGGGGGACAGGGTGGGCCGCGGACCTGCTGGATGACCGGCGGCCGGTACGGATTCTGCCACCGCTCGGGCCCGATCCGCACCTCAGGCGCAGCACGCACCCGCAAGTAAGGAGCACGAGTGAAAGTCGTCATACCGTTGGCAGGCAAGGGGACTCGCCTGCGGCCGCATACGCACGTCACGCCCAAACCGCTCATCAAGGTCGGCGACAAGCCGGTGATGTCGTACATCCTGGACGATCTCCGCGACTTCGGGGTGCGCGAGGCGGTGTTCATCACCGGCCACCTCAAGGACAAGGTCGAGGGGTACATCCGCTCCGAGTATCCGGAGTTCACGGCCCATTATGTCGAGCAGCCGGTACAGAACGGTACGGCCGGCGCGATCGACCTCGCCCGGCCGTTCGTCGACGAGGACCTCCTCATCATCTTCGTCGACACCCTGTTCGACGCGGACCTTTCCGAGGCCAGGCGCCTCCCCGAGGGCGATGCGGGGGTCATCTGGGTGAAGGAAGTAGAGGATTACCAGCGCTTCGGCGTCGTGGTCACGGACGAGGACGGCTACATGGAGAAGATCATCGAGAAGCCGAGCGAGCCCATATCGAAGCGCGCCAATATAGGCCTCTACTACATCCGTGACTGGAAGCTCCTCTTCGAGGGGATCCAGCACACCCTCGAGAGCGAGCCCGGGCCCAGCGGCGAGTATTATCTGACGGATGCGTTCCAGTACATGATCGATCACGGCGCCCGTATCAAGACGATCGACGTCGAGGGCTGGTACGACGCCGGGAAGCCCGAGACGGTGCTCGAGACGAACCTGCACGTGCTCGAGACGACCCGCGGAAAACGGCCTCCGGACAGACCCGGGGTCCGCGTCTTCGAGCCCGTCCATGTAGCCGACGGAGTCGAGCTGGAGGAGTGCGAGATCGGCCCGAACGTGACGATCTCGGCCGGTGCGCGGATCGTCCGCTCCAAGCTGCGCGACACGATCGTGGGGGATGGCGCCAGCGTCGAGGACTCCGAGCTGCACGATTCGCTGATCGGCCCGGAAGCGAGCGTCGTAGGCGTCCGCGGGCAGGTGGACGTGGGCGACCACTCGGTCGTCCGTGGCGAGGGTCAGGCCTCCTGATCGAGGCCCCGGACGCCTGCTACCGCGAGGACGGTCAGCAGCGCCCTCTCGATGCCGACCGGGCCGCCGCGGTTCTCATACCATTCGTCGGTCGTGTGAACGCCTCCCGCCTGACCACCTGCCCCCATCGCGATCGCGGGGATGCCGAGGGCGATCGGGACGTTCGCGTCCGTAGACGAGGAAGTGAGCTCCGGAACGCTGCCGAGGAGCCGGGTGGCGGCGACGGCCGCCTGGACCAAGGGGTCGTCGTCCGGCGTGGCGCCGCACGGACGGTCGCCGATCGTCTCGATGCTGATCACCAGCGGCACGCCTCGGGTGCTGCCGTCGATCTCGTCACGGACCGAGCTCTCGAGCGCCTGCCGCGCCTCTGTCTCGAGGGAGCCGAGCGTATCCGCGTCGGCGCTGCGGAGGTCGAGCTCGAGCCAGGCCTCCGACGGAATCGCGTTCACACTCGTGCCTCCCTGAATCCGGCCGACATTGACGGCGAAATCGGCGCCGTCCGGAAGGCGGATCTCGCGCACTCTCGCGATGGCGAGACCGAGGGCGTGGACGGGGTTCGCCAGGCCGCGGTCTCCCCACGAATGACCGCCGAGGCCGCTGACCGTCGCACGCCAGCGGCGGGCCCCGATCGCGCGGTTGACGATGCGGCCGATGCCGGCTCCGTCGAGCGAGATGAAGGCCGCCGCGGCCAGGAAAGGAGACCCCGGACGGAAGAGGTGCTTCACCCCGCGCAGGTCTCCGAGCCCCTCCTCCCCGACGGTCGCGACGAACGCGAGCGGCCGGTCGGTGGAGATCCTCGCTTCCCGCAGCGCCTCGGCGATGGCGAGAATTCCCGCCAGCCCGCGCGAGTTGTCGGTGATGCCAGGGGCCCGGATGCGATTACCTTCCCGCTGCGGCTCGACCGCCGTGCCGTCCGGAAAGATCGTGTCGAGGTGGGCCGTCAGCAGAACCGGCTCGCCCTGGCGGAGCCACTCGTCTTCACCGAGGAACCCGATCACGTTGCCGACCTCGTCGACCCGGATCCCCGCGAGTCCGAGCTCCTGGAAACGCTGCCGGACGTACTTCCCCCGCTCCGCCTCGAGACCCGTGGGAGCGGGGATCGAGACGATGCGGATCTGCTCCTCCACCGTACCCCGATCGCGGCTGTGGATCGCCGATCGGGCGGTGCGTACCATGGGATGCGAGATGACCGACTGCACGTTCATTCGGGCCGGAACTCGAGGGATCGGGCGGAAATCATGACCCGGCAACGGTGCGGTGTCAACGCGCTGGGCCGGGGCGCCTCCTGCACGGATCGGGCTAGCCGCCGCGGACGGAGCGCCCGCTGATGGAGTTTCTCGGGCTCACCATCTGGGAGTGGATTCTTCCGATCCTCATCGGTGTCACCGCAGGCTTCCTGACGAATGCGATCGCCATCTGGATGCTCTTCCATCCGTACCAGCCGATACGCCTCGGCCGCGTGCAGGTGCTGCCGATGGGTGCCATACCGAAGGAGATCGACCGGATCGCGCGGCGGATCGGAGAGACGGTCGGGAAGGAGCTACTGACGCCGCAGGACATCGGCCGGACCCTCTCGTCGGACTCCTTCCGGCAGCGCTTCGACGAGGCGCTGCGCGACGCGCTCGAGACGCTCGCGCAGCGGGAGGTCGGCGTGCCGCGCGATCTCTTCACCTCAGAGCAGGCGGCCGGGCTGGAGAAGGTCCTCGGGCGTTTGCTGGACAAGGTCCTCGAGGGGGTGGAGATCTACCTGAACTCGCCCGAGTGGGAGGAGCGGGTCCGCGGCTTCGCGACGAGCCTCGGCGGCGAGTTCCGGGAGCGGCCCTTCTCGGTGGTGCTGACGGCTGAGCTCCAGGCGGATCTGAATCGAGGCCTCCAGCAGCTCTGGGAGGGCGTTCGTGATAGCCCGGAGTTCGCCAGGGTCATCTCGGAGGCGCTCGACCGCGGCATCGAGCGGCTGCTCGTCTCGGAGAAGCCGGTGCGCCACTACGTCCCGGCGGGCGCGGTCAACCTCGGGGAGTCGGTCGTCGCCAACTACCTGCCGGTTCTGCTCGATCGGTTGGGCGGTATCCTCGACGATCCCGACACCCGCATCAAGCTCCAGGAGACGCTCCGGCGATTCACCGACCGGTTCCTGGACGAGCAGAAGACCTGGAAGCGGCTGGTGGGTCGCATGATGATCACCGAGCGCACCCTCGCCCAGACGGTGGAGGCGATCGAACAGGGTGGGGCCGACGAGATCTCCGCCCTCCTCAGAGAGCCCGAGGTGCAGGGACGAATCGCGGCGGCGGTGAACAACGCCGTCGAGGAGCTGCTCGACAAGCCGGTGCGCGAGCTGCTCGGCGAGATCTCGCCCGAGCGTGCCGCGCGGCTGCGGAATGCACTCGTCGAGCGCGTCCTTTACCTGTTCCGCCATCCCACTACCGAGGAAGTGGTGCTGACGCGGCTGGGCCAGGTGGTCGGTGCCGCGGCGGATCGAAAGGTGGGCGACCTGCTGAACCTCCTCGGCGAGGACCGTGCTCGCGACCTGACCGATCAGGCTGCGAACTGGATCATCGAAACGCTGCGAGGCGAGCGAGTGCTCGCCTTCCTCCGCGGCGCGATCGAGAACCGGACGGCGTGGATGCTCACCGTCCCCCTCGGCAGGATCGGCGACTACCTGCCCGCCGACGCGATCGACCGCGCCGAGCACATGATGTTCGATCCGCTCTGGGCCTTTCTCCAGCGCCGCGTCCCCGCCGCGGTCGCCAATCTGCCCGTCTCCCACATGGTCGAGACCAAGTTGAAGTCGTACCCCATTTCCAAGGTCGAGGAGCTGATCTGGCGCGTCAGTCGCAAGGAGCTGGTGCTGATCATCTACCTCGGCGGCTTCCTCGGCGCTCTGATCGGCAGCGTGATGCTCCTCCTGCAGAGCGTTCCGGCGGGGTTGGTGGCGTCGGGGTTCTTTGTTCTGCTGTCGTTCGTGTTCATCAACCTGAAGGGGTGAGGACGATGTTTAGTTTTTAGTTTGAAGTTTTTAGTTTTTAGTTGGGTCGGTTCGAGGCAGCGCTGAAATGAAATACTGCGACGCGTCCGCAATGCTGAACAGGGCTTCCCTCAGCTCGAACCTAAAAACTCAAAACTCAAAACTCAAAACTAAAACTCCAAACGCCGTCATCCTGGCGAGCTGAGACCCGACCGAACCATCTCCCCACTCCCCACGACCAACATGCCCCCTCCCTCCCGCCGCCGGAGCATCTCGCGCGCACTTCGCGGGACGCCGTTCGGGATACTGCTGATGGCGGCGGTGTTCGCGATGATCGCGCTGACGGCGATGGCGGGAGGTGTGTATCTCGCGTTCTTCGGGTCGTCCGGGAGCGTGCTGGTGGGCGTGCTGGCGGTGGTGGCGGGACCGGCGATCCTGTACCTCTGTTATCACCTGGTGCAGATGAGCCGCTGGGCATGGCTCGCAGTGCTGGTCCTGGTGGCGCTGCTCTTCCTCTCCTCCGTGGCGCGGGTGGCGGTGACGCCGACGGTCCAGATCTCGTCGCTGGCGGAGATCCTGATCGAGCTCGTCATCGCCTACTACCTGACGCGCCCCGGCCTGCGTCGAGCGTTCGGCTGGGGCGCGTCGCGTCCGGCGGAGTCGGGCGGCTGACCGCCCCTCACATCAGGGTCGGGGCTCCGCTGCCGAAGACGGAACGCCCGATCGCCATGATCCCGCCGATGATCAGGACCAGCGCCATCGCCACGCCGAGCAGGCGCACCGCGTTGCCGCGCGAGGGGTTCGGCGACGTCCGCGCGAACACCATGGCGACGTGCGCCACCACCGCCGCGGCGATCATCATGAACAGATGACCGATCAGAGCCGAGTAGAAGAGCCCGAACGCCACCATCAGCAGACCAAGCACGATCTGCAGGTCCACCAGGCCGGCGAAGGCCGATCCGAGCACCCGCCCCGTTCGTTCGTCGCCCTTCTTCGTCGCCACTGCGTACCCGAAGTAGATCAGCGCCGCGATTCCGACCAGCAGCACGAGATAGCGCAGCCCGGAGTGGGCCATGAAGAGCATCTGCATGTGGTTCGCCTCGGAGGCTGGGGATCTGGGTTGTCTCGGAGCGGAGACGATAGAGCGGCGGCCACGGGGGCGCAATGGAGGGGGAAACATAGCTATCGGCTATCGGCTATCGGCTATCGGCTTGCGCGACTCCGAGTGATCGATGGCAGGCATCGTCCCATTCGCCGAGGCCCCACCGTACGGAAGCCGATAGCCGATAG
>JBBDRR010000143.1:0-30217 GCA_040905395.1 Gemmatimonadota bacterium
CAACTCGGGCCGGGGTCCCAGACCCCGGCCGACGCTCACGATTACGCGGGTATTGCACAGATCGCTGCCGCCGAAGCAGTCACCCTCGGAAAGGTCGGTGCCCGTCACCATCGCCCCGAGCGCCAGCCCCAGAAGCTCCGCTCCGAGACCCGCCGACCACGCCAAATAGTCCGGTGTGCCCCACGTCAGGTTGTCGTCGATGCTCTGCTTGCCAATGCTTCCGTCCACCGTGATCGGAGAACCCGGCACCCCCGCGGACGCTTCCGCTCCGTACCAGACGCCCGCCCCCGAACCGCCGAAGAAGTCAGGAGAGTATGCTGCGCTGACCCCGAGCCCCACGGGGCCCAGTGCACGTCCCGCCGATCCATACAGCTCGAAGAAGTCGTAGGAGCGATCCGACTCAGCACCCGGATAGGCGTAGTAGAGTCCCCCCACGTCCAGATCGAATCCCGCTACCGTCGGGGCGATGCCGGCGTAGACGTCGAGCTCCATGTGGGCTCGCGGCCCGATCGTGAGATCCTCCCCGAAATTCACCGTCGATCCCCAGACGCCCGCGTAGAGCCCGGACGGCCCGCCGAAGTCGAGACCACCCTGTACCGCAGGCTCCTCGAACGTCTGCGAGATTCCGCGGAACGCATAGTCGGACGCCAGCGACACATTCCCGCTGACTTCCACTTCCTGTGCTTGAACGGATACGGCCACGACGCTGAAAGTCAGAGCGCTGGCTATCGCGATTGCACCGGACTTTACTCGCTTCATTTGTTTCCCCGTACGTTGGGACGTTTGGAAAAGGGACCGCCCACTCCCGAAGGAAGCGTCGGCCTGCAACGAGATACACTTTATTTTATTAGGTGCATTTAGTCAAGGGCCTGGTAAATTTAGGGGCAGGCGGGTCGGAGGGCGCGCTTGTACGGTCGAGCTCCGAGTGGGGGCCCGGACGAAGGGCTGCGGGGGGTGGAGGTGCGGGCGCGAAAAGGGTGGGGTCCGGAGGGGCGTGGGGCAGGGGGCAGGGCGCAGCTGCGTGGGGACGCAGCCAGGGGGATCCTCGACGTTTCATCGGCTCGGGGCCGACGTGGAGCCGCCGTTATCTACGGGTGAGGTCGAATCAGCCGGTACTCTGCATCGCGGCGGCGATACCGTTGACGCTGAGGAAGAGAGCGCGGCGGAGGGGCCGCCGGTCTTCCTCTTCCTCGCTGGTCCGGTAGCGCCGGAGTAGGTCGATCTGGAGGAGGTTGAGGACGTCGGTGTAGGGGTTTCGGAGGGCGATCGACTTGCGGATCACGGGGTTGTCGTCGAGCAGCTCGGACTGGCCGCTGATTCGCAGCACGGCGGCGCGGGCGCGCTGGAACTCCTCGTGGAGCCGGTCGTGGAACTCGGCGTCCGCGCCCTCTTCGGCTGCCAGGCGGGCGTATCGCTCCGCGATGTCGAATCTGGCCCTGGCCATTTCGCGGGAGGCGTTCGCGAGGACGGCCCGGAAGAAGGGCCAGCTCCCGTGGAGGCGCTGGAGCCTCGCCTCGGCGTCGGGCCGTTCGCGGAGCACTTCGTCGAGGGCCGCGCCGACCCCGAACCATCCGGGAACGAGATAGCGGACCTGGGTCCAGGCGAACACCCATGGAATCGCCCTGAGGCTCTCGAAGTCGACTTCGGACGCTGAGCGGCGGGAGACCGGGCGGGAGGCGATCGGCAGTCGGCTGATCTGCTCGATGGGGGTGACGTGCGTGTACCACTCCCACAGCTGGGGATCGTCGATGAGCGACCGATACGCGCCCATCGATGCAGACGCGATGTCGACCATCAGTTGCTCGTCCGTGTCGAGCCGCGGTTCACCGGGCGCTCGGGACACGATCATGGCGTGGACGATCTGTTCGACGTGGCGGTGGGCGATCTCGGGCAAAGCGTAGCGAAACGAGATGATCTCGCCCTGCTCCGTGAGGCGGATCCGTCCGTTGCGGGCCTCCGGGGGCATTGCGAGAATCGCCTGACTGGCGCGGCCGCCTCCTCGCCCCACCGTTCCGCCGCGGCCGTGGAAGAGGCAGAATTCGATGCCCTCGTCGATGCACGCACGGCCGAGTTTCTCCTGGGCTTTGTGAAGGGCCCAGTTCGCCATCCAGTAGCCGCCGTCCTTGTTGCTGTCCGAGTAGCCCAGCATGATCTCCTGGAACTCTCCCCGGGCCCTGATCTGGGCGCGGTAGATCGGCTCGGAGAAGAGGCCGCGCATCCGATCGTCTGCGGTGTCGAGATCATCGATCGTTTCGAACAGAGGGACGAAGTCGAGCGGCGCGCCCTCCCCCTCGCGCCAGAGGCCGACCTCCTTCGCCAGCAGGATCGGCTCGAGGAGATCGCTGATTGCATGGGTCATGCTGACGATGTAGCTGCCGACCGAGTCCGGTTCCTCGGCGAGGGCCTCGCGGGCGAGGCGGAAGGTCTCCAGCACCTCCGCGGCGGCTTCGGGAAGGACCGCCCCGCGGGGCAGTAATGGGCGGGGGTTGTCGAGCTCGGCGGTGAGGAGGGCGACCTTCTCCGCCTCGGCGAGAGATGCGTAGTCGTCGTGCACCCGCGCGGCTCGAAGGAGGGCGCTGACCGCCTCCTCGTGGACCCGGCTGTGCTGCCGGATGTCGAGGGCCGCAAGGTGAAACCCGAAGCTCGCCGCCAGAACGCGCACTCTCGCCAGCCGGCTGTGCTCGGCCACGTGGGGAAAACCCGCCTCCCGCAGGCACCCGTCGATCAACTCGAGGTCCGCGCGGTACCGGCGCGCGTCGTAGACTTCCGGGGTGATGGCGCCGGGGCCCTCCATCTCCTCGAGCAGGCGCTCCACCCGCCTCATCATATAGCTGAGCTTCAGGCGGTACGGCTCGTGTCGGTACTGCCGCTCGCGCGATTCGGGCAGGGAGATTTCCCGTGCGTCCTCCTCCAGCGAGTCGTACAACGCCTGCGGAATCAGGCAGCGCTGGTCCGAGAGGCTCAGTTCCCGGCGAAGCTCCCGCAGCTCCTCGAGCTGCTTCCGCAGTGCCGCGGTACGGTGCGTTCGGAGCGTATGGCGTGTGACGTCCGGCGTCACGTTCGGGTTGCCGTCGCGATCGCTCCCGATCCAGGAACGGTAGCGCAGGAACGGCTTCACCTGGACCGTCTTTCCGTAATGCCGCCGAATCGCGTCCACCACGTCGCGATGGATGCGAGGGACCATCTCCCAGATCGAACCCTGCAGGAAGTACAATCCCTGCTCCACCTCGTCCTCCACCGTCGGGCGCTCCGTGCGTACCTCGTCCGTGCCGACGAGGATCGCGATCTGCGCGTAGAGCTCGTCGAGCGCTTCCGTCTGCTCGATGGGATTCGGCCGCGCTCGCCAGCGGGTCAGCAGCCCGGCAATCTTCTTCTGCTTGTCGAGGATGCTGCGGCGGCGGGCTTCCGTCGGATGAGCGGTGAGCGTCGGCGCGATGTCGAGCGACCCCAGGAGGGTGACCATCTCCTGGAGACCGACGCCGGCGTCGTGCAGCCGTCCGATCGCCTCATCGATCGATTCCGGTCGCACCCCCCCGCGCTCGGGGCTGTCGGCCCTCTCGCGGTTGATCCTCACGATCTCGTGCTGCTCCGCCTGGTTGGCGAGGTGGAAGAACGCCGTGAAGGCCCGGAGCAGCCAGACGATCTCCGGCACCCCCAGTCCCGCAATCGTCTCCGCCGCACGGTCGCGCAGCGCCGGGTCTTCCTCCACGACGGCGCGTTTGCAGAGCAGGCGGAGCTCTTCGGCGAGCTCGAACGTCCGTTCGCCCGCCTCCTCCCGGATCACCTGTCCGAGCATCTCTCCGAGCAGATTCACCTTCTCGGACAGATCCCGCGAGATACCCGTCCCCTCCGCCTCGACGCGCAGGCCGCGCCACCTGCTCATGCCGCCCGTCTCGCCGCCAGGACGAGGGCGCTCCGACGAGCGGACCGGGAGTGGTTCGACAGCTCCTTCAAATGGATCGGAGGGCATGATAAGTGCAGCCTTCGGAAGATGGGTCGATGGATGCTAACATCCGCTTCTACAATGGGTTGCAAGGCTTACAGTTATTGCGATCACGCACATGAGGAGGGTACGATGACGCACCGCAGTTCGGTCGTCGACGTCCATCCTCACCAGCTGGACTATCGGGTGCTGGTCGAGGAGTGCCTCGCCGGAATCTACCTCATTCAGGGCGACCGGTTTCTTTACGTCAATCCGATGCTCGCGCGACTCTTCGGCTACGCTCAGGAAGAGCTGCTCGAACGCTTCTCGGTCCTCGATCTCGTCGATCCGGGCGACCGTGACCGGGTCGAAACGAATCTCCGGAGGCGACAGGACGGAGACGTACAGACGCTTCAGTACACCTTCCGCGGGCTCCGCAGCGACGGGTCCACCTTCGAGGTGGAGGTCCGGGGGCGGAGAACCGCCGCCGGTGGCCGCGCGGCGGTGATCGGCACCCTCCTCGACGTGACGGCCCGCTCGCAGGAACGGGACCGCCTGCGTTTCCTCGCCCGCGCCGCCGAGCTCCTCGACAGCTCGCTCGATTACGAGGCGACGCTGGAGAGCCTCGCCAGGCTCATGATCCCCTTCTTCGCCGATCTGTGTTTCATCGACGTCATCGAGGGGGACCACCATCGACGCCTGGTCGCGGGCCCCTGGCCGGGCGAGGAGGGCTTCAGCCTGCGCTCCACGGACACGCCCGGCGATGAACCGGACGTCGGAGTCGAGCTCGCCCTCACCCGCGGCACCGGCCTGCTGCTCGAGACCGTTCCGGAGGAGACCGCCGCGCGCGTCGCAGCTCAACTCCCGAGCCGGCAGTCCCGGGATCCGCTAGGCATCCACTCGCTGATCGTCGTTCCGCTGAAGGCACGCGGCGAGATCATCGGGGCGATGACCCTCGCGACCACCGTTTCAGGACGGCGTTACGAGCGTCAGGACCTCGACTTCAGTCGCGAGGTAGCCCGGCGGGCCGCGCTCGCCGTCGACAACGCACGCCTATATCGGGAAGCGCAGGAAGCGATCCAGAGGCGGCAGGAGGTGCTCGCGGTCGTCTCCCACGACCTCCGGACCCCGCTCAACATCATCACGATGAGCGCCGATCTCGCCCTCGATCAGGACCGTCGGCAACAGGGACCGATGGAGACCGTCCAGCGGGCCGCCAAAGACATGGAGCGCCTGATCGACGACCTCCTCGATGCCTCCGCGATCGAGGCGGGCGGTCTCTCCGTTCGCCCCTCACCCCATTCGCTCTCGGATGCCCTGCGTCGCTGCATCGAGATGGTCGAGCCTGCCGCCCGTCAACGTGCCGTTCAAATCCTCTACGAGACCGAAGGCGTAGAGCCCCCTGCCGCGATGTTGGACGAACGCCGCTTCGGACAGGCTGTCTGCAACCTGCTCAACAATGCCGTGAAGTTCACGCCCGAAGGGGGTACCGTACGGGTAGGGACAGGCTGGAACGAAGGGTTCGCGTTCGTCTACGTCCGCGACAGCGGACCGGGCATACCGAGCGATCAGCTCGATCACGTCTTCGACCGATTCTGGCAGCTCGACGACGGCCACATCGGCGGGGCCGGCCTCGGCCTGGCAATCGTTCGCGGCATCGCGCAGGCCCACGGCGGCTCGGTATCCGTCGAGAGCACGCCCGGACAGGGATCCACATTCTCCATCGCGGTCCCGCTGGCCTGACGAGGACGCATCAAAAAAAGAACCGGCTCCCGCCTTTTCCGCGGGAGCCGGCCCTCCGACTGACAGCTTTTCCGTTACCGGTGCGAACCCATCGGGCTCACAGCTCCCCAGCTAAAGCTGACCAGTCTCGGGTGCGTCGACCGGCTCATCCAGCGCGAGGCGGTGATCATCGGGCGAGGTGCGGCCGTCGTCGAATGGTTCGTGTTCGCCGCTGCGGATGTATTCTGGGAGACGTTCATTGTCGGATCCTTGTGTATTGTTGATGTCGGCTTTCAGGTCCTGCTCTTCGATCCCTCCCGGGACCGCCCACCGGATGCATCCTTCGTTCAGCACTACGAGCCCATCGCGCTGCCGGTTTCAAGAAAGGCTCGCACCCCGGCTTCGTCGTCGGCGACCCGGCCGGCATTACATTGCATATCTCTTGATCAGCGGCCGAGATAGCCCCTGTCCTACATTTGTTTCTTTTCGGAAACCCCTTGCTCCGTCCGCCGTCGGTGGTTATCCTGATACCGAATAAACGCCGAACGTCAGAGGTGGTGATGCCGGAGAGAGCACCGCCCGTTCCGATCAAGGGCAGGGGGACGTCGAACAACCCCGCGAGCCGATTCGTTCGCATCGAGTTCGAGCCCGACGCCGAGGCCACGGCCGACGAGCCGGCGCCGCGGACGCAGTTCTTCAGGGATGCGACGCGAACGGCGATCGCGCGGAACGACAGTCCGGATGTCGGCTTCGACTATTCCGTCAATCCTTATCGGGGGTGCGAGCATGGGTGCATCTACTGCTATGCGCGGCCGACGCACGAGTATTTCGGGCTCTCGCCGGGCCTCGACTTCGAAACGAAGATCTTCGTCAAGGAGAACGCGCCGGAGCTTCTGAGGCGCGAGTTGACGTCGCCGAAGTGGCGGCCCGCGGTGGTGGCGATTTCCGGGGTGACGGACCCGTATCAGCCGGTGGAGCGGAGGCTCGGTATCACGAGGCGGTGCCTGGAAGTTCTCGCGGAATTCCGGAATCCGGTGACGGTGATCACCAAGAACCAGCTGGTGACGAGGGACGTCGACGTGTTGGGGGAGATGGCGAAGGACTCGGCCGCGGCGGTGGCGCTCTCGATCACCACGCTGGACCCGGCGCTACAGCGGACGATGGAGCCGCGCACGTCCTCGCCGGCGGCGAGGCTTGCGGCGGTCGCGACGCTGGCCGACGCCGGTGTTCCGGTGGGGGTCATGGTCGCCCCCGTGATTCCGGGTCTCACCGACCACGAGCTCCCGTCGATCCTGAAAGCCGCGGCCGATGCCGGCGCGAAGACCGCCGGCTACATCCCGCTGCGGCTTCCCCACGGCGTGAAGGCGCTGTTCGAGGATTGGTTGGAGGCGCACTACCCGGACCGCAAAGGGAAGGTGCTCGGGAGGATCAGGGGCGTTCGGGGGGGACGGATGAACGATCCGAGGTTCGGATCGCGGATGCGCGGCGAGGGGGTGTACGCCGAGCAGATCCGGGCACTGTTTCAGGCTGCGTGCGAGAAGCACGGTCTGAATCGGGAGCCTCGGAAGCTGTCGGTCGAGGCATGGCGCGGGCCGGCGTTCACCGGCGCCCGACGAGGTACCCAGTCACAGCTGAGCCTCTTCTAGACGGCCGCTCGGAGCCGACCGCCTCGAAGAGGCTCAGGTGCGCTGTCACGAAGTTCGACCCTGGAGAAGCTGCACACGCGGATCCGCTCGAACAAGTCAGGGCCGGCCGGGATTGCCCGCGTTCCCTGGCGGTCCGGCATTGCCCGGAGGACCCGCGCCGTCAGGCCGTCCCGCGCCGGACGGACGCCCGCCGCCCGGGCGCTGACCCGGTGCCGGCACACCGCTCGGAGGGCCCCCGCTGCCGCGTCCCACACCATCGGGTCGGCCGGGCTGGTTCCCCGGGCGTGCCCCCTGGCCCCTGCCACGGCCGGCCGCCTGCGCGGGCAGCGACCGCAGCGCTTCGGGCCCGCGTTCCATCGCCTCGGCGACGCGATCGAGAGCGGCCTGAACCGGCAGGCCCTGCTCCCGGTGGAGGTAGGTGAGCACCGCGAGCGCCACGGAGCGGTCCTCGGCCCGCGCGCCGGCGACCACCTGTCGGATCGCAGAGGCCGGAATCCCCGCTTCCACGGCGTCCGCGCCTGCGGAGAGCTCGGGCGCCCCGAGATTACCGCTCGAGGAGAGCGCGTCCCGAGCCGTCGTCAACGCCGCGATCCGGCGTTCCACCACATCGGCGATTCGCGCCGCCGGCACGCCCTTCGCCCTTCCTTCGGCGATCCGGTCCTCAAGCAACGCAACGGGAATATTGGCCCGGAGGGCCTGCTCGCGCGCCGCCTCGATCCGTTCCTCCGGCGCCTGCGCGCCGAGCGCTGCGGGAAGCGTCAGGAGTCCCAGTAGCAGCAACGTGTACGTCTTTTTCATCCTGTACTCTCCTGGGTGCCGACCTACCTGGTCGGTCGTGCCATCGTGCCCGCCTCCAACACCGGAGGGGTGCGCACATCTGCCATCATGATCGTTCCACCATAAAGGACGATCCAGAACCCCTGCGCGTCACGTCTGGATGCTCCGGCCGAGTGCGAGCTGTAGCGCCTCGCGGGCCCGCTTGACACGCATCTTCAGCGCGCTCACCGAAGCGTCGAGCATCTCCGCCATCTCTTCGTACGAACGGTCTTCGAGGTGCTTGAGGAGGAATGCCTCGCGCTGGGAGTCCGGAAGTCCCTCGAGCGCCTCGGCTACGGTACGTCGAAGCTCGTCCCGGTAGACCCGCGATTCGGTCTCGTCGGCGTCCCCGGCGATGAGCGTTTCGTTCTCAATGGAGACGTTCTGCCTGCGTCGGTCCTTCAGATAGTCCAGACATCGGTTGCGGACGATACGGCGGACCCATGGGCCGAATCGGGCGGCGTCCCGACACCCGGACAGTCCGGTGTACGCCTTCACGAGGGAATCCTGGGCGATGTCGGCCGCAGCGTCGTGACTACCGACCATACCGAGCGCGAAGCGGAAGAGCGCAGCCTGGTGGCGCCTGACGAGGATCGCGTACGCCTCGCTGTCGCCGGCGAGCACCCGCGCGACGACGTGCTCGTCATCCGGCGCGCCGGCCTCGGACGCGGGTCCGGACGATCCCCCGAGGAAGTAGCTCACTGGACGACGAGTACGCCGTTCTCACCCCCGAATCCATCATCCACGCGGGTGATGGTGCTCGGCGGCAGGAACCACCGGCCGTCGGCCGTTCTGAAGGAGTAGTGATAGACGCCCGGCCGGACCGGCACGGCCACCGTCCAGAACCCTCCCTCACGAGACATCGGAATCGGCTGCCAGCCGCTGAAGTCTCCCGCGATCAGCGGCCGGTCCGGGCTCTCGACGACCGGGATCCGGATCACCGCGCGCCCCGACTCGACGAGTGGAAGGAGTGGCGGAGTCGAGGGGGCGGGCGAGACCGCATAGCTGACTCCGACGGTCCAGCTGCGCCGTGGCTCCGTCCAGAAGAGCGGGTCGTTCGTATCCTGCCGGACCGACGCTTCCAGCCGGACCCTCTCCGCGGCGGAGAGATAGACACCGGCGGACCATTCCGGCCGCGGTATCCGGTCGGAGAGCCAGTGGCCGCCCCGCCCCCACGCGCCGACGGCCCCAGCTTCCGCGGATAGAAAGGTCCCGACGTAAGCGAACCCGCCATCCTGGCCATGGAGGTATCGCAATTCGGTGCCTGCCTCCCAGGCACCGGACGTGGGAAGAGAGAGGCCGAGGCGGGACGCCGAGAGGGTGCGGTCGCCGGAGATCTCCGAATCTGGCGCGCGGTGGTGAACCACCCCCGAGCTCGCGTCGATGGTGATCGGCCCGGCGACGGCGCGAGCGAAGGGACCTATCTCGCCGATCGCCCCCCAGCCCGAGGCCGAGTCGCCGCCGAACGCCCACCCTTCGAGGTTGCCGGCGACGCCGACGTCCACCCCTCCGCGGCGAACGATCTCCGTGCCCACGCCCGCCGCTCCCCAGGAGGAGCCGACCGCATCCAACGGTAAGCCCGTCGTGACATAGAGCCAGTTCGCACCGGACCGCCGCACCCCGACGATCAGGTTGTTGCTATCGAGATCGTCGGCGAGCGCTTCGTTCGCAAAGCTGCCCACCGATGCGTCGACCCGCCACTGCGTTGCGCCGGCGGACGGCAGGAGGGAGACGGCGAAGACCGCGGACGCCACGCCGAGCAGGACGAATTGCCCGTCAGGCATTATCGAGCGGACGGGTGAGGAAGAGCCTGTTATTCGTTCCGCCGAACCCATCGTCGACCTCCGGGGCGACCGGATCGTTGACCCACAGCTCGCCGTCGACGACGAAGGAGTAGTCGTGGACGCCGGGCTCGAGCGCGACGAGAGCCGACCATACCCCGGGCGCGCTCTCCGTCAGCTGCACCGCTGGCTGCCAGTCCGTGAAGGAGCCGGCTACCGCCACCTGCGACGCCTGCTCGAGATCTACGCGGAACTGGACGTAGAGCACCGGTGCCTCGCCGGCCGCCTCCTCCACCAGGACCGGGCTCGGATCCACGCTCGGCGCGCCGCCGATATCCCAGACGAGTACGAGGAGCGCCGCGGCGGCGAACGCATAGGCTGGGCGCAGCGAGAGCGAGAGGCGGCGTGGCGCCCAGAGCCAGCTCATCAGCTCCCGGATCGAAGGCCCGCGCGCTACCGCTGGCGATGGCGATGTCGGGAGCGCGGCCATGACCCGACTCGTCAGATCCGGCACGGGCTCGCTCATGAGCACGGCAGCACTCTCGTCCACGGCGGCCTTCATCGCCAGGAAGAGCTCGCGCTCGGCAGGATTCAGCGTCTCCTCCGAAATCTCTCCGTCGAGGGCGGCGTGGATCCTCTCGAGCTCGGCCTCGCCTCCGCCGTGTGTTTTCATCTCAGGCATCTTTCCACCCTTGTAGGTGTCCGGGCGTTCCTCTCCGTACCGCATGACGATCGAGACGGACTCCGCGTCACACTCGCCCGGCGTGGGTCGTCCCATCCGGCGGAACGTCTCCACCGCCGACGGCGTAGAGGAACCGGGCCGCGTGCGCCTGCTCCGGCATCGGCCGCGCCGCAACCGCGGCTTATTGCCGCAGGACGTCGAACCATCCTCATCCCGCGCAGCATGAACCGCCGCAATTCCACTCTTACACTCGCCGGGCTCGCAGGGTCGCTCGCCGGCCTCACCCCGGCGGCCGCCGCGCAGCTCCCCCCCGCCGGCGACCCGCCGTACGTACCGACTCCGATGTCGCTCGTCCACCAGATGCTGGAGATGGCGGGCGTCGGCGAGAGCGATGTCGTTTACGACCTCGGGTCTGGAGACGGCCGCATCGTGATCGCGGCCGCCCAGCGAGGCGCGCGGGGCGTCGGGGTGGAGTACGAGGGCTGGCTCGTCCAGCGCAGCCGCGCGAAGGCGGACAGCGCGGGTGTCCTGGACCGCGTCGAGTTCATCGAGCAGGATCTCTTCGAAACCGACGTCCGTGATGCCACCGTCGTGCTCCTCTACCTCGGCGCGGACTTCAACCGGCGCCTTCGGCCGCGACTTCTCGAGCAGCTCCGGCCCGGCGCACGGATCGTCTCGCACGGGTTCCACATGGACGACTGGAACGCCGATCGTACACAGACCATCGGGACCGGCGTGAGCCGCGCGACGATGTACTACTGGATGGTACCCGCGCGGGTGGATGGGTTCTGGTCCCTCGAGATCGAGGGGCTGCCGCCGCGCGTCCTCGAGCTGCGCCAGACGTTCCAGGAGCTGCAGGGCACGACCGAAGGCTCGGCGGGCGCACTCCCTGTCGCAGGTGCGTTGCGGGGTGAAGCGATCCGCTTCGAGGTGCCCGGCCTCCAGGACGCTGGCGAGTCGCTGCTGTTGTTCAATGGCCGCCTCGAAGGCGGACGGCTGATGGGCAACGTCGAGGGAGAGGAGAGCGGGCGCGTACGCTCGTGGCGAGCCGTTCGGTTCACCGACCCGTCGCGGGCGCCGGGCTGAGCGCGAGACAGAGGTCGCTACGCAGCCGTCCGGCCCGCGCCATGACGTTCGCGCGAGGGCGTTCGTCCGTAGAGAAAGACCTGCCACACGATGGTAGCACCGTGAAAGCGTCGCTCGAAGCCCAGGCTGCGGATCAGCTCGTCCACCCGTTGGGTGTCGTGAACGTGGGCACGGAAATCGGATCGCCAGAGGCGCAACAGGAGATTGCCGGCGGACACGGCAAGCCGGGAGACCGCGTTGCTCCGAGGATAGACCAGCCCGTACAGACGCTCTGCTCGGCCGGCCGATTCGCGGACGAGGCGCTCCATATCGGGGTAGCAACAGATCACGCGATCGAGAGTGACGATGTCGGATGGCTCCAGCTCCGTCGCCAGATCGACGAAGTCGCCTACCTGGAAGGCCATTCGCCCCGCGTTCCCGCGTCGGACACCTTCCTCCCGCGCGGACTCGATATACGCGTGGGAGACGTCCACATCGAGCGTCCGCGCCGCACCCTGGCTCAGCAGGAGATGCTGAACCGCTCCAACGCCTCCTCCGATATCGAGCACCGTCGCGCCGGCGACGCCTTCGTCAACGATCGCATCGACCAGCATTCGCGTGGCCCGGCTCGCTCCACGCCGCCGGAAGCGGCGCAGGTCGCGCTTTGCCTGGTGCTCGCCGAATTGCTTCTCGAGCCCGCGACAACAACTCTTCATGGGATTCGAGGACGAAGCCTACTGCGGAGCCTGGTCTGCGCCCGGCTGATTCTCCGGGACGGGGGCACGCGGCTCTCCAGCGACCGAATCGGTCTGCGCCCCGGGAAGTGCCACGCCGCCGGGAGCGGCCTCCGTGCCGGGCCGCATGTCCGGAGCCGCCGGGATCGCGCCGGGCGGCACCGGCTGCTCCTCCTCGCCGGGCTGGCACGCGGCCAGCCATGCAGACAGCAGTGCCACTCCGACGACCGACAGATTACGAGCGCTTCTCGGGTACAATTCCGCCTCCATGGACTGTTTTGATCGTGCCGCTTCCACGAGCACGAGGCTCCGCAAACGCCGCACCGGCGGCGGTGGGATCGGGGAAAGCCGTGGCCGGGCCGGCGGCGCAGACGGGTCGCTGGAGTTGACCAGAATGAACCTTCCTGCCGCGCCCGGTGGTATACGCTGGACGAATCAGTCGCCGCGGCATTACGATGGAAAGGTGGAACCCTGCATCGGAGCGCGCCGTCCGGAAAGCTCCTGCACGCGTCGGCCCAGAGGGCGGCCTCCACCGACGCATTCGACCTCCTTACGAGAGTGCTGGCCATGAAGTACAGACGTCCCGCGCGGCATATCGTTCTCGCGCTCGGAATAACCGCCGCCGGCTGTGGCGGATCTCCCGGTTCCGGGCCCTCTCCGGCGATGCCGGCCGACTATGCGGCACTCCCGGACACCCTCGTCTGCGTCGTCGACCGCGCGGCGCCCTCCGGTCTCTCCGAGCTCCCCGCGAAGCTGGACGGCGACGAGGTCGTCGTCTTCGCCGACGGTGCCGTTCGCCCGCTCGATGAGCTTCACCCCGTCAACATGATCGCCGGCTATGCGGGGAGGGAGGGCTGGCTGACGAGGGGCGAACCGGTCACCTTCCAGGGTCGGCAATACGTTCGCACGGGAGGCGAACGACGAATCGGGATCGACCTGCTGTCTCGTGTCGGGGAGCACCAGGGAATCCTGGTCTTCGCGGGACAGGAGGACGATGCTCCGGCCGACGCGATCTACGTCCCCACGGCACCCGGCTGCATCTTCCAGGCATTCGTCCGCGAGGATCTGCTGCGGCAGTGAGGAGGTGCGGGACCACCACGGCGGCACGTGGGTTGCGGCCTCCTCGAAATCCCGCAGTTTTGCGGTATTTTCTCGAGCGAGATCTCTCTCCAGTTCTCCAGTAGTCCTCACAGAGAAGGAGCGGCCGTGAAGCAGGAGTACGCTTCCGAGGGGAAACCTTCCCGCAGTGACCGAATCCGCCAGCTAGGCTTCGATCCGACGTATCTCACGTCGTCGGAGCAGCAGGAGCTGCTCGAGATCGAATCACGACTAGCGGTTGGCGGTAGGGCCGTGACACCGAAGCCGGCGCTCGCGCGCTAAGGCCTACCGGCCACGCCCCACCGGAAGACGCACGCGCGAAAACACCTCGGACCCCGCAGAAGGGTTCGAGGTGTTTCGTTGTGAATGGGCCGCCGCGGGATCCCCGGCGAACCTCAGCGCAGCTCGCTCGAGGAGTTGATGATCTCACCGACGAGGCCGTACTCCTTCGCCTCTGCGGCCGACAACCAGAAGTTCCGACGGGTATCGTCCTCAATCTTCGAGAGTTTCTGCCCCGTCTGCTCGGCGAACACGCGGTTGAGCCGCTCGCGCATCTTGATGATCTCCCTCGCCTCGATATCGATGTCGGACGCCGTACCGCCGACACCGCCCGCGGGCTGGTGGAGCAGAAAGCGCGTGTGCGGCAGGCAGAAGCGGTCTTCCTTCGGCACCGCGACGTAGATCAGCGCACCGGCACTCGCCACCCACCCCGTGCCGACGATCCGCACGCGCGGAGTGACATAGCGGATCATGTCGTGGATCGTATCACCGGATTCGACGTGACCACCCTGCGAGTTGATGAAGATCGTGATCGGCTCCTCGGACCCCGCCGCGAGCGCCAGCAGCTGCGCCATCACGCTCGAGGCGAGCTTCTGGTTCACCTCGCCCGAGATGATCAGCGTCCTCGACTTGAACAGCCGCTCCCGGATTGGATCCGTCAACGGCGTGGTCGGCATCTCCTGGACCGGCGGCTCCTGCTCCGGCCGTTCGTCTTCGCGCATCTTCCTCCCCTTGAACGTGAATCCCGGCGCTTTCGCCGGGTGCAACTCTCATTCCTCGTACCGGCGCCCACCCGTACGCCGAACCGGTGCCCCGCCCCCCGACTTCCGGCTTCAGTCGAGATCCGTCGGCAGGGTCGGCTGACGCCGATGCTCGTACATCCGGCGGATCTGCCCGGGCAGTACGCGACCCAGCGAAAGCGCGGGGATCGCGCCCTCCGCGAAGAAGCCGACACCGTCGGTTTCCAGGCTGTGAGCGGGCGCACCGCCGGTCAGCTCGCAGAGGATGAACATCTTGTAGACGTGCCACTGCAAGGGCGGATGACCCTGCCGGTCCCGGTCGTACGCCGCGAGCAGCTTCAGGGCGCGGGTCTCGTATCCCGATTCCTCCCGGATCTCCCGCACCACCGCCTCGGCCGGCGTGTCGCCGCCGTCCGCCCATCCGCCCGGTAGCGTCCAGAGACCGTCAGCCGTCTCCCGCACCAGCAGGATCTCGTCGCCCCTGAAAACCACGCCGCGTACGTCCACCTTCGGCGTCGCATAGCCATCCTCGAGCGCCAGCCGTTCCGCGATTCCCGGCGCCTCCCCTCGGCCGAGCGCGGCGATCATCTCTGCCGCGATCCGGCGAAGCTCCACGTACCTCTCACGATCGAACGGCCCCTCCGTATACGTCAGCCCGTTCTGCGCGAGCGCCTGTACTCGCCTGGCCCAGTCGCTCCACCTCCCCGGTTCCCCCGCTGCCGGCCCCCCCTGCCGCACCTCTGGATATTCAGCGGGCGCTCCCTCATCCATCGTTCACCGGTCCAGCAGCCACTTTCTCCGTAACGCCCGGCGATTCGGACCACCGCGCATCGAAACAGGTTTCCCGGAGACGCGACATCATTCACTCGAGGTGATATATTTCCATTCGCCCCCGCGGTCGGCGGGCGTCCGTTACCCCATTCTCGTACCCGGAGCACGGAGCGACAAGTGCCATCCCAGAAAGTGGTTCTCGCGTATAGCGGTGGTCTCGACACGGCCTGTATCCTGAAGGTGCTGCAGCAGCGGGACTACGACGTGATCGCCTACGTGGCGAACGTCGGTCAGCAGGAGGACTTCGACGAAGTCGCGGAGCGAGCGTTGAAGACGGGTGCGAGCGATGTGTTCGTAGAGGATCTGCGGCGGGAGTTCGTGACCGACTTCATCTATCCGGCGATCGCTGGCAACGCGGTTTACGAGAATCGCTACCTGCTTGGCACGTCGTTGGCGCGGCCGGTGATCGCGAAGCGGCAGGTGGAGATCGCGGCGAGGGAGAACGCCTCGTTCGTGGCCCACGGGGCGACGGGAAAGGGGAACGACCAGGTGCGGTTCGAGCTGGCGTACGCGGCACTCGCGCCGCGCCTGCGGGTGATCGCCCCGTGGAAGGAGCGTGAGTTCCTCCAGCGCTTCCGCGGCCGCTCGGATCTGCTGGCGTTCGCGAAGGAGAACGAGATTCCGGTGGAAGCGTCCGTCGAGAAGCCGTACTCGAGCGACGAGAACCTGATGCACCGCTCGTACGAGGCGGGGCTCCTCGAGGATCCGATGCAGACGCCGCCGGAGGACATGTTCAAGGTGACGCGGTCGCCCGAGAGCGCGCCGGACGAAGCGGCGGCCGTCGAGATCGAGTTCAAAGACGCAATTCCGGTCGAGGCGCGGAACCTCGCCGACGGCACTGTCCATACCGATCCGCTCGACCTCTTCATCTACCTCAACGAGCTGGGCGGGCGGCACGGGATCGGTCGGGTCGACATGGTCGAGAATCGTTTCGTCGGAATCAAGTCGCGGGGTGTGTACGAAACGCCCGGCGGCACGATTCTGCACCGCGCGCTGCGCGACCTGGAAGGAATCGCAATGGATCGCGAGGTGCTTCGTCTCCGTGATTCTCTCTCGCCGCGCTTCGCCGAGCTGATCTACAACGGCTTCTGGTACTCCCCCGAGATGGACTTCATCCAGGCGGCGTACCGCCAGTCGGAGAGGCTGATCGACGGCCGCGTCCGGCTGAAGCTGTACAAGGGCAATGTGATGGTTCTCGGGAGGGAATCACCGAGCTCGCTCTACGACCGGGAGCTGTCCTCGATGGATGTGGAGGGCGGGTACGATCAGGAGGATGCGCGCGGCTTCATACGCATCAACAGCCTGCGGCTGCGCGCTCACAAGCTGATCCTGCGGAAGTACGGAGAGGACGCCGAGTAGCGCCGGTCGGCAGCGAGGGGTCCGCGCCTGCGCGGCAGCGAGGGAGGTGCAGATCCCTCGCTCCGCTCCGGGATGACGGGGAGATTTGGCGGCGCCCCGGGTTATGCGTTCCGCGCGGGAGGACGGGGTTACTCGGCGGCGAGCGGCTGCGGCGGCACCACGTGGAGCGTCCTCGTCGGAAAGGCGAAGGCGATATCCCGCTCTCCGAACTGTTCGTACAGTGCGAGGTTGATCGACTGCTGCCGGTCCATGTAGACGTTGAAATCCGGCTCGAGCACGTAGTAGACGACCTCGAAGTCGAGGGAGGAGTCGCCATACTCCTTGAAGTGGGCGCGGTCGAAGCGCGTGTCGGGTAGAGCCTCGACGATCTCGCGGACGGCGCCGGGGATCCATTCGAGTTGCTCCTGGGGCGTTCCGTACTCCACGCCGAAGGCGAACACCACGCGGCGTTCGAACATCCGCTTGAAGTTGCGGATGCGGCTCGTCAGGAGGTCGGAGTTGGCGAAAACGAGCTGTTCTCCCGAGAGGCTGCGTACCCGGGTGGTCTTCAGGCCGACATGCTCCACGGTGCCGAGCAGATCGCCGACGATGATGAAGTCGCCGACCACGAACGGTTTGTCGAGAACGATCGAGAGGGATGCGAAGAGGTCGCCGAGGACGTTCTGGAGCGCCAGTGCGATGGCGATGCCGCCGATGCCCAGGCCGGCGATGAGAGCGGTGACGTCGATGCCGAGGTTTTCGAGGACCACCAGGAGAATGACCGTCCAGAGCGCGACGCTGCCGAGGAAGCCGAGGGCACGCACGGTCATCACCCCCGCGGCGTCCTCCTGGAGATTCCGTTCGCCATAGATCTTGACGTACGACCGAATCGCCGTCGCTCCCCAGATCCCGATCTGCGCCAGGATCGCGAGGATGGTGATGGTGGCCACCACGTCCATCGTCGGCGCCGGCAGATCGAGCACGAGCCCGGCCGACCAGAGGCCGAGAGCGGCGAGGAGCCACACGCGAGTCTGGACGATCATGTTCAGCAGAACGTCGTCCCAGGGGGTTCTGGTCATCTCGCTGATGCGGCGGACCTGCCGGACGAGCACCGACCGGATCAGCCCCAGCAGAAAGAATACGGCGAGCCCGACGAATAGCGCGTAGAGCCACGCCCGAACCGTATTCCCGTAGAACATCCAGCTCAGAAAGCCTTCCTCCATTCCGCTCACGTGTCTCCTCTTTTCTGCGCCTCGATATTCGCTCCGCTCAGAGCACGTCGACGTCGGCGACGTGCCAGAACTCGTGTCGTGCGACCCCGGGTTGTGCGCGTGCGGCGTCGCGGAGAACGTCGAGCTCGGATTTCGTGATCACTCTCCGCTCCACGAGGAGCTCCGCGAGACGGTCGACCAGATTTGCGTAGAACCCGAAAGCAGCCCGGTCGTTCTGCTCCTGGATTCGGCCGAGCTCGGCTCTCATGCCTTCGGTGATCTCGCTGTCGACGAGCACGAGACGGTACTTGATACGGTCCTCGTACTCCGCCCACTCCGCCACTCCCAGCCGCATCTCCCGGGGCGCTTCCTGGATTCCGCGCCGGACGACGGGGAAGCTCTGCCGTGTCCGGATCAGGCGGTTGAGGCGGGTAACATCCGCATGGGTACCGACCATCTTCGCCCAGATCGTGAGCCCCTCGTCGAGCACCTCTTCGCGATACTCGTACGGGTGGAGCTCCATCGAATCGATGATCAGCACCTCCAGGCTGAGCTCCTCCGCCTCGCGCAGGATCAGCCCGTACGTGTGTACTCCCGAGGATTCCCCGTAGGAATTCCACGAGACCTGCCATCGCCCGGTGGGTTCGCCCGAGTCGTCGCCCGACCGGACCGTTCCTTCGGCCAGCCCTCGGAGCGCCATGGATAGCCACCTGTGCGTCTCGGCGTCGTCCGTCGTCACCCATCCGTGGACCTCCTCGAGCTCGCGGGCCGTGAAGGGCGAGCGTTCGGTCGTCCGGCGACGAACGCTCATCCGGATCGACCGCCCCTCCGGCAGCTGAAGCTCTATCGTCTCACCCATCCTCTGACCTCCTCGAACATCGACGGCAGGAGCGCTGACGCGGGCCGCCAGCAACCGCGCGGAAGGTGCGGCCTCCCCGGTGAACCTAACCTGCCCTTCCCGAGCGGTCCACACCTGCTGGAGATGGCCGATTTGCGGGTCGTGAACGAAGGTCCGCGAAGCGACGCGCCGGCGACTTTCTGCCGCCGGGAGAGCCCCCGTTCGCCTTCAGCTTTGTCCGACCCTGGTCGATATCTCTAGCTCCCGAGACGTAGCGCGACCGACCGCGGGACAACGCCCGCCGCCGGTCAACTCGAGCCTCACTGGAGCCCGGATATGATCACCCTGAACGCCGCACCCGCGATGGACCTCATCCCGGCGAGCGGAGCCGCGACGATAATGCGCGCGCACTACTACGACGCAGCTCTGCACCGGGCCATCACCCAAACGGGAGCACTGGATGGTCCCGGCATCCTCGAGAGGGCGGCGGCCGGGTCGGCGTACCGGGCGGTGCTCGCCAGCGGTACCGGGTCGACCGCGGTAGAGGCGCTTCGCTCCATCATCGGCCAGACCGGTCTCGGCGATGTCGAGCGTATCGGCGAGGACGACGGTGAGATCGAGGTCGTCCTCTCCTCCTCGCCCTATGCGATTGCGCGACAGGAGATGTTCGGTGCCGCGAGCGTTGCGACGTGCGACATCACCCGCGGCATTATCGCCGGCGTCCTCGCGGCCGTCTCCGGCCTCAAGTACGGCGTGGAGGAGGTCTCCTGTGAAGGCGCAGGTGGGAATCGCTGCCATTTCCTGGCGGTCCCCGCGGACGGGGCGCTGGAGATCTCGGAAATTCCGGGCTTCGTATGGCCGACGCCGGGATCGGCGTCGGCGGAGGATCCCAGCCTGGACGTCGGCGAGCTTCTGAAGGGGCTGCTGGGCGCTGCGGCAGGGGTTCCAGGCGCTACCTACGGGAGGCTGTGGGCGGACCT
The DNA here is from genome assembly GCA_040905395.1 of Gemmatimonadota bacterium. GTDB lineage: Bacteria > Gemmatimonadota > Gemmatimonadetes > Longimicrobiales > Longimicrobiaceae > WHSP01. The sequence goes on from JBBDRR010000143.1 coordinate 19,684, forward strand.
CTACACCCAGGCCTCCCACGACTTCGAGGAGGCGGTTCCCAGGACGATGGGATCGAAGTTCTCCAACCTTCCATCCGTCGTTCTCAGCGAGGCCGCGCACCTCGGCACCTTCTACAGCATCGGAGGGCTGCTCCGCTCGGTGCAGTGGCAGGAGTCGGTCGCGACGCGCGTGCCCGCCCGCACCGATTGGGTGCACGTGATCGTGGCGCTCATCAACTCGTTCGGATGGGGCGACTGGCGCGTTTGCCTGCTCGCCCCGGAGCAGCGCTTCACCGTTCACGTCCACGACGGCTACGAAGCGCTCTCCTCGGTCGCGCTCGCCGGCCTGTCCACGCAGCCTCGCTGCTACTTCGCGAGGGGGGTGGTGGCCGCACTGATGAACGTCCTGTATGGCGGTGATGCCATCTCGGCGCCGGCGCTGAACCAGTCCGTCTACAACGGCCTCTTTCGGAGCCCCCTCAGCTTCAGGGCCATCGAGACGCGTTGCCAGGCGATGGGCGACCCGTACTGCGAATTCGTCGCGAACCCGCTGAGCCCCGGGTTGCGCAGGGGGTGAGTGGGGTTCGGTTCTGCGCCCGTCAGCCAGACTACCCGTCCAGGCGGTCCAGGATCTCGAGGAAGAGCGGAAGCAGGAGGAGGAACCAGGCGGTGCGAAATCCCAGGTTCCGGTAGGCGGCGCCGATCTCGAACCGGTCCGACCGGATTGCTTCCGGGAGCCGGCCGAGGTGCGGGATCAGTCGTGGCGAGGGATTGTAGCTGGAGAATTGGGACGGAAGCTTGAGCTCAAGGTACTCCTCCTCGCCCAGCATCGTCGGAAAGTAGACGAAGCCGACGAGGACAGCGAACAGCGTGAGGCCGACCCGCAAGTCGCCGACGGAGAGGAAGTACGCCAGGAAGAGCGCGAGGCTGCCGAGGTAGAGCGGGTGCCGGACCAGGACGTAGATGCCGCTGGTCGTGATCTCCTGGTTCTTCCGCAGGTTGCCGGACCCCCAGAGGCGGACGGCGAAGCCGAAGACCATCAGGGCCCACGGCAGCACGAAGCGCGGTGATGCGCTCGGCTCCAGAAGGTCTGCGGGGGCCGCTTCGGTGAGGAGCGTATGCACCGGCGCGGCGAGGACCACGATGGCCGTGAGCAGCGGCCGCCGCCGGTGGATCCGCCGGATCAGCGGCCACGTTCCGCCCCGTGCCGCCCTGAGCTCGCCGACCGCCGCTTCCGAACGTACGCCGTCCGGATCCACGCTCAGTCGAGTAGTCGCAGAGGCATCACCAGGCAGAGGAAATCCGGGGCGTCCTCGTTCCCGAGGGGCTCCATCGTGGCGGCGCGTTCCGGTGCTGTGAAGCCGAGCTTCACTTCGTCCGTGGGCATGTAGCGGAGGAGCTCGAGCAGATAGTTCGCGTTGAAGCCGATCTCCAGCGGCTCCCCTTCGTACTCGACCGGCAGCTCCTCGGACCCCTCGCCCAGGTCGGGCGTCTGTACCGAGAACTTCATCATCGGCCCCCCCAGAGACATGCGGATGCGGTGCGTCTGGTCGGACGCGACGATCGCCATCCTTCGGATCGCACCCGTCAGCGCGACCTTGTCGACGATCAACGTCTTGTCGTTGTCCTTCGGGATGACCTGATCGTAGTTGGGATAGGGCCCCTCGATCAGCCGGGTGAAGATCTGAACCGTGCCGCCCCTGAAGCCGAGGTGGTTCTCGGAGCGTGCGATCTCCACCTCCGCGTCCGATCCGAGGAGCTTCTGCACCTGCTGCAGCGCCCGCGGCGGCACGATCAGCTCTCCCTCCGTCCCGCTCCCCGACCGGGCGATCGTCATCTTCGCCAAACGATGGCCGTTCGTCGCGACCATCCTCATCTCTTCGGCCCGCAGCTCCCAGAGCACGCCGTTCAGGATGGGTCGGGTCTCCTCGGTCGACACGGCGAAGGAGACGTGGGAGATCAGCTGGTTCAGCTCCGCTCCGCTCGCCCGCCAGCTCTGCTCGAATGGAACGCTCGGAAACGCGGGGAACTCATCCTTCGCCAGACCGTTGAGCCTGAAGCGCGAGCGACCGCTGGTGATGGTGATCGCGTCGCCCTGCGCGTGCAGTCCCACCGGTGAGGGAGGCAGCTCCCGGGCGATCTCCTGCAGCTTCTTCGCCGGCGCCGTGATCGCGCCGCCCGCTTCCACTTCCGCCGGCACCCGCACCGAAACCGCGGTGTCCAGATCCGTCCCGCTCAGCCGCAGCCCCCCATCCTCCGTCTCCAGAAGGATGTTCGACAGCACCGGCAGCGTCGTGCGCGTCGGGATGCTGCCCGCAACCGCGGTGAGTCCCTCCTGCAACCTCTCACGTGTGATGCTGACTTTCATGTTCGTTCCGAACCCGGTGAAGAGTTATCAACCCGAGGAGCTGTTCTAAGACCAGTAGTATTAATGAAGCAGTAGTAGTAGTAGAGGGGCTGGAAATGTGGAGCGGTCCCGATCCAGCTCCGTAAAGCACCTTCGTGCAGGGTATTCCACCCCTCGTACCCCCTGTGGATCATCGGTGGAGAAGTAGGCGCGTTCTCCACACCAGTCCACAAATCCCCAGTCCCACCCGATTGCCCACACAGACTCCACAGCCAATCCACAGACGGTATCCACACCGACGACGGGGGCTCAGAGCGTCCGTCGGATCTCCTCGATCCGGGTCCGGAGCTCGTCGTCGGCCGCCATATCGTCCTCGACCTTGCTGATCGAGTGGATGACGGTGGAATGGTCGCGCCCGCCGAACAGCTTGCCGATCTCGACGAGGGAGAGGTCGAAGAGGTCCTTGATGAGGAACATGGCGACCTGTCTGGGGATCGTCAGGTCCTTCGTCCGCTTCTTCGACTGCAGGCCCTCCGGGGAGACCCCCCAGGCGACGGCGACCTTCCGCCGGACGACGTCGGGAGTCACCTGCGGTGCGTCGAAATCCTTGCCGGCGTTCCTGAGGACCCCGCCGAGCGCCTCGCGGGCCAGGTCCACGTTGATCTCGCGCCTGGTGAGGGAGGAGTACGCGAGGAGCTTGATGACGGCTCCCTCCAGCTCGCGGACAGAGGAGGTGCAGTGACGCGCGATGAAGTCGAGGACCTCTTCCATGCCCGAGATCTCGAGCCCGTCCTCCTCGGCTCGTTTGCGGAGGATCGCTACGCGGGTCTCGAAGTCGGGGAGCTGGATGTCGGTTACCAGCCCCCATTCGAAGCGTGAGACCAGCCGGTCTTCGAGGCCGATCTCCTTCGGCGGGCGGTCCGAGGTGAGGACGATCTGCCGCTGGGCGTCGTGCAGCGCGTTGAAGGTGTGGAAGAACTCCTCCTGCGTCTGCCGCTTGCCCTCGAGGAACTGGATGTCGTCGACGAGCAACAGGTCGATCTGGCGGTACATGCGTCGGAACTCAGCCATCGCCCCGCCCTGGATCGCACCGATCAGTTCGTTGGTGAAGCGCTCGGAGGACAGGTACAGGACTCGCTTGTGCGGCGCGCCGGAGAGGACCGCGTGACCGATGGCGTGCATCAGGTGGGTCTTGCCGAGGCCCACGCCGCCATAGATGAAGAGCGGGTTGTACATCCGGGCCGGGGCCTCGGCGACCGCGTGCGCGGCGGCCGCGGCGAGCTGGTTGTTGTGACCGACGACGAAGCGGTCGAAGGAGTACCGCTCGTTCAGCGGCGTGTCGATGTGACCGGAGGAAGCCGCCGACGAGGCCTCGGGGTAGCCGCTGTTGTGGCGTGGCGCGGGCTGCGGAGGGGGAGAGCTCACCGGAAGCTCCAGCGCCGGAGCCCGGTCGACAGGGCGGCCGTCGGGACTGAACTGGAGGGCGAGCCGGTAGCGCGTTCCGTAAAGTCGCTCACTGATTCCCGCGAGAAGGTCCGCATACTTGTCTTCGACCCACTGAACGGCGAAGGGATTCGGCGTGGAAACGAACAGAGTCTCGCTCGAGACGGAGATCGCTTCTGTAGGTGCGAGCCAGGTTCGGAAGGCCTGCTCCGGGAGCGCCACTCGTGCCTCGTCGAGAATCTGCGACCAGACTTCGGAGGCGCTCAGCTCCATGAACTCACGGGAAATGCAGCGGGACTTCGTGGCAAGACGGACGCGCAAGCTAGGCGGCATCTGTGGATAAGTCAAGCTGGAAATCAGCTCGGATCCGCCCCTCCACGCACCGACCCGGAAAGCCGCCTGAAGACACGGAAACCAGCTGACATTGACGCGTCGGGAGCCCCTGGCTACATTTCACGGTCTATGTCGCAACAGTATCAATCAGGATCGACGTATCCGGAAGGGATTTTCCGATGAAGCCGACGTATCGTCCGCGCAATCGTAAGCGCGTAAACAAGCATGGATTCCGTGCGCGCATGGCGACGCGCGGGGGCCGAAGGGTGCTGAACGCACGCCGCCGGCGCGGCCGGAAGCGGCTCGTCGTCAACATCGGCGGCAAGAACGGGCGTTCCTGAGCTTCCTCTTCGTGAGGCGGTGTGACGAGCGCGGTTCCGCCGGCGGGTGAAGGCGGCGGTCACGCCCTGCCGAGAGGGGCGCGGATCACGACGACGGAAGAGATCCGGACACTGTTCCGACGGGGGAAGAGGAGGAAGACGCGTCATCTCGACGTCTTCGTCTCCGCTTCCCCCGTCGCGCGTTCGCGGATCGGGCTTGTCGTGCCGAAGCCGCGGGCGAGGACGCGGCCGGGCGCGGGCCGGATCCGGGCTGCGGCCGTACAGCGGAATCGGCTCAAGCGACGGCTCCGCGAGATCGCGAGGATCGAGATCCTTCCCCGGCTGGAGCGGAGTGGTTGCCGCGCCGACGTCATGGTGCGTGCTCGGCCGGAAGCGTACGATGCGTCGTTCGGTCAGTTGAGGCAGGAGTTGATCGAGCTGGAGGAGTGGGTGTGCTCAAGCGTAGCTTGATGGCGGCGATCCGGTTCTATCGGCGGGCCCTGTCGCCCCTGAAGCCGCCGGTGTGCAGATTCGAGCCGAGCTGTTCGGCGTACGCGCTCGAGGCGGTCGAGCGGTACGGCTCCGCGAGGGGGTCGTGGATGGCGTTGAAGCGGCTGCTTCGCTGCCAACCGTTCAGTCGTGGCGGCTACGATCCCGTTCCGTAACCATTCAGACGATCATTTCGTACTGATATCCGGGGAATCGCCGAACCTGGCGAACCCGTGAGGCTTTTTCGGCAGGCATATGGAAAAACGGCTGTTGCTGGCGGTGGTCCTGATGACCGCCGCCATAATGTTCACCAATGTTCTCTTTCCGCCCGCGGAACCGCCGGTTCCGGTGGCGGATCAGGACGTCGCGCCCGCCGCGCCCCCGACGGCGCCGAGCGCGACGCCGGCCGCGTCCTTGCCGAGGGCCGCCACCGGCGCGGGCTCCGCTCCGGCGGATTCAGTGGTGGTCGAGTCGGACCTGTACCGGTACGTATTCTCGACTCGTGGGGCCGCCCTCCTCCAGGCGCAGCTGCTCGAGTACCCGTCTTATTCGGGCGATGACGAGGTGGTCCAGCTCGTGCCCGATGGCGAGGACGGGTTTCTGCACCACCAGCTGCTGGTCGGCGGAGACACGCTGGATCTGGCTGGCCTCGGGTTCGAGGCGAGCGGGGATATGCTTCGTATCACGGCGGACGGCGGCCCGCAGACCGTCTCCTTCGAGTACGCGGATCCGGATGGATTCGGGGTCGTGCTGCGGTACACGTTCCGGCCCGACACGTACCTGATCTCGGCCGTCGGGTCGATCAGCGGCCTCGGCGGTCGCGACGCGCGCCTGCTGACGTCGCTCGGACCGAGGCTGGAGATTCACGAGCACCCGGACCACAACAGCGAGAACGAGCTGGCGGTCGTCACGCGCACCTCCTCGGGGGTCGATCGGCTCGCCTTCCGCCGGGTGGAGGGTCGCGAGCTCGTGGATTCACCGCTCACGTGGGCGGGGATCAAGGACAAGTACTTCTTCGCCGCGGTGATCGCAGGCGACGACCGGCCTTTCGCCGGGGCGGTCGTACGAGACGTTCCGGATCTGGTGCGCACGGTCGGCGAGGACGAGGTGACGGTTCCCCAGACGATGCTCACGACCATTCTGCCCGTCGCCGCCGACGGGCAGCTGGCGTTCGATGCGTTCCTGGGGCCGCAGGACTACAGCCGGCTGTCCGCCATCGGGTACGACCTCGAGGAGGTCACGCCATACGGCTACCGCTGGCTCCAGCCGATCATCCGGCCGCTGGCTGCGGCGGTGCTCTGGGTGTTGAACACCCTGCACGATACGCTCGGCATCGCGTACGGCTGGGTGCTGGCGATCTTCGGCGTGATGATGAGGGTCATCCTGTGGCCGCTAAACGCGAAGGCGCTGCGGGCGCAGATGAAGAACATGGGGGTGCAGCCGCTCCTCCAGGAGATAAAGGAGAAACACAAGAACGATCCGCAGAAACAGCAGGAGGCGATGCTGGGTCTGTACAAGGAGCACGGCTTCAACCCGTTCGCGGGCTGTCTGCCGATGCTCGTGCCCTTCCCCGTGCTCATCACCCTCTTCTTCGTCTTTCAGAACACGATCGCGTTCCGCGGGGCCGAGTTCCTGTGGCTTCCGGATCTGTCGTTGCGGGATCCTCTCTACATCCTCCCGGCGATCCTCGTCGTCTCGATGTTCGGGCTGCAGTGGGTGAGCGCTCACATGAGCGGGATGGAGCAGAACCCGCAGATGAAGATGATGATGTACTTCATGCCGATCATGATGGGGGCCATCTTCTTCATGCTGCCGGCGGGCCTGAACCTCTACTACGCGGTCACCCAGGTCGCGAGCATTCCGCAGCAGGTGCTGATCGCGCGCGAGCGCAAGCGGGCGCAGGAGGAGCTGAAGAAGGCGAGCGCTCCGCCCAAGTCGAAGAAGTCCAAGGCGAAGCGCTGACCGAGAGGCCTCATGAACGCCGCGAGCTTCGACGACACGATCGCGGCGGTCGCGACTCCGCGGGGCCGGAGCGCGCTCGCGGTGATTCGAGTATCCGGCCCGCGCGCCCGGGAGATCCTCCTCGAAATCGCCCCCTCGCTGCGGCACTCCCCCGAGGCGCTGGTTCCGCGGCGACAGCATCTCCTCGCCGTGCATCACCCGCATACGGGCGAGCTGCTCGATCGGGCGCTCGCGACCTATTTCCCGGCGCCGAACAGCTACACCGGCGAAGAGGCGGTCGAGGTCTCCACCCACGGCGGAGACATCGCGCCGCAGCTCGTCCTGGACGCGCTGCTGGCGGCAGGGTCGAGACTCGCGCTCCCGGGGGAGTTCACCAGACGGGCCGTGCTCAACGGCAAGCTCGACCTGCTGCAGGCCGAGGCCGTCGGCGATGTGATCGATGCTCGCTCCCCCGCCTTTCACCGCGCAGCGCTCCACCAGATCGAGCGCGGCCTCTCCGGCCGCATCGACGAGCTTCGCGAGCGGATCATCGAGGTGGAGGCCCTCATCTCCTACGGCATCGACTTCCCGGACGAGGACGAGCCGCCGGTTCCGCCTCAGCGGATTCTCTCCGTAACTGAGGAGGCGCTCGATCAACTGCGACTCGTCATCGGCACCGCCCCCCAGGGCCAGATGCTTCGGCGCGGCGCTCTCGTGGTCCTCGCCGGCCTGCCCAACTCCGGGAAGTCCTCCCTCTTCAACGCCCTGCTCGGAGCGGAACGGGCGATCGTCACGGAGATCGCCGGGACCACGCGGGACGCCATCGAGGCCGACACGACACTCGCCGGATACCCGTTCAGGCTGGTCGACACAGCGGGCCTTCGCGAAACCAACGACCGCGTCGAGGCGCTCGGCGTCGAGGTGGCGCGACGCTATCTCGCCTCTGCCGACATGATCCTCTTCTGCAGCGAGGCCGGCCGTCCTCTCGTCGAGGAGGAGGTGACGTTCCTAGCGCGCGTCCAGTGCGACGCGGTGCTGATCAGGACCAAGACCGATTTGGGCCGCTCCTCGGCTCGCTCGGCCCCCGGTTCGATCCCCGTTCTCGAGCTCTCCGTGGAGAGCGGCGACGGTCTGGGCGCTCTGCGCGACCATCTCGTACGCGTCTCCTTCGGCCCGGCGCTGGAGGCCGGCGACACGCCGATCGTTACGAGCGAGAGGCAGCTTCGCGCGCTGCGGCAGGCGGAGCAGGAGCTGCGGTCGTTCCGCGAGGCCTTCGGCGAAGGGCTCCCCCCCGAGCTCGCCGCCACACACCTGCGGGCCGCCACCGAATTCCTCGAGGAGCTGATCGGCGCGGTGACGCCGGACCATGTACTGGGCGCCATCTTCAACCGCTTCTGTGTCGGGAAATAAGGTGCCAATGCCAACCAAAGGGGCGCGTTATCGAGCGCTCTCAGCGCGATGGCGGCCTTTCTCGACCCAACGGACGCCGATTGCGGAGATCGGCCGGCTGGAACGTTTCTGAGACGGCGTGTGTTCGGGGGGTGTTCGGGCAGTTATCGACCGATCTCGAACGACGCCCGGGCGGGTGGGGGTGCGGATGATTCGGTCACGGAAGTGACGTGGGCCGACGGCGGACCTGTGTGGAGGAGGGTGCGTAGCGAATCGAGAGCAGCGTTTGTTCCCGCAGCGACGACTTCGACGCTGCCATCGTTGCAGTTGCGTACCGAGCCGGCGAGCCCGAGCGCGCTGGCCTGAGCCCGGGTCCACCAGCGGAAGCCTACCCCCTGGACCCGCCCCTCGATCCGAAACCGAACGGTCTTCACGGCTGGTAGGTCACGTGGAGTCGACTCAGCCGAGGTCGTCGTACTCGTCCTCGTCCTCATACAGCTCGTCGAGATCGTCGCTCACGTCTTCTTTGGCGAAGCGGGAGCGCGCGAAGTTTCCGAGCCCCTTGTTCTCTTCCATGAGCTCCCGCACCTCGTGGGCGAGGGTCGCCGTGACGGCGCCGACGAGGAGGGTCCTGAATTGCCTCCGAGCGCGGTCGAAGAGCCAATGCCGCTTCCGCTTCCCGCCCGCCGCGGCGATGACGAAGCCGGCGGAAAATGCGATACCGACGACGCTCAGGGGCTTATCGCGAACGATGTCGAGGATGTCGTGTCGTCTGCTCATGGCTCCACCCGCCATTCCGAGCGTATCGCTGAATCGGTCCCTGGCACGCCCCGCGAAGCTGCTCGCGCGGTCGCGAAGCCCGTCGTATCCAGTACCGGGCGCCTCGCCGGGACCGCTGTGTAGATGCATCCGTGACTGGACGCTGCCGTTTTCGGACGTCATCTCCGTCTCTCCGCCTGTGCGTTCCATTTGTCTCCCGGGTTCAGCTTCCCAGATCACGTCTGACGTCGCGGAGCTCGGTCTGCGCCCACTCCCGGTCCTGACGGAGCGAAGCGGCCGTCTGCCGTGGCGTGAGATCGTCTTCCTTCAGCCCTTTGCCACCGCTGAGGAGGAGAATCGCGCCGACGGCGCAGAAGGCGGCTCCGATGATGAGCGTGCTCAGCCAGTAGTTGTCGCCGAGCAGCACTCCGAGACCGATCACCGCAAAAGCGAGCAGCACGAGCAGACCGACGGCGAGAACGGCGCCGCCCACGACGAGCATCGCCGCATCCTTCGCAATGGTTCGGACGTTGTCCCTGACCTCGGTCTTGACGAGCGTGATCTCCTGGTGAATCAGCGCTCGCCCGTCGTCCGCCAGCTTCCGAACGAGTTGCCCGAGAGAAGGATCTCCGCCGTTCATCGATTCCGGAAGGGGGAGGACGGGCGCGGTGTCCTCACCCGAGCCTGGTCGCGCATCTTCTGGCACGGGAGCTAACGGACGATCTTGCCGAAGAGCCAGCCCGTGCCTACCGCGACCAGGAGAGTCTGAACCGGCCGCTCGCGCACCTGGCTCGCGAGGTCGTCGCGAAGGCTGCGGACGTCGCTCGACCGGAGATAATCGGCGATGCCGCCGATCGCTTCGGACGCTGTGTGCCCGACCTCCGCCGTCCGGCCGCCGACCCCCGCGGCGGCGAGCTGCTCGTCCACCACGTGATCGATCCGATCGGCGATCTCGTCGAGGCGATCCGCGAAGTGGGGGAAAGGGCCGGGGCGGCGCCTTGCCCGGGAGCGCCCGCTGCCGCGGCTCGACCTGGGCGGCAGGGGCTCCGTGTCGCCCTCGAAGCCGCTCTCTTCCCCGCCTCTGCCGGCGGACCGCGCGTAGTTTGGGTCGCCTCCGGGGATGTCGGGCTCCTCGATCACCGGCCGCGCGACGGCCTCGGCGACGACGCGCTCATCGCTTTCAGCTGCCTCTCCGGCGGGTGCTCCCGTGCGGGGCTCACCGCGGGCGCTCGACCCGGGTTCTTCGGGGACGATCCGCGGAAATGGCGGTGTGTTGGCGGGTCCACCCTCACCGGGCGTGTGCTCGTCCATCGTGCTCCTTCGGCGTCTGCGGGTTACCGGGCCGGGATGGTCGGGGGTGCAATGGGCATGCCATGCCTGGCAGAATCGGCGTTGTCTTCGCGCGGCGCAAGTGGCGCGCGCGCAGGGGTGCCGTGCGGGGCGACATCGCGGTAGAATGTAGGATCCACTCCGCAGACGGAGGTGGCGCGCCTTCGGCACTGTTCCACGTGGAACACGATTAGGCGCCGTCGGG
>JBBDRR010000144.1:0-3148 GCA_040905395.1 Gemmatimonadota bacterium
CCCACACGGACATCTTTGAGGCATAGCGGGACACCACAACATGTAGTAGGTAGTGAAGCAAAGTGAATATCCCCTTTCGGCATATTGGTCACGAACGGGTCGGATCCAGACCGTCATTCCGCGGCGTGAATGGCGGACATGCACGCGAAGCGCCACTATGTGTACCATCCGGCGATCCGCTTCGATACCGTCGAGCCGATAGCCGATAGCCGATAGCCGATAGCCGATAGCCGATAGCCGATAGCCGATAGCCATCATCATCAGCCGAGAAAATGTCTCGATACCGTGAGGAAGCGCTCGAGTACCACGCCATGGGAAGACCCGGTAAGATCGCGGTCGTTCCAACGAAGCCGGCGCTGACGCAGAGGGATCTTTCGCTCGCGTACTCCCCGGGGGTGGCGGAGCCGTGCATCGAGATCGCGGAGGATCCGGAGAATGCGTTCCTCTACACCGCCCGGGGGAACCTGGTGGCTGTGGTCTCGAACGGCACGGCCGTGCTGGGACTGGGGAACCTCGGTGCACTCGCGTCCAAGCCCGTGATGGAAGGCAAGGCGGTTCTCTTCAAGCGGTTCGCCGACATCGACGTCTTCGATCTGGAGGTGGATACGGAGGACCCGGACGCGGTGATCCGGTTCTGCGAGCTGCTGGAGCCGACGGTCGGCGGGATCAACCTGGAAGACATCAGGTCGCCGGAGTGCTTCTACATCGAGGAGGAGCTGAAGCGGAAGCTGCAGATCCCGGTATTCCATGACGACCAGCACGGCACCGCGGTGATCTCCGGCGCCGCGCTCCTCAATGCGCTCGAGATCGTCGAGAAACCTATCGACGAGGTCAGGGTCGTCTTTTCCGGCGCCGGCGCCTCCGCGATATCCACGGCTCAGCATTACGTGCTGCTGGGTGTGAAGCGCGAGAACATCATGATGACGGATCATCACGGGGTGATCCACAGTGGTCGGACGGACCTCGACCCGTACAAGGCGCGCTTCGCCCGCGAGACCAGCGCCCGAACGACCAAGGACGCCCTCGAGGGAGCCGACGTTCTCGTGGGCCTTTCGGTAGGCGGCGCGATCACGCCGGACATGCTCGAGCAGATGGCCGACCCGCCGATCGTCTTCGCCCTCGCGAATCCCGACCCGGAGATCACCCCGGAGGACGTCCGCTCCGTACGCCCGAACGCCATCACGGCTACCGGGCGCAGCGACTACCCCAACCAGATAAACAACGTCCTCGGGTTCCCCTTCATCTTCCGTGGCGCGCTCGATGTGCGGGCCCGGGCGATCAACGACGAGATGAAGATGGCCGCCACCACCGCGCTCGCCGAGCTCGCCCGGCAGGACGTTCCCGAGGCCGTCGAACGGGCGTACGGCGGTGAGCGCTTCCGATTCGGTCCGGAATATCTGATCCCGAAGCCCTTCGACCCACGCATCATGCTCTGGGTGGCCCCCGCTGTCGCGCGGGCGGCGATCGAGTCCGGCGTCGCTCGCCTCCAGATCGACATCGAACGCTATACCGAAGAGCTCGAGTCCCGCCTGGGCCGCGGCCGCGAGGTGATGCGCGGGATTCTCAATCAGGCGAAGCGTCGGCCGCAGCGCATCGTCTTCCCCGAGGGGGAGCACGAGAGGATCATCAGGGCCGCCACGCGGATCGTGGAGGAGAAGATCGCGTCTCCGATCCTGCTGGGCGACATCGAGCAGATCACCGAGAAGGCGAGGACGCTAGGGGTCTCTCTGGACGGGGTAGAGGTGGTCGATCCGTCGCGCGAGACGGCGAAGCGCGAACAGTACGCGCAGGAGATCTACAGGATGCGGCAGCGGAAGGGGGTCACGCTCGCGGAGGCACGGGAGCGCGTCCGGCTGTCGATCTACTACGCCTGCATGATGCTCCAGCGAGGAGACGTCGACGGGATGGTGGCGGGCGAGGACATGTACTACCCCGACACCCTCCGTCCCGCCCTGCAGACGGTCGGCACGGCGCCGGGAGTCAAGCGCGTCGCGGGACTCTACATGCTGGTGCTGGAGCAGGAGCTGATCTTCTTCGCGGACACCACCGTCAACATCGATCCGGACCACGAGACGCTCGCCGAGATCGCCGTGCTGAGCGCCGGCTTCGTCCGCTGGCTCGGAATCGAGCCGCGCGTGGCGATGCTCTCGTTCTCCAACTTCGGCTCCGTCCGCCATCCTCATTCGGACAAGGTGCGGCGAGCAGTCGAGCTGGTGAAGGAGCGGCATCCCGAGATCGTCATTGACGGCGAGATGCAGGTCGAGCCGGCGTCCAGCGGGCACCTGCGGGGCCAGATCTACCCCTTCAGCGACCTGATCGGGGATGCCAACGTCTACATCTTCCCCGACCTCGATTCCGCGAATATCGCCTACAAGCTGCTCGCCCGCTTCGGGGGTGCGGAAGCGATCGGACCGATCCTGATGGGCATGGCGAGCCCCGTCCAGGTCCTGCAGCGCGGGAGCACGGCCGCCGACATCGTCAACCTGACCGCGATGGCCGTCGTCGATGCCCAGGAGCGGCGTGCGGGGCGACTCCCCCTCGACGAGCCGCTGTGAGCGTTCGTACCATCGCGATCCACTACCGGCGCCTGCCGGATTCCGTCGAGGTGTTCGAACAGGTCGTCCTCGCCGAGGAGCCGGACCACACCGTCACCTTTCTCGAGTCCGCGAACCTGACAGGACCCGTCACGGCGGGCGACCGGATCCTTCTCGAGCCCGGCGCACCCGTCGTCTGGTTCACCTACCCGGGCCTCTGGTACGACATCGGCCGCTTTCACCTCGCGGACGGGACGTTCACCGGCCTCTATGCGAACATCCTCACCCCGGTCGAGATGCGCGGAGATCGCTGGGACACCACCGACCTCTGCCTCGACGTCTGGTCCGGCGCCGACGGTGCCGTCCTGATCCTGGACGAAGCCGACTTCGACGCGGCGGCCGACGCTGGCTGGATCGACCGCGGCACCGCCGCCGCGGCTCGTGAGCACGCCGAGACCCTCGCCACGGCCGCCAGGCAGGGTGCATGGCCACCCGATCACGTCCACTCCTGGACCCTGGAATCCGCCCGACGCAGATTCGCGGAGTTGCGCAGTGGCCCGTCGCCCCGGGGGAGCGATCACCCGTAGGCCCGCACTTCCGATCACCGTCATGCC
>JBBDRR010000144.1:3158-5236 GCA_040905395.1 Gemmatimonadota bacterium
CTCAGGTAAAGTACGGATCCCTCACTGCGTTCGGGATGACGGGCGATGTCACCCGATTCGTCTCATTGTGTTCGAGCGGACGTGACCCTACTCGTCTCCCACTACCGAGGCCGACACCAGCCGCCGCATGTCCACGTAGAGCTCGCGCGTCACGCTCGGCTCCTCCCGGAGGAGATCGATCAGCCGCTCGTAGGCGTCCAACCGTGCGGCCGGCAGGCTGACGGTCACCGAGTGGAAGGTGCCTTCGTCGGCGAAGACGAGCCGCACCTGCCGCAGATCCGAGTTCGTTGTCATCGAGGGGGCTTGTGTCAACTCTGCCCCTCGGGAGCGGTCATACCGGCGGCCTCGAAGACCCTCGCCTCGAGGTCGGTGTAGTCACGCACGGCGATCCGCTGGCCATTCAGCATCAGCGTCGGCGTCCCCTGAACGCCGAGCGATTCGCCGAGCCTCATATTGCGGGTGACCTCTTCGGCGTAGCGGTCGGAGTTCAGGCACTGCTCGAAGGCACCCCGGTCGATCCCGATCGCTTCGGCGTAGTCGATGAACTCGCCGCCCGGGCTGCGCATGGCCGACCATGTCGGCTGACGGCCGTAGAGGACGTCGTGATACTCCCAGTACGCATCCTGCTCGCCGGCGCAGCGCGCGCCCCTGGCGGCGAGGAACGCGTGGGGATGGCCGGTGATGATCGGGAAGTCGTAGCGGACGAGCCGCACGATCCCCTCGTCCACCAGCCGCTCCTTGATGAGCGGGTGCGCGAACGTGGAGAACTGCATGCATGCGGGACACTGGAAATCGGCGAACTCGTAGAGCAGGACGGGAGCATCGTCCTCACCCATCGAAACGCCCTGAGCCCGCTGCAGCTCGGCCGGATCGATCTCCATCGCGAGAGGTTCGGTAGCGGCCTGTCCGGCTCCGCCCGAAAGGAAGGCGACGGCGGCGATCACGACCAGAGCGACCGCCCCGAGGATGAGGTACAGCCGGTTCGGACCGGCAGGAGCGGACGACTTGTTAGACTTCGCCACAGGAGTCTCCCTGGTGTAAGACAATTGCGCACCGGATCCGATGCGTAACGAAGATGTTAAAGAGTAGACAGCAGGGGCACGGCGGGCAACCCGGTGGGAATACTCCTTGCACCCCGTACGGTTCCGATGCCACACTCCTCCGTACACTGATCGATGACTGACTTCCGACTGGTACAACAGCGCGGTTCGAGGGTCTGGTTGGTCATGGGCGCCTTTGCCTTCGCCGGGGTCCTTCTCTGGGCTTCCGCCTTCTTCTTCGGCGATGCGACGGCGCCCGATGAGCTACCCAGGGTGGGAGCGGCGGCGGACTTCGGGTCCGTGCGCGCCCCGGTCCTTCCCGTCGAAGCGGTTCCGTTTGCCTCGTTGACGCCACTGGCGACTCGCGACATCGGTCGTCTCGTCCGGCTGAATGGCGTCGTCGAGAGCCGGATCGCGGCGAACAGCGCGTACGTCCGCACGCCGGAGGGTTACCGGATCCTCGTTCGGTTCGAGCCCCCGCCGGATCCGGAGCTCCTCACGGGGATCGGACCCGGCTCGACGGTGCGCTTCGACGGCTACCTCCACAATATCGCGCTCGCCGAGTTCCGCCAGATCGTGGACTCGCTGAACGTGCAGATACCGCGACCGCCACCCGCGCGGAAATTCGGTGACCTTCCGAGCCAGTCCTTCATGCAGGTGGACTCGATGTTCATCAAGAACTACTACGTCTCGGTACGTCCGCAGGGCATCCGGCCCGACATCATCCCGGATCCGGCTACCTGACGAACAGGAAGAGAAGAATCGATGGATTGGTCACCGGACGAAATGGACCGGCTGGAGCGTGCGATCGTGGAGGGGTGCCGGGTGCAGCTCACTCGCAGGGGCACCGAATACGTGGTGGTGCCGCGGGAGATCCGCTCGAGCGGCCCGATCGACACACTGGTCGGCATAACCAGCACCGGTGACGAGCTGAGCTTCAGCCTGCCCGAGCTCGAACACTTCGTGATCCTGGAGTGAGAGGAACGCCTCGGCGGCGGCCGGATCGGGAAGAGGCCCCTGGTCGTTCGATCAGGGGCC
>JBBDRR010000145.1:0-30034 GCA_040905395.1 Gemmatimonadota bacterium
GGTAGTGGAGGTGGGGCCGGGGGAGGAGCGGACGTACCTGGCTCCGTTACCGATCTCGCTCTTGACGGAGGAGGAGCGCCTGCTCGGGCTTCTCGAGGGTGCGGGGGTCACCCGCTGCGGTGATCTGGCCGCGCTTACGGCAGAGGCGGTCGAGGTTCGCTTCGGGAGCGAGGGGACCCGGATCTGGCGACGAGCTCGAGGAGACGATCCGCGCCTCCTCTTCAGGCCCATCGCGCCGGAGCGGCCGGTCGCCTCCGTCGACTTCATCGACTACACCGTCGGCGATGCGACCCGACTCGTCTTCACCCTCAATGCCCTCCTCGATCAGCTCTGCGAGGAGATGCGCTCCCGGGCACGACGGGCGCGGAGCATCACCCTCACCTTCGCGCTCTCCGGAGGCGGCAGCGCGCAGGAGGTGCTGCGGACCGCACGGCCGACGGCCGACCGCTCGCTCTGGATGCGTCGGCTGCGCGCCGCCCTGGAGCGGGTGCGGCTTGGCGATACGATTTCGGGGGTCTCCATCGAGGTCGGCTCCTCCGAGCCAGTCTCCGCGCTTCAGGGAGACCTCTTCGACCGCGGCTTCGCGACCGCCTCGTTCGTGGAGGAAGCGGTCGCCCGGTTGATGGATATGTACCGCGGCCTCTTCGTACGACAGCGCTCCTCACGCCATCCCCTGGCCGAGTGCCGCTCGGCCTGGGTCGAGCTGACGCCCGAGGGTGTGGCGGAAGGAGGCGCTCCCGACCAGCCGCGCGGCCCGGCTGCTCTCCAGCTTCAGCTCCTGACCGAGCCGCGCCCGATCCGGGTGCGGGCCCGCACCCGCCGCGATCACGTCCTCCCCACCCGCTACCTCGACGATCGCGAGTGGCACACCCTCACCTCCGCCGGTCCGGACCGGATCTCCGGCGGCCACGAGAACGCCCGCCCCTACGCCCGCGAATACTACCGCTGCGTCAGCGACGTGGGGGCGCTCCTCTGGATCTATCGGGATGCGGTGGAGGACCGGTGGTATCTGCACGGGTGGTGGGATTGATCGCAACCGTCATCCCGGTTTCCGCCGGGATGACGACAGGGGCGGAGATGACAGAATCCGACGCCCCCAGCACCAGCAACGCCACATCACCATGCCCACCTCCTACGTCGAGCTCCGAGCCCGCTCCGCCTTCTCCTTCGGCGATGGCGCGGTAAGCGCCGAGGCGCTCGCGGAGCGCGCGGCGGAGTACGGCTATTCCGCGATGGCGCTCGTCGATTCGGCGGATCTCGGCGGCATCATCCGCTTCGCGCTGGCGGGACAGCCGAAGGGCATGAAGCCGATCGCGGGTGCCGAGCTGCGGGTGGAGGGGCGGCCGCTGGCGCTCCTCGCGCGCAATGAGCGGGGCTATCGCAACCTGGCGCACCTCGTCACGCGTGCCCGTCTCGAGAGCGGCCGCGGCTCTCCGGGGCTGAGCGTCGGGGAGGTGGGAGAGCGAAGCGAGGGGCTGCACCTGCTGACCGGTTCCGCGGCGGGGGACATCGCCACCCTCCTCCGAACGCGCGGCCTCGCGGAGGCCCGGGAGCGGCTCGCCCGGTGGCGGGCGCTGTTCGGCGACAGGATCGCGGTCGAGGTCCAGCGCCATCACGTCTCCGGGGCCGAGGAGGCGCTCGCGCTGGGCCTGGTGGAGCTGGCCCGTGGGGAAGGCGTGCCCTGGGTCGTGACGAACGAGCCGCGCTACCTCGACGACCGCGGCCGCTGGGTCCACGATCTCCAGACGGCGCTGCGGACCGGGCTCGACGTGGCGGACGCCCGCGACCAGGGGAAGCTGCTGCCGAATGGTGAGTGGCGGCTGAAATCGCCAATAGAGATGGGCCTGATGTGGGAGGGGTGGGAAGAGGGACTCGAGGAGAGCGCCCGGATCGCCGGAGAGTGCGACTTCTCCCTCGGCTGGCTCCGTCCGCCCCTGCCCCGCTATCCGATGCCCCCCGGTTACGACGACAACTCATTCCTCCGCGCACGAGTCTACGAAGGGGCCGCCGAACGATGGGGGACGCTGAGCGAGAAGTCCCGTCTCCAGCTCGACCATGAGCTCGGGGTGATCGCACGCCTGGGCTTCTCCGGGTTCTTCATCATCATGTGGGACGCGGTCCGCTTCGCACGCTCGAAGGGGATCCTCTGCCAGGGGCGGGGCAGCGCCGCGAACAGCGCCGTCGCTTACTGCCTCGGAGTCACCGCGGTCGATCCGGTGAAACACGGGCTCCTCTTCGAGCGCTTCCTCTCCGAAGCCCGAACCGAGGGGATGAACGAAGCTCCCGACATCGACGTGGATTTCGAGATGCATCGCCGGGAGGAGGTGCTCGACTACGTCTATTCCGCCTACAGCCGGCAGCACGCCGCAATCGCCTGCGTAACCCAGATCTACCACGCTCCCAGCGCGCTCCAGGACGCGATGCGCGCCCTCGGCTATCCCGCCGAGCTCGCCTTCAAGCTCTCCAGGCGCCTCCACTGGCGATCCCCCGCGGACGGCGCCGACGCGCTCGCCGAAGGACTCGCGCGAGAGCAGGGCTTCGACGTGGACGAGCCACGTGGCCGCTCCGTCCTTGCCGCCATGAGGGCCATGGAAGACCTCCCGCGCATGCGCTCCACACATCCGGGCGGCTTCGTCCTCTCCTGTGAGCCGCTCGGCGAGTTCATCCCCATCGAGCGGACCACCATGGGCCGTACGATCCTCCAGTTCGACAAGGACGACCTGGACGCCGCGGGCGTGCCGAAGTTCGACTTCCTCGGCCTCGGCGGCCTATCCGCCGTCCGCCATGCCTTCGAGACCATCGAGGTCTACAGCGGTAGGAAGCTCGAGCTCTACAACCTTCCCCAGGACGATCCGAAGACCTTCGCGATGATCGCCCGCGGCGAGACGATCGGGACCTTTCAGATCGAGTCGCGCGCCCAGATTGCATCCCTCGTCCACACCAAGCCGGATCGCATGTACGATCTGGTCGTTCAGGTCGCCCTCATCCGGCCCGGCCCCATCCAGGCCCGCTTCGTCCATCCCTACACACGGCGCAGGCGCGGTGCCGAAGAGGTGGTGTACGCCCATCCGGATCTCGCTCCGATCCTCGAGCGCACCTACGGCATTCCCATATTCCAGGAGCAGGCGATGTCCATCTCGATGGCACTCGGTGGATACACCGCCGCAGAGGCCGACGAGCTCAGGCGGAGCATGGGCAACAAGCGGAAGCTCGCCCGGCTCGAGACCGCCCTCGAGAACCTCCGCGCCCGCATGCAGGCGCGGGGCGTGCCGGCAGAGACCGCCGAATCGATCGTCGAGGATCTGCTCAGCTTCTCCAACTACGGATTCCCCGAGAGCCACGCCTGGAGCTTCGCCCTCATCGCCTACGCCACCGCGTACCTCAAGGCGCACTACCCCGCCGCCTTCCTGCTGGGCCTCCTCAACGCCTGGCCCATGGGGTTCTACGCCCCCGCGACCCTCGTCCACGATGCCCGTCGCGCCGGCGTCGACGTCCGCCCCCCCTGTCTCGCCCGCGGCGACTGGGACTGCACCATCGAGGCGACGGACGATCCGGTCAGCCCCGCCCTCCGCGTCGGCTGGCGACACATCCGCGGCCTCGGAGAAAAAGCCCGCGAGCGCCTCCGCCTCGCCAGGGAGGAGCGGCCCTTCCGGTCCATCGAGGACGTCATCCACCGCGCCGAGCTCGGCCGCGCCGAAGCGCTCCACCTCGCCCGAGCCGGCTCCCTCGAGGCATTCGAGCCCGGCCGCTACGCCGCCGCCTGGGAAGCCCTGCGCGCGGCCGGCGACCTCCTCCCACTCGCTCCTGCTCGCCGCCTTCCCTTCCGCCCCGAAGAGCTGCAGGGACAGGAGAGAATCTTCCTCGACTACCTCGCCACCGGCATCTGCGTGGACGGACACCCGATGCAGCACCTGCGCGAACGCCTCGACAACGCCGGAGTCGCCTCGAGCGCAGATCTGCTCGCGCACGAGATCGGCGAGACCGCCCTCATCGCCGGACTCGTTATCGCACGACAACATCCCGCCACCGCGAAGGGGACCGTCTTCCTCCTCCTCGAGGACGAGTTCGGCTATATGAACGTCATCGTCCCCGCCCCTCTCTACGAGAAGAACAGGGAAGTCGTCCGATTCTCACCCTTCATCATTGTCGAGGGTCGCTTCGAACGGGAGGAATCGGTCCTGAACGTGGTCGGGAAACGCTTCCGCAGGCTGGAGGTGGAGGCGTTGCATCAGAAGTCGAGAGACTTCAGGTGAGGACGTGCTGGTTTTGAGTTTTTAGTTTTGAGTTTTGAGTTGACGCAGTCTCGTACGCCAACTCAAAACTCAAAACCAAAAACTCAAAACCAGTAGCAGCGGGTTATCGCTGCGCGTCGCGGTTCACCATCCCCTCGGCGATACGCGTGAGGCGCTCGTCGGTGTTGCCTTCCTCGTCCAGCGTCTTCTGGAGGAGATCGGCGGCGCGGGTGTGGCCCAGGCGGCGAGCGAAGGTGCGGGCGGTGCCGTAGCCGGCGATCTCGTAGTGCTCGACGCGCTGCGCCGCGCCGATCAGGCCGGCGTCGCGAACGTCGCCGTCGGACTTCGACTTGATCAGCTCCTCACCCTCTTCGATGATTCCCTGCATTCCCTTGCACTTGTGGCCCTTGATGTTGACCCCGAGGTCGTCCGCGATCATGTCCAGGCGCTGGACCTGGTCGCGCGTCACTCGCTCGTGCTCCTCGAAGGCTTGCCGCAGCTCCGGATGCTCCGTCGCCTCGGCCATCTTCGGCAACGCCTTAAGGATCTGCTGCTCCGCACTGTAGAGGTCCTTGAGCTCGTGCACGAAGAGATCGTCGAGGCTGTTCAGCTTGTCCATTCGTCCTCTCCTTCTGACACTGGGTCGATCGTTGGTAGGGCTCGTATAGCGCGGAAGGGAGTTGCAAGAGCGGTGCCTGCAGACGGAGCGCGCAGAGGCCGGCTGTGCGCCATGTAACTCGTTCAGTGGATGATACTTATACGCTCGATTGACATGCCGGACTCCCGTCCTATCTTCGACCTCGGTCGCCTTCCCCAGCCCCTGGACTGCGGCAAGCCGTCACCCCGACTCGAATCGACGATATGATCTGGCTCGCGATTCTCCTGATCCTCCTCGCCGGCCTCTACGTGGCCGTCGAACGCGGACAGAGCACGATGGACCGGCTGCTCCGCTGGATGGTGATCGCCGGCGCCGTGCTGTTGGCGATCCTGCTCGGGAGTGGGGCGATCGGGTAGGATTGACAGCAGCGGGCCGCTCGATCACCCTCAGCCGTGCCCGCCCTCAAGGAACTAGCGGGGGTAAAATCGGCATTCTTGGACAATGGAGCGGCCCGTCTGTTCGCACCTTCACCGCGCTACCTTACCCTCTACTCCAGGCAGGACTCCAGGCGGCGGGTGCAGCCTTCCTGCGATCGAGTATCGGCACACCCCGTCACGAACTTTAGCAGCGCGTCTCGGTCCACTGAATCTCGCGTGGAACCGGGGCCGGCGCGTTGGCCAAAACGAGCGAATTTTGGCGCTGTGGACACGAAAGCGCGGACCGGGCCGTTCCGGGCAGCGCGCTCGCCTTCCGCGACTGGTGGCCGCCGCGACCGCGGCGTCGCCCTCGCGCATCGCATCGACGAGCTGGTGCCCGGTGGTTTCGACCTCCTGCCCGGCGCTCAGCGCCTGGACCGGGTCGAGCGCACGAAGGCCGGCGAGTCGGGGTATTAATATATCTTCATACACATCAACGCTTTGGATGGCACATCACGGAAACCCGCCGGCCGGTTGGAGGGTATAAGGAAGTGTTCGGGTGGTGGTTGCGACGCTGCCGAACGCCGGAGCGGCCGCTTGTTGCGGACGCTCGCACTAGGGCGGTAGAAGGGTCGACTGTGGACACCCGCCACCACGGCCCACAGGGCTTATTCCGCCGGTTCGCCGGCGGCTGAGAGCTCGCGTCTATGTGAACGTAGGCGATATCGGTTCATAGCAGGTCCAGTGTTCCTTCTGCAAACGGAGTCATCTGATGCACCAAACGAGGTCCCCGAAGTGGAAGCGGGCGATGCTTTTCGCTCTGCCAACGCTCGCCGCCACCGTCTTCATTGCGCCGAACCCGGCGTTCGCTGCCGATCCGGAGCCAGATCCGGATCAGGTAACGTTCGCGAAGGACGTCGCTCCGATTCTGCAGCAGAACTGCCAGGTGTGTCATCAGCCGGGCGCCATCGGCCCGATGTCGCTGATGACGTATGACGAAGTGCGGCCGTGGGCCCGTGTGATCCAGCTCCGGGTCGAGGAGCGCGAGATGCCGCCGTACCATTACGATACCGATGTCGGCATCCAGAAGCTGAAGGAGGACAAGCGCCTCAGCGTCGAGGATATTCAGACGATCTCGGCGTGGGTCGATCAGGGCGCGCCGGAGGGTGACCGAGCCGACATGCCGGCCCCTGTCCAGTGGCCCGATGCCTCCGAGTGGCGCCTGGCCGAGGATTACGGGCAACCGGACGTGGTGATCAAGTCCGATCCCTACACGGTCCCCAGGAACGGGCAGGACCTGTGGTGGCAGCCGACGGTGCCTACCGGGCTGGCCGAGGACCGCTGCATCCGCGCGATCGAAACCAAGCCTTCTGTCGCCGGACGCGCCGTTACGCACCACGCCAACTCCAGCTTCCGTCTGGAGCGCGGCGGAGACATGACTTCGGCGGGCAGACTATCCGAGTACGCCCTCGGTAAGCTGGGCGAGATCGTTCCGGACGATGCGTGCCGCGTCGCCCCGGCGAACTCGTTCGTCTCGTGGGACATCCATTACTATCCCGATGGTACCACGCGTATCGAGGACGACCAGGTCGAGGCCGGTCTCTGGTTGTACCCTGAGGAATTCGATCAGAGCAAGCTGTACCCCCAGACCCTGAGCCTGTACTTCCTGGAGGGTGGCGACTACGACATCCCGCCGCACGGGACGCTGATGACGCAGGGCTTCCACTCCTTCGACAGTCCGGTGCGGATCGACAGCTTCCAGCCGCACGGACACCTTCGCCTGAAGGCGATGTCGCTGGAGGCCTTCTACCCGGACACGGGTCGGAAGGAGATGATCAGCATGATCTCCAACTGGCATCCGGGCTGGCACCTCAGCCACGTCTACGAGGACGACGTCTCACCGCTTCTACCGGAGGGCGCGGTGCTCATCATCACGGGCTGGTACGACAACACGGCCGACAACCCGCACAACCCCGATCCGGACCAGTGGGTCGGCGCGGGCGACCGGACGGCCGACGAGATGTCGCACGCCTGGATCGCAGTCACCCATCTCGACCAGGAAGGCTACGACCGCCTCGAGGCCGAGCGTGCGGCCATGACGGTGGAGAACGGCGCGGGCGAGGGAGCAAACTGACGACGTCCCGCGCTTCCGGATTGCGGAAGTCACGTCCAGGACCGGGATCGAGAAGCCGGGTCGTAGAAGACTCGATATGAAAAAAGGGCTCGCTCCGCGGCCCTGGCACCCGGTTCGTCGATGGTACACTGTCAGAGACAGGCGGCTGCCTCCAGGGAGCTCGCCCGAAACGTTTTGGAGGAGGAGTTCATGAAGAAGAGCCGTTTGGCCGTTGCCGGCCTCGTACTCGCCCTGACGGGCCTGGCGTCATTACCCGCTTCCACACAGGAGGGAACGGACCCCTTCAAGCAGCTTCGGCCGCTGAAGCCGAGCGGCGACATCGTCGCGCCCTTCTTCGACGGCTGGTACGCCAATCCAGACGGGACGTACACCCTCTCGTTCGGCTTCATGAACCGGAACACGCGCGAGATCGTCGACATCCCGATCGGTGAGAACAACTACATAGAGCCGGCCGAGTTCAACGGCATGCAGCCGTCACACTTCCCGCCCGTGAACTACGGAGGCTTCTCCGCTCGTCGCGAGCGCGGTGCCTTCACCGTCCGGATCCCTGCCGAGATGTCCGGCACGGATGTCGTCTGGACGATCACTCACGCGGGAGAGACGTACTCGGTTCCCGGCCGCGTCACCTCCCCCGCGTATGAGCTGAGCTACGATCCGATGACCGAAGGAACGCTTCCTCCGCGGGTGGGGCTCGCGCAGAGCGGCCCCTTCACCGTCGGACGCGAGGGCGTCGTGGCGGACGAGACGCTGTCCACCCCGGTCGGTCAGCCGATCACGTTGAGCGTCTGGGCCGAGGACAACGGCGTCCGCGACGAGAAGTACCCGGTGGAGGTGGTCTGGTGGAAGCACCAGGGCCCCGGTGACGTCGTCTTCGGCACGCCGAGCATGGAATTCGAGGGGCTCGATCAGGCGACGACCACCGCGACGTTCAGCGAGCCGGGATCCTATATCGTCCGCGCGCGCGTCACGAACTTCGACGCGCCAGACAGCTCGTTCGGCAACATGTGCTGCTGGTCCAACGCGTACTACCGGGTCGACGTCAGCGAGTAGACGCCGCTGCGGACCACCGCCGTTCCACGCGGACCGCGACTCGGTGGACCTTTGAGCTTCCAGAGGAAGAGCCCGACGGCAACACGGCCGTCGGGCTCTTCCGCGCCTGCCGAAGCGCTCTACCGACGTGGACATCGTCCGGGTTCGCTCCTATACTGACTCGGTGTGCCACGCCTGGCGCCCGCTGTGCCAATTTTACCAGCAGGACTGCGAGCCGCGAGAGCAGCGGCTGAGGTAGCGGTGACCGTCCGACCTCGTCGCCGCGGAAGTCCCCACGGATCCACGAATCAATCTCCTCGCCCCCACCCCCTCGGGGGGGCTCCCATCCACGGGTCTCCAACCGGAGGAAGACGAAGATGATCAGAGTGGCAAAGCGGTTACACAGGCACCCGCGCCTTCTCCTGCCCCTGTCGGCCGCTCTCGCCGCCGTCGTCATGGCCCAGCCAGCGGCGGCGCAGGAAAGGGGCACCCCCGTCGGCGAATGGCATTATCAGAGCGCGGACGCCTGGGGAACACGCTACTCGCCCCTTACACAGATCAACGCGGACAACTTCGAGAACCTCGAGGTCGCGTGGCTCTGGCGAGGCGACAACTTTGGTGATCATCACGATCCGGTCTCCCGCTCGACCCCCTCGTACATAGACGGGAAGCTCTATACCGTCGCCGGCTATCGGCGGCAGGTCGTCTCGATCGATCCCGCGACGGGCGAGACGCTCTGGACGTATCGGGAGCCGAACACCGAGCGGTTCGAGCGGTCGATGCGCTCCAATTACGGCAAGGGCGTCGCCGTCTCGGAGGTGGACGGTCGCAAGGTCATCTACATGGTGAGCCCCGCCTTCTTCCTCCACGCGCTCGACGCCGAGACCGGCCGTCCGCTGGACGGGTTCGGGAGCCCGGTGCCGGTCGACGGCTTCCCGAAAACTGGCGTGGTGGACATGCTCGCGGATCTGGGCCACGAATACGACCCCTACCGCGGGATCCCGCGGGAAAAGGGGATGATCACGAGCTCGTCTCCACCGATCGTCGTCAATGGAGTGGTGGTCGTCGGCAACTCCGCCGAACAGGGATACAATCAGACCCGCGTCGAGAACGTCCCGGGCGACATCCTCGGCTACGACGCGCGGACGGGTGAGCACCTCTGGAAGTTCAACGTCATCCCACGCCCGGGCGAGGTGGGCCACGAGACGTGGGAGAACGACGCGTGGCAGTGGACGGGCGATGTCTCGTCGTGGGCGCCGATGTCCGCAGACCCGGAACGCGGTATCGTCTATATTCCGACGAACCCGCCGACCATCGACTACTACGGCGGCTTTCGCCCCGGCGACGGTCTGTTCGGCACGAGCGTCATCGCGCTCGACGTGCGTACCGGGCAGCGGGTCTGGCACTTCCAGACGGTGCACCACGACATCTGGAACTACGACCTGCCGAACGTTCCGGTGCTCGCGGACCTGAACGTCGAAGGACGGGAGGTGCCCGCGTTGATCCAGCCGACCAAGCAGGGGATGCTCTTCGCGTTCAACCGGGAAACGGGGGAGCCGATCTGGCCGATCGTGGAGCGACCGGTGCCCCAATCGGAGGTGCCGGGCGAGCAGACCGCCCCGACGCAGCCCTTCACGACACGACCGGCGCCGCTGGAGAGCCTCGGGCTCACGGTGGATGATCTGATCGACTTCACGCCGGAGCTGCGGCGGCAGGCGGTGGAGACCTACAACCAGTATCGCGTCGGCGGGCCCTACGTGCCGCCACTTCACGTTGGCCATGATTCCGGTGTCGCGGGGGCGGTCGCCTGCAGCGGGGGCGTGAACATCACCCACCCCGTGACGATGGATCCGGAGACGAACATCATGTATCTCTCGTCGGGCCAGGGGTGCTCGTCACGTATGGTCACGAGGGGGGAGGAGCTGGATCTTCCGAACGATCCGATGACCACGGGCACCACGATCTCCGACTGGGTCGCGGGACCGAGCTCCGGGTTCCCCGGCCCCGAGGGGCTGCCGATCTACAAGCCGCCGTACAGCCGCATCACGGCGATCGATATGGACACCGGCGAGCACCTCTGGTGGGTGCCTGCGGGTGAGACTCCAGATCGTTTCCGAAACCACCCGGCCCTTCAGGGTCTCGACATCGGCAACACCGGCACGACCTCGCGCGCGGTCCTGATGACCACCGGCACGCTTCTGATCGCCGCGACCCAGAACTCGGCCGGCGAACCGATTTTGGTGGCGCACGACAAGACCACGGGAGAGCGCGTGGGGAGCATCGATCTTCCCGCCCGGGGCCAATACGGCATGATGACGTACGATCACGAGGGCAGGCAGTACCTCGTGGTGCAGGTGGCGGGTGACGATATGCCGGGCTCGCTGCTCGCGCTCGCTCTGCCTGAGTAACGGTACAATCGATCGATCGCGCAGCTCCCCGGAGGTTCCAGCGGGGCTGCGCGATCGTGCTTTCCGAATTCATCAAGGAGGCCTTCTCATGCTCCATTCAGCTTCGACGCCCCGGACCTTCTTCGCCGCGGGGGCGGCGGTCCTCCTCTCCGCGACTGCCGTCGACGCTCAGCTCTTCGACAATCCGGCGAACGAGCACCCGAACCCCTACACGACGATCAACGACGCCTTCCAGCTGCCGGACGGCCGGACCTGGGGCGCGACCAGCGCCGTGGACATAGATCCGGACGGCAGCTCGATCTGGGTAGCCGAACGGTGCGGCGCCAACAGCTGCGCCGGCTCGACCGTCGACCCGATTCTGAAGTACGATGCCAATGGGAACCTGGTCACCAGCTTCGGTGCCGGGATGCTGATCTGGCCGCACGGCATCCACGTCGACGACGAGGGGAACGTCTGGGTGACGGACGCGCGCGGAGCGAGCCAGGCGGAGCTCCGGCAGTACCCGGGCGAGCGCAACGAGGGACACGCCGTCTACAAGTTCAGCCCGCAGGGCGAGCTCCTGATGACGCTGGGGACTCCGGGCGTCGCCGGCGACGGTACCGGGCCGCTGCTGAACGAGCCCAACGACGTCGTCACCGCGCCCAACGGCGACATTTATGTGGCCGACGGCCATAGTGGACAGGGTGCGAACGCCGGTCTCAACACCGTCGCGCGGATCGCCAAATTCGACAGGAACGGCAACTTCCTCGAATCCTGGGGCCGCATCGGGACCGCCCCTGGCGAGTTCCGCACGCCGCATGGCCTGGCCTTCGATTCGCGCGGACGGCTCTTCGTCGCCGATCGAGGCAACGTCCGGATCCAGATATTCGACCAGAACGGCATCTTCATCGACGAGTGGAAGCAGTTCGGCCGACTCAGTGGAATCTACATAGACGACAATGACATCCTCTACGCGGCGGACTCGGAATCGAGCGCGACCTCCAATCCGGGCTGGCGGCGGGGGATCCGTGTCGGCAACGCGGTCACGGGGCACTTGCTCTACTTCATTCCCGATCCCGACCTCAGCCCCGGCGGCACCAGCGCAGCCGAAGGGGTCGCCGCCGATGCCGCCGGCAACATCTATGGGGCCGAGGTGGGACCGCGACAGCTGGTGAAATACGTGAGGGAGGAGAACTGAGGAGTTCTGCCCCTCGTCCCAGCCGCTGGATCCCCACCCGTCGTCCCGGCGAAAGTCGGGACCCAGGGGCTGGATCCCCACGCTGGATCCCGCCAGCTCGTGCCTGAGCGCCTAGGTGAACCCGCGGACGGCGAACTTGGAGGCCGCGTACGCCGCCTGTCCCGGCGGTGCGATGAGCCCGAAGAGGCTGGAGACGTTCACGAGCTGCGCTGATTCCTCCGCCAGCGCCGGCATGAAGGCCTTGGTTAAGCGAGAGCCTCACACGCACTCCCCGATCGAATCGAGCATCGCCCTCCAGCGCTGCGCCAGGGATACGGTCGCACGGTGAGCGCCCGGACAGATCGGCGTCATCTGGACGAACCCGTGAGCGAGTGTCGGCTCCCGGTAGACGGTGCATCTCGTGCCGGCGTCGACCAGCGCCTGCGCGTACGCTTCGCCCTCGTCGCGGAGTACGTCGAAGCCGGCGGTGACCACCAGGGCGGGGGCCAGACCGCCCAGATTGGCCGCCCGGATCGGCGAAACGTCGGGGATCTCGCTCGGCTCGAGGCGCCGCGGATTGTAGTGGCTCGAGAATGCGGCGATGTCCTCGGCGTTGAGATAATAGCCATCCCCGAAGAGGTCGTGTGACGGCCGGGGGGTGGACCTGTCTAAGCCCGGATAGATGATCAGCTGCGCGGTCGGTGGCGTCGTCTTCGCCGTGCGCCGCGCCACCACGGTCGCGAGGTTGGCGCCGGCGCTGTCACCCCCGACCGCCACCCTCTCCGGATCGGCGTCCAGCCCGGCCGCATGCTCGCGCGCCCAGAGAAATGCGGCCTCGGCATCCTCGACGGCAGCCGGAAACGGGTGCTCCGGCGCGAGTCGATAGTCGATGCTGAGAACGTGCTGTTCGCCAAATCGGCAGAGG
This sequence comes from Gemmatimonadota bacterium, assembly GCA_040905395.1. Lineage (GTDB taxonomy): Bacteria > Gemmatimonadota > Gemmatimonadetes > Longimicrobiales > Longimicrobiaceae > WHSP01. Next base: position 12,899 of record JBBDRR010000145.1, read on the forward strand.
AGCCGGCATACCTCGTCGTGAGATTCGAGGTCGCCGAGCATGAAACCGCCGCCATGGAAGTAGACGAGAAGCGGCCGCGGCTCGCGGTCGGTCCGCGGCGCATAATGGCGCGCGGGGATCTCTCCTTCTCCGCCGCTGACCACGAGGTCGCGAACGCCGCCCACCGGTGTCGGGCGTCCGCGCATGGAGAGCGCGTCGCGGCGAAAACGGGCGCGCGCCCGCTCGGGCGAGCCCGCGGTGAGGATCGCCTTGGTCGTCGAGGGGCGGAGCGACAGAAGGAGCTGCAGCGTCGGATCGAGCGTCTGACCATCCACCACGACCGGCGGTCGGCCGGAGAGACGGCACTGAAGGGCCCCGGGAAGTCGGCCGAGAATCCTGGCGATTCTCCCCCGCAACCGCTGTCGGAATCTCGGCGTCGAGAAAGTGTCAGGCATGAGTCGTTTGCCTTGGATTGGAGGGCGTCGCCGAGTAGTTTCTCTCTATCCACATGGAAAAAGGCCCGAAGCCGCTGCGGCTCCGGGCCTTCCCCATCATTCCTCCCCGATCAGCGATCCTCGGAGATCCTGCGCTGGACGTCACCGGCTTTCTCCTGAATCGTGCCCTCCGCGCGGTCCAGCTTGCCCTCGGCCTCGAGGCTGCCGTCGCCCGTCAGGCTTCCCGCCGCGTCCTTCATACGGCCTTTGAGGTTCTTCGCCTTACCCTCGATCGAATTCTCGACCCCTTCGTCCTGCATCTCCCGGCGAGTACGCTCATTCATCGGATTATATCCCGCTAAAGGTATGTTATGAAACGACTTGCGGGCACATAGAATGCAAGACGCGTTCCCCGCCGGTGCCGCTGAAATGTCTCGCCGGCCGCGCAGCTTTGCGGATGGAAGCAAGTCGTGCCAGCAGTCGCGCCGAGTCGCAGCGCGGGAAACGCGCTCGGCCCAGGTGCTCCCCGGCCGAGATCGATCAGGGCAGCACCGGCAGGGCGATCGACGTGGAGCAATCGGCACCGTGGAAGACCGTATTCGTAGCGACCCGCTGCTCCTGGATCGCCTCGCCGGCCGGATCGCCGGTATTCGTGTTCACCTCGAAACGTGGATAGTTGCTCGAAGTCACGTGCACCGCGATGCGGTGGCCGGGGTCGAAGGTGATGGCCGAGTTCCACATGTCGACGGTCATCCTCGTGGGCTCCCCCGGGGTCATCATCTCGATGGACTCGAGGCGCTGCCCGTTACGGTAACGGGTCCGGATGCCGGTGTCGAGCACCAGCGCCTCGTACCCGTCCGGGTAGACGTCGACGAGCTTGACGATGAAGTCGGTATCGAGCCCGTCGGTTGCGGCGCAGAGGTCGAGATCGATCTTGCCGGCGATCGCGAGGGGCTCCTCGAGGGGTGCCGATTCGAAGCGCAGGTAATCCGTGCGGTCGCCGATCTCCCGCTGGTCCATCGGCCCGATCGGCAGGGTGAGGTTCAGTCCGCCCAGGGTGGGCACGGGATCGGATGGATCGAAGCGGTAGCTGGTGGATGCCATCCCGTCGGCGGGCGCGGTTCGGCTCAGGCTCCCGTCGGCGTGCAGATAGAACGGGGTGCGGGTGCTCTCCGTGGGCGGCCACTCGTCGGCGGTGCGCCAGCCGTTGTTCGACGAAGGCGAGCCCCTGCGCGCGGACGCCATCATGTAGTAGCGCACCGGTGGCTCCCGCATGATCCCGTTGTCGATGTCCTTGAGCCAGTAGTCGAACCAGCGGAGCTCCTCGTCGCCGCCGAGGTCTCCGAGCCCGGTCGGAGCGTCGGGGTACTCCAGATCCCCTCGAAGTGCGCCGTGGCCGACCGGGCCGACCAGCATCTTCTGATTCCCCTTCGCCCCCTCCAGTCCCCAGTTCTGGAGGTACTGGAAGTTCATCACCGTGCCGTACGAGAAGAGGTCGTACCAGCCGCCGGCGTTGTAGATGGGGATGTCGATTCGGTGACGGTGGAAGATGAGGTCCGTGTCGCGCCACCGCTGGTCTTCCACGACACGTTTCTTGTAAAGATTCACCTCCTCCTCGCTCACCCCCTGGCCCCGCATCCAGTTTCCGGTGTCGGCCTCCTTGAAGAGACCGTTGATGAAGCGCGCCTCGTAGAGGTTGCTGCGCGGGGCCACCGTGACGTACGCGGCTCGGAGGTGAGGCGGATTCGACGCAGCGGCGAGGTTGGCAGCGATGCCCACGGCCGAAGTGCCGCTGACCCCGACCCGGCCGTTTGACCAGCGCTGCTGCGCGATCCACTCCACCGTGTCGTATCCGTCCTCCAGCTCGTTCTCGTGAGCGCTGTAGACGCCGTCAGAGCGGAAGCGTCCCCGCTGGTCCTGAATTGCGAAGGCGTAACCAGAGTCGGTGTAGCGCTTCTGCATCTGCGCTCCGCCCGCCTTGTTGTACGGCGTGCGCTGCAGGACCACCGGCCATGGCCCGTCGCCGGGGGGAAGGTAGACGCTCGTGGCGAGCTTCACCCCGTCGCGCATCTCGACCAGATACTCGGTATGGAGCGCGGACTCGGCGTCGGCCGCACGATCCGCGGCCTCCTGCGCAGCGGCGGCTTGCGTGGCGGACAGCAGTGTGCAGACGCCGAGCAGCGCGATCATCCGAGGGCGTACCGGCTTCGCGCCCTCCGCTGTTCGCTTCGGTTGAAGGTCCATGGGTTCGGTCTCCGAGAGGGGAAGGAAGTCGGGGGCTATCGGTACTCCAGGTCGGTCAGGCCCGCCCGCTTGCTTGCGGTCAGGTGGCCGGTGTGCGGAGCGATGAAGCTGCCGGTGGTGGGGGATACATCGCGGAAATCCCGGCCGACGGCGACGGTGATGTAGGCGGCGGTCGAGCGGCGATCGTGCGTCGGGTCGAACGCCACCGCGACATAGCTGCCGTATGCATCCCAGAGCAGGACCTCTACCCAGGCATGCGAGCCGCCCTCGCCCAGCATGTGCCCCGATACGTATCGCGCGGGCAGCCCGGCCGCCCTGCAGATCGCGAGCATGATGTGCGCGTAGTCCTGGCAGAGTCCCTGCCCGATCTGCAACGCCTCGGCCGCCGTCGTGCGGACGTCCGTCCAGCCGTGGCCGTAGCGCATCGACTGATACACCCATGCGTTCACCGCCTCGGCGAACTCTTCCGGCTCAGAGTGGCGAGCGACGAGCTGCCGTGCGACCGCCTCGATCTCCGGCTCGCCACCCGTGAGCGCCGTCTCCGCCCGGAAGGGCAGCGCCTCCGCCGTCGTCACCCGCGGCCACTGGCGACCCTCGAGCCGGCGCTCGACTATGAGCCGCGTCTCGAACGTGACCTCCTCTTCCACGTACGGGACGTGGACCTGGAGAACCCGATTGCCGAACGCGTCCAGCGTCGAGCGCGTCGTCGCGCTGGGCTCCGAGACGTGCAGGTGGAAGCCGGCCAGCCGCTGATCCCCGTAGACGTCCGGAGGGACGACGATCAGCCGCTGCCGTAGCTCGCGCACGCGGCCAGGGTAGCGATAGACGAACCGCTGGTCCATCCAGTACCGCGTGCGCCGGACCCGGTCCCACTCCACACCCTGATGATCGATCAGCTCGACCTCGCTTCCCCACCGGGTCACCAGGTCACGAGGCTCTACGCCGCCACCTCTCAAATGTCCACCATTCCTTCGAGGGTTGTGTTTCCCTCGGCCTCGTCGGCCCATACCCTGAGCTCCACGAGCCGGCTGTCGCCGTACGTCGTCAGGAAAGCAGTATCGACAGCGTCGCGCCCCCGCGCGATCACCACACGGCCGATGCGCGGAACGTTGTGGCGAGCGTCGAAGGTCCGCCAGCCCCCGCCGACGTACGCCTCGAACCAGGCATGGAAATCCATCGGCTTCCCGTCCGGCGGGACCCCGATGTCGGGAAGGTAGCCGCAGATGTAGCGGGCAGGGATGTTCAGCGCACGGCAGAACATCACCGCGACGTGGGCGAAGTCCCGGCAGACGCCCGCTCGCTCGGCGTACGTGTCGTACCCCGTCGTACTCGAGCCGCTCTGTCCACCGTAGGCTACATTCGCGTGGACCCAGTCGCACACCGCCTGCACGCGCGCCCACCCCTCGGGGGCGGCGCCGAAGAGCCCCCAGGCGTCGTCGAGCACCCGGTCGGACGGGCAGTAGCGGCTCGGCAGCGTGTACTGCAGCAGCTCGTCGGGAAGCTGCTCGACGGGGGTGCCGGGGAGCTCGACGAGCCGAGGGTCAGGAACGCCTGAAACCTCGGCTAACGCGTGGTACGCGATGCGCATGCTGCCCGCCGGCGCCGTCCATCGCCAGACCTGATTTCCGAAGATGTCGCAGTAGCGGTGGATCGGAACATCCGGTGTCACCGCGTACCGTTCCTCGCCGATTCGGCTCAGATCCTCTCGCGGCCGGACGACGGAGACGACAGGAGTCGGTGTGCCGGATTCCAGCAGGAACTCAAAGCCGACGTGTATCTGCATCGGTTGTCTCGCGGTATCGTCGAAGGCGTCCTCTACCGTCCACTCGCACGATCGGTGCTCGGATCACGAGGGCAGGCCTTTGTCCATGGCTATCGGCGCGCCGATGCCACGAGGAGGGGATACGGATTCACGGGCGTCCCGCTCCACCACGCGACGCGCGGTTCGCCGCGGAGGATGCCGAAATGGAGATGTGGCGTATCGATCGCAGCGTTGCCCGTCGTCCCGACGAAGCCGATCACCTGTCCCCGCAGGAGAGGCATTCCCTCCTCCAGTCCCTCCGCGTAGCCATCCAGGTGCCCGTAGAGGAGGATGAAGCGTTCGGACGGGTCCGAGGCGTAGACCATCAGGCCGCCCGTCTCACTGTCGAAGAGCTTCAGCAACCTTCCGTCGATGGCGGAAAGCACGGGCGTACCGCGCGCGACGAGGATGTCCAGCGCCTCGTGCACGCGTTCGCCTCGGGCCTCGGTATACGAATCACGGAGCTGCGACCGGGCTACACCGGCCACGGGGACCCCCAGCTCGGCGCTGAGTGCCTCCCACTCGGACCGGGTCGAGAGCGACGGGTCAGTCCGCGGCGCGTCGTCTGCGGCGGATGGTGCGGCCACGACATCCGATATCGGCGTCGCCAGACCCCCGCGGGCGGTCGAGGCAGCGGCCGCCGGAGCGCCGCCGCCGGTGGTCGATCCAGCCTCCGTTCCGGGCGCCTCTACGCGCTCGCACGCCAGGAAGCCAGCGGAGAGCAAGAAGACGATCGACAGGTAGGACATGTGTCGGAGCGTCTTCCCCACCGATCCTGTTCGCAGGTCGTCGTTCGCGTCGCGCATCGGGTCACTCGCTCCCTAAAGGGTGTCTGGTACTAAAGATAGCGGAATTGTGCCCGGCCTGTGGGAGCGAAGTGTCGCCGGGAGCTTCGCGCGTCCCCGCCAGCTTCAGCGAAGGGGCGGTCGAGGTCGCGTCGAAGTGTCGTGCGCATGGTGCACCGGTTGCTGTACCCTCGCGTAATTTGTTTCGCCGGGAACCGCGATGGCCTTCGGGGGCTTAGTACACATGGTTGGCGCGGTGTGAACGGCGCCGACGTATTCACCTCTTTCCCGATATCATGAGTCGAGTACTGCCCACTCTGCAGAAGCGCGCCGACGGCCTCTCGTCCGGAATCGTTCAGCAATCGATCCTGGCGCAGGTGCCGCTCGAACGCACCTTCGAGGAAGACCTCGGGCGCGCGGGCCTCTATCCTCTGCGCCCGACCGCGATCGAGATCCTGCAGATAAACGTCGGCAAGAAGTGCAATCAGACGTGCAGGCACTGTCACGTCGACGCCGGGCCGGACCGGACCGAGATGATGCCCGACGACGTCGTGGACCGCTGTCTGGAGATCATCGAGAGCACGGAGATCGGCACCGTCGACATCACCGGCGGGGCTCCCGAGCTGCACAAGCGGTGGCGCGAGATCGTCGCGCGGAGCCGCGCCGCGGGCAAGCACGTGATCGACCGCTGCAACCTGACGATCACGCTTCTGCCGAACTATCGCTATCTACCGGAATTCTTTGCCGAGCATCAGGTGGAGGTGACCGCGTCGCTGCCACATTATCGGCCGAAACAGACCGACTCCCAGCGTGGCGACGGGGTCTTCGAAGAATCGATCGTGGCGCTGCGCCGGCTGAACGCGCTCGGGTACGGCCGCGAGGGTTCCGGTCTCGTGCTGAACCTGGTCACGAATCCGGTGGGCACCTTCCTCCCGGGCAACCAGAATTCGCTCGAGCGCGAGTGGAAGCGGCAGCTTCAGCGCCTCTACGAGATCGAGTTCAACAGCCTCTTCACCATCACGAACCTGCCGATCTCCCGTTTCCTCGAGTTCCTGGAGACGGAGGGCCGCACGCAGGAGTATCTGGAGCGCCTGGTCACCGCCTTCAATCCGACGGCAGCGGCGGGCGTGATGTGCCGGAACACGATCTCGGTCGGCTGGGACGGGTCTCTTTACGACTGTGACTTCAATCAGATGCTCGAGCTGCCGGTATCGCCGACCGCGCCGAGGACGGTTTTCGACTTCGACGTGGTCGAGCTCGAGGCTCGGGAGATCGCGCTCGGCCCCCACTGTTACGGGTGCACTGCCGGCGAAGGCTCGAGCTGCGGAGGGGCGACGACGTGACGGAACCGGCGTCCGCAGTCCGCCGCCGGCATACCAGCAGCGCAGGCCGGCAACCGTGAAGCGCCTCGCGCGTGCCACGCCTCATCGTTCCCACATCCGCGTATCCGGTCGGAAGACCGCCCAGGCGAACCAGAAGTGGTTCCCGTGGGGGATCGGCTCGAGCCTCTCCCCCGCGAGCGGGCCGTCCACCGCGCGGCCCGCCAGCGTCCAGCCGGATCCGGTGTCACGATCCCTGAAGCCGCCGTCGACGGGGCGGAAGGTCAGCACCCGATCCCCGACCCGACGGTCGAAGACCGCGGTCTGACCCACGTCACGGCCACGCGCGATCTCCGCCTCGTCGAGGGCGCTCGCCGCACCCGGGCTCCAGAAGACGGCAAGCGGGGTCCCTTCGACCTCCTCGTTGACGACCCGGACCTCCGCCAGGCTCCGGAAGGGCACGGACCAGCCGTCTCCCAGCTCCACCGCGACCACCCGCTCCATGGCGGGCAGCCGGGGGTCCGCGTCACGGTTGAAGAACCCGAGAAGCGGCCGATTGCCGGGATCGTCGTAGCCCGCGTACGGAGTGCGTCCATACGGGCGGTCATGACCGGTGTCCTGAGACAGGACGAGCAGGTCCGGGTAGAGATCTCGCGCGGTGTTCCAGGCGAGTGTCGTGGAGGACACCCGCTGCAGCTCCTGGCCGACCAGCTCCCCGACGATCGCCTCGCCCGTCACCTGCTGCCACCACGACTCCGTCTGCCGGTCGTACATCACCAGATCCGAATGGCGCAGGCGCCCGGTCGTTCCGAAGTCGAACAGTCGGCCATCGAGTCGCCGGTCGAAGACGAGCGCGGTATTGCAGAGCGGACAGAACGTCACCGCCACCGGCAGCCCTCCGACGTCGTCGTTGACGATCTCGTGCCAGACCAGGATGCTGAGCGGATAGCCCTTGGCCACTCCGCCATGCTCCACGATCATCATTGGATCGGTGCGCGCCAACCACCCTGCCGCCTCACCCACGGTCTCGAAGCGAGGCGTGTCGATGGCGGGAATACCGTCCTTGGGAGGGCCTCCCGAGACGATTTCGTCCAGCGGGACGGAGTGGCGGGTGAAGTCCGTGCGCCACGCCTCGTCTCCCGCCAGACGCTCGGCCGAAGCACCCGGTTCCTGGGCACAGGCCGGAACGGCGGCGATCAGCAGAAGGCAGACGAGCAGGATTCTGGACATGGCTTGCATCTTCGGGTGGGACTGGAACGGCTTACCCATCCAACCGGTTTCCGTGGGTGACGGTTCCCGCTCCGGTGACTCTTCAGCTGATCGGCGCCTCTCGAGAGCCGCTGGGAACCAACACGGGCCGGATCGAGTTACTTCCGTAGAACACTCCCGACTCCATCACCAGAACCCCGGAGGTCCGACATGGCTGAGATCAGCGTTGCACACCGTTCGCAAGCCACCACCATCGACTGGAAGGCCGCCGCGTGGGCCGGTGTGATTGCCGGGGCGATCTTCATGATGCTGGAGATGATCATGGTCCCCCTCTTCCTCGACGGGAGCCCGTGGGGGCCGCCCAGGATGATCGCCGCCATCGTCATGGGCGAGGGCGTTCTGCCGCCCCCCGCGACCTTCGATCTCGGGATCGTGATGGCCGCGATCATCGTTCACTTCGTTCTTTCGATCGTCTTCGCGATCATCCTCGCTTTCCCGGCCAGCCGACTGGGCTTCGGCGCCGCTCTCGGCCTGGGCGCGGCTTTCGGACTGCTCCTGTACCTGGTGAACTTCTACGGCTTCACCGCAATCTTCCCATGGTTCGCGATGGCGCGGAACTGGGTCAGCGTAGTGGCCCACATTCTCTTCGGTCTCATCGCGGCATGGTCGTACAAGCGGATGGCGGAGCCCGCTGTTTCCGCGTAGCGAAGCGGTCGGCGGGCGTCCGCCGCCGCTCGCCGCAGATCTCCCCTGTCAGCGAGCAAACCACGAACCCCCGTGGCAGCCGAGTCGGCGGGCGCTCTTCGCGGCACTGCCGGGATCATCGCTCGAGATTCAGCTGAGTGCGGCTTCCTCGGAGTCGGGGGATGGCTGGACGCTCCGTCGGCGAGGGGTGATCCCGAGTCTGCGGTCCACTGTGGCGCTGTCGTCCCGCGCGTTCAGAACGAGCACCACCGACACCGCCATGATCACGATCGAAGCCAGAAAGAGGTGCGTACCGCCTTCCGTCAGGCCGAACACCCCCCATGGATCGACGATCTGCCTCCAGCTCGCCGCGGTCGAGATCAGGTTGGCGATGAGGGCCACCCACGCAGTGATGACCCGGAGTAGCCCGACGGCCAGGGCCACCCCGAGGAGGATCTCGGCGATTCCAGCGGCCTGGACGAGTGTGGGTCCCGAATCGATCGAGTAGAAGCCGGAAAATATGCGTTGAGAGCCTTCGGTCGCTAACACCTTGTCGAGACCCCACAGAGCAAGGAAGACGCCCATCCCGGCGCGCAGGATCGGCATGGTCCAATACGAGAGCGGAGTCGGCATGGAGTCACCTCTGGTACGAGGGGAGGGGAGTGCGCGATCAGGAAATACACAGAGGGGGCCGACGGTTCCCGGGGCTGCGGCAACCCCTCCCGGGAACCGCCCGATCGTCCGGTAGATTGGATGGGTGACGCCGCGATACTGAAGCTGATCCCCGCTCGAGTATGTCGGTTGCGCGGGTGCGGATCCAGCGTTCGTAATTCTCAGGAGGTCGATGGGGCTCTTCGATCGCGCCAGCAGACGACTCCGTTCCCAGCCACGCACCGGCGAGAAGTCGGGCTTCAAGGACGAAGCGATTCCGCACATGGAGGTCGTCTATCGCTTCGCGCTACGGCTCTGCCAGGGCAGGCGCAGCGAAGCTGACGACCTGTTGCAGCAGACGTTCATGCGGGCCTACCAGTCGTGGCATACCTACCAGCGCGGAACCGAATGCCGATCGTGGCTGTTCACCATCTGCCGCAACGAGTTCCTGAAGACGGTGGGCAAACGGAACCGCACACCGGAAGTGCTGACGAGCGAGGTCGACGCCGATGTGGAATCACTCGCCGCTACCGCGGTATTCACCGCCGTATCGCACGTCGATCCAGAGAAGGAGTTCTTCGACTCCTTCGTCGACGAGGAGGTCATCCAGGCCGTGGATCGCATCCCCGATCCGTTCCGCGAAGCGCTCGTGCTGAGCGATCTGGAGGGGATGACCTACCCGCAGATTTCGGAGATCCTGAGAATCCCATCCGGGACCGTCAAGAGCCGGATCTTTCGGGGACGCCGAATGCTTCAGGAGTCGCTCTATGAGTACGCGTTGGAAATGGGCTACGTCAGCCCCGAGGAGCAGGCATGACTAACGACACGATGGTCCCGTGCGATCACGTGATCGCCAAACTCTGGGAGTACCTCGACGGCAGCCTGGACCAACTCCGCTCCGACGAGGTGAATCGACACCTCGATATGTGCGCGCGCTGCTTCCCCGAGTACGACTTTCGCCGTGCTTATCTTCGTTTCATGAGACGCTGCAAGACCGAGCAGGTGCCGCCGGAACTGCGGCGGCAGATATTCACGATGGTGCTGGCGGAGAACGGGGACGGCGGGCCGGGCTTTCGTCTTCCTTGACGTCGGCGAGGGAAACTATTTACATGCACGTATAGCTAATCTCCCATCCCCTCGGTCAAGGATCCGTCATGTCACAGAACGAGAGCTCTGTACAACGGGCTCGACGGGCAGCCTGGATCACGCTTCCTGCTATCGCTGCCGCAGCCCTATTCGCACTTCCAGGCGCCGCCTCCGCACAGGAGGGTGAGGCGACCTTCGTACGGGATGTGGGACCGCAGGCGATCACCTTCTCACGTGACGTCGCTCCCATCATCAATGCGAACTGCGTGTCGTGCCACAGCGCCGGCGGGATCGGACCGATGGAGCTCACGTCGTACGAGCAGGCCAGAATCTACGCGCCGCTGATCGCCGATCGCGTCGCGCGGGGTGACATGCCGCCGTACGCCTACGACCGCGACATCGGGATTCAGGAGCTCCAGCACGACTGGCGCCTCTCCCGGCAGGAGATCAACACGATCGTGGCGTGGGCCGAGAACGGCGCGCCCGTCGGGGATCCGAACAACATCCCGGCGCCGAAGCTACCCGACCTCGCCGCCTGGAACTTCACCGATCAGTTCGGTCCTCCGGACCTCATCGTCCCCTCGACGCCCATCGACGTGCCCGCCAAGGGCAACGACATGTGGCATCGCCCGTACGTGCCGACCGGCCTGACCGAGGACCGCTGCATCAGGGCCGTGCAGGTGAAGCCGTCCGGCAACGCCAAGACGGTCGTCCACCATGCCAACTCGAGCTTCCAGATCCGCCAGGATGACGGCAGCTTCGAGCCGTCGGAGCGGGTGACAGAGTACGCCATGGGTAAGGTCGGTGAGATCGTACCCGACGGCGTCTGCCGGGTGGCCCCCGCGGACGGATGGGTCCTCTGGGACATCCATCTCTATCCAGGCGGCATCGGCAAGACGGCTCCCGGAGCGGTCGTCGAGGACAATGTGGTCGAGATCGGCCTCTGGCTGCACCCCGAGGATTACGAGTACGAGTACAAGCAGGACCTGTCGCTGTACGGCATCGACGAGGGTGAGCTGGTCATCCCGCCGCACGGTACGACGATGACGCAGGGACACCACACCTTCGATCATCCGGTGCGGATCGACAGCTTCCAGCCCCACGGTCACCTTCGTATGAACGCGGCGTCGCTGGAGATCTACTACCCGGAGACGGGGGATACCGAAGCGATCAGCATGGTCTCCAACTGGAGCGCGCAGTGGCACCACAGCCATCTGTACGAGCCGGACGTCGCCCCGCTCGTTCCGGCCGGCGCCGTCATCGTGCTGAAGCAATGGTACGACAATACCGCACAGAACCCCAACAACCCGGATCCGGACATGTGGGTCGACGCGGGCAGCCGGACCGCCGACGAGATGGACCACGCCTGGATCGCGATCACCCATCTGGACGAGGAAGGTTACCAGGAGATCCTGGCGCAGCGCGAGGCGCGGGAAGCCGCCGCGGAGACGGCGGAGACACACCTCCACTGATCGGGGTCGTCGTTTGACTCAGTCCATCTAGTCGGAGAGTGGGGATCGGGGCGCCCGAAGCAAGGGCGGCTTCCGATCCCCACGATCTGTTTCGATCCGTCCACGTGGGTCCGCCGAATCCTACCGAACGCCAGGACGCCCGTCTTATCGCCGCTGCCGCCACATCAACAGACTCGTGCACGACGGAATCTATCGTCTGAGGAGGAGATCGATGAGGAAGCTTCTTTTCTCGCTCGCCGCCGGCATCGCCGTGCTGATGAGCCCCGTATTGCTGACCGCGCAGGTCCGTCCGTTGCAGCCACTGCCCGACCGCGGCCTGGCCGTCAGCCCCTTCATGGAGGGCTGGTATGCCAACGACGACGGCTCGTTCACAATCTCCTTCGGCTACCTGAACAGGAATCGGGAGGAGGTGGTGCGGATCCCGATCGGCACCCGCAACCTGATTGAGCCGGCGCGCTTCAGCGGCATGCAGCCGACGGTGTTCCTACCGGGACGGAACCGCGGCGTCTTCACCGTGACCATCCCCGCCGCCGACCCCGACGCGCAGCTCCTCTGGACGATCGTCAACCAGAATGGCGAAGCCCACGAGGTGCCCGGGAAGACGACGTCGTCCGCGTACGAGCTCGACAGGCTGCCGCGGCCTGCTGGATCGCTGCCGCCACGCGTCGCGCTCGGAGAAAATGGTCCGTGGGGATGGGATCCCAGCGGCGTCGTCGCCGATCAGGCACTGACGGCTTCGGTGGGCCAGCCGATCCTGCTGTCCGTCTGGGTAGACGACGTTTCGCAACGGGACCCCGAGGATCCGCGGTTCGAGCAGGCCAAGTCGGTGCGCGTCGTCTGGATGCCCCACCAGGCTCCGCCATCGGGGAACGTGGAGTTCACCCGGCACGAATCGACGCCCGTTCCGCCGACGCCGGCCGAGGGCGATGACGAGCCGCGCCGGCGCGCTCCGGCGCCGGGCCCCGATGAGGTGATGCTGCCGGAGGGTGCCGGTATTGCCCGGGTCTATGCCACCTTCAGTGAGCCGGGTGAGTACCTGGTGCGGGCCCAGGCCGACAACTGGCGATCACCGGACAGCTCCTCGGGCGACCAGTGCTGCTGGTCGAACGCCTACATGAGGGTGAGCGTCGGGCGCTGACGAGGCGGATAGGAGAGGAATTCTCGACGGCAGGTTCACTCCACGCCATCTTTCAATCGCTCTGCTTCAAAAGCGCGTGTTCACGATGTTCGTGAAGCTCGAACCCCACCGATAGTTGAGTCCGACCCGGCCGTTGTATCGGTATGCGGATGGCAGATTCTGCCGACCGAGTAGGATATCCTCATCGGAAATGGTCGACAGCGGGATGTGGATCTCGTCCTGCACCCAGGAAAGATTTGCATTCAAGTTCAAATCGAGCCCGCGGATGATTCGATAGTTCAGGTTGCCGTTCAGCCGGGTATTATAGAGTCCCGGATCGTGGAAGTACTGCGAGAAATCCATTCCGACGCCGGCGTTCCCCCAGGGCTCGGATGCATTGTAGCTGATCCGCAACTCATGCTGCCCGCGGGTTTCTTCCGTCAGATTGAAGATCGTTTCCTGGATATAATTCGAGTGCTGCATACCCGCCGCATACAACACCGTCAGCTGACGCCGGTTGGCCTCGGCGTACGGGAAGTAGTTGTACTCGACGGCGGGTGCGAACTCGATGCGCGCATCGCGGTTTCCGCTCACTGAATTCGCGGCGCCGAAGTCGGCACCGACGGAGAAATGGCCTGAGATGCTGCGCACGACGAGCCCCCGGAGATCCCAATTGTCCCGATCGTCCCGAATCACTCGGCCATCCGAAAGCTGTCGCCCTTCTCGCTGATACGTGATGTCGGCGTCGAACTCGAGCTTCCAATCCTCAGTAACCCGATCCGCTGAGAAGCTGGGGTTGAACCTGGTTTCCTTCGAGGTCTCTCGCAGGTCCAGATTGCCCGAGAGCCCAATGCGAAAGGTCCAGTAATTCCACGGATCGAGCGCTGCCGTTGATTCCCCTGCAGGAGCGCCATCCACATCGCTGGATAAGGGGGCCGAAAGGTTGCCTGTGAAGCGAACGTCGAACTCGCCTCCCAAGCCGCTCTGGACGGCGTATCGCATGAGTCCGAGCCGTAGCGCCTGCGTCAGGCCGTCCAGCGTTTCCACGAAAACATCGGAGCCGCTCGAAGTATACGTCAGGTGATCCGAGAGGTCGGCCATATCACCCCGACCAATGAAATCGAGGATGTACCGCTGCCCGCCGCCTCCCACACTCTCGCTCGTAGCGATCACGTGCACGTCGGCGTCTTCCCGGTCCTGCGCCCAGTTGACGAACTGGATCTCGGTCCTGAAGTGGTTCCGATTGCACGGAAGCCGGCCCTGGCAGTCCAGAAAGACGCTCGGCGCCTCAGCCGAACCCACGGTGCCGGGAGATGTGAGCTGCGCGTTGGAGGGGGCTGGAAGCAGGAGCTGAAGAACAGCTGCCGTTACGACCGCGAGATGGAGCGTGACGACCGGATGCCGGTCGAATGGTTTGGATCCTGTATACGCCATGAATTCTAAATAGAAGAGCCGCAATGATTTGTCCACAACCTGTCGTACAACCGTGAGGCAGTGAGGGTCGCATCGCGCGTGCCGCTCGTCGCGCGTGTGGGAAGTGGTACCAGAACCGGGCGGAAACTGTTTGGACTCGTCCGAGCGAACGACCGCGCGTTCCTGCGGAAAGTTGACGCTGCATCGAAATTAATTCAACTCCGCACGGCCGAAGGACAGGCACGCCGCCCAGTCGTTGGGCTGGTCGAGGAAACGGAATCCTTTGTTACCGGCAGCGGACGACATATTATTCCTGATCGGGTTTCCGGCGCCTGGTCCGTACTCCGTTTTCCAAAGGGAGAAGCCCCATGTCGACATTCCGCAGGTTCACCGGCCCGGCAATGGCCGCACTCGCGACCCTCGCGGTCGCCGCCTTGACGATACCTCAACCGGCATCGGCGCAGGCTGCGTTTGCCTCAGCCGAGGAGGAAGCGGTCACCTACGCGGGAGACGTGGCCGCAGTCCTCAACGAGAACTGCGTGTCGTGCCACCGAGAGGGCGGCGTCGCGCCGATGTCGCTGACCACCTACGAGGAGGTCCGACCGTGGGCCCGCCTCATCCAGCTGCGCACCGAGACCCGCCAGATGCCGCCCTGGCACATCGATCCCAACATCGGCATCCAGAAGTTCAAAGGGGATATCTCGCTTAGCGACGAGGAGATCGCGACCTTGGGGGACTGGGTCGACAGCGGCGCGCCGATGGGTGACCCGGCGGAACTTCCGAAGTCGCCGGAGTTCGCGACCCTCGAGGGCTGGGAGATCGAGGACCCGGATCTCGTCGTCGAGTGGGAATACGATGTCCCTGCCGTCGGTCCCGATCACTTCGGCGACATCTACAGCGAGCCGATCGAGCTTCAGGAGGACCGGTACATCAAGGCGATCGAAAGCCGAGCGGTCGACTCGAACTCCCGCCGCGTCGTGCATCACGCATTGTCGTATGCCCAGGGACCGGGTACCGGCGGCGCGAACGAGCAGTTCCTCGTCGAATATGCATCCGGAAAGCGCGCGGAGTTCTATCCCGACGACGCCGGAGTCCTGCTGCCGGCCGGGACCAAGGTCCGCCTTTCCTATCACATGCACCCCGTCGGTGAGGAGATCACAGCGAAGTTCCAGCTCGGCATCGTGCTCCATCCGAAGGGCTACGAGCCGACGCACCGCCGCTGGACGAAGCAGCTCGGGCAGCGTAGCGCCCTGATCGACCTCCCGCCGAACCAGGTGACGCGGACCGACGGGTACGTGTATTTCCACGAGAACACCAAGATCACGGCCTGGCAGCCGCATATGCACGCCCTGGGCACGTACCAGTGCCTCGAGCTCATCTACCCGACGGCCGGCGCGACCGCGAAAACCGAGACGGTGAACTGCGCTCGCTGGGACTACAACTGGCACACCATCTACAACTATGCCGACGACGTGGCTCCCATCGCGCCCAAGGGGACGGTCGGCCACATCATCAGCTACTTCGACAACACCGCGAAGAATGCCGGCAACCACGATCCGGACAACTGGACGGGCGACGGTCCGAGGACGATCGACGAGATGTCGTTCTCGTGGATCGGCTGGGTCGAGCTGACCGACGAGGAGTACAAGGCGGAATTACAGAAGCGCGAGCAGTCCAGAAAGAACGTTCAGGAGGCGATGCTCGACGCGGCGGTGAACAGGTAGGACGAGCGCGACCGACAGGTACCTACTGAAGCGGTGCGTGGTGCACGGCGCACCGGGTGGCAGCCGCCAGCCGACTTCGCCGCCACCACACCGCTCCGGAGACCCTCGGCGGGTTCCGACGCCCGCCGGGGGTCGATTCTGAAACGAACACTTCGTGCTCGCGCGTCAATCGCTCGCGTGGGCTCCTTCCCTCCGTTGGATGACACCATGTCAAAGTACTCATCAATAGCTCTGGCTCTCGTCGTCGGCTTCGTCCTTGCCGCTGGTTCCGCGCGCGATGCCAGCGCACAGCTCACGCATCTTCCCTATCAGTTGAAGTACGACCGGGGTCAGACGGTCCAACCCGTATTCGAGGGGTGGTCGTGGAACCCCGACGGCACGATCGACATGCACTTCGGCTATCTCAACAGGAACTACGAGGAAGAGCTGCATGTCCCGGTCGGGGCGGACAACCGCTTCGAACCGGGCACTCTCGACCAGGGGCAACCCACGTTCTTCCACGTCCGTTCGAACCGGAATATCTTCACCGTCACCGTTCCGGGCGACTTCGGAGATGAGAGGCTGATCTGGTCGCTCACCACCCAGGGCGAGACCCTCAGTGCCGTCGGATGGCTGGAGCCGAGGTGGGAGATCCTGGAGACCGGGGTCGGGGAGGGGGCTACCCCAGTGGAAGAGGGGGAGGCGAACGCCCCGCCCGAGCTGACGGTGCACGGATCACCATTCTCCGTCACGCTGCCGGCCCGGCTGACGGTGGCGGCGATGGTAACCGACGATGGTAAGCCGGAGCCGAGGCCATCGCAGAGTCCGCGAGGGCCTGTCGTAGGCACCCAGGACCAACCTCCACTCCTTACTCCGGGGCCAAACGCTCTGGAGCCGCCGGTGAACATTCCGCAGCACCTCGACCTGGCCCCGCCGAGCCCGCCGAGAGGTCGGGCGACCGTGTCGTACAAGGTATGGCGGGGACCGGCGAACATCTGGACCGAGCCGTTTTTCGCCGAGGCCGACGGAGGCAGCGCCACGAGCACGATCACCTTCACGGAGCCAGGGGAGTACCAGCTACAGGTGTCGGGCCACGACGGGGCGCTGTCCACGGACGAGTTGGTGACGGTGATCGTTCGGTGAGATGGCGCGGGCGATGCGCTGAGCGTGCTTCGCGCCTGCGAGACGATGTGCTTCTTGCTTACAGTAGACCCCCCCCCCGGGGGGGGCGGGGGGGGT
>JBBDRR010000146.1:0-13223 GCA_040905395.1 Gemmatimonadota bacterium
CCGGCAGCGGCGAGTACGCTGGTCAACTCGGTCATCGCGCTGTTCGAGTGCTCGTACTCGAGCTTCGGCTACTGGTCGATGAGCCATGACGACGTGGGAGAGCAGGTGACCTCCGGTTCCGCCTATCAGACGCAGGCACCCGGAGGCACCTGTGATACCAGCGATCGATCGACCTCGTGGTACCAGGATCTCCAGGTATCACGTGGACTGGCCGTGGACACCTACGACCGCATGGCGAATGAGTGGACCGCGGCCGAGGTGCCGAACAGGGAGGTCCACCAGGCGATCCTGGCCCTCTACTCCGCGGCGAACATCACGCTCTTCGGGGAGTTCTTTTGTGATATCTCCATCGACGCGGGCCCCCTCCTGTCGCCTGAGCAGGCGCTACTGGAGGGTGAGCAATGGATCGCGACCGCGCTCGGGCACATCGCTGCCACCGGGGATTTCGCGCTTCCTCACGGGATAGCCTCGAGCGCTGAAACGACGGCGTACGCGCTACGTGCGAGGAGCCGTATGGCTCGGAAGGATTACGCCGGCGCGCTCGCGGACGCTTCGCGAGTACCGGCGGACTTCACGGCATGGGTCACCCGGGACCCGGGACAGGAGCGCCGCAACAAGGTCGCCCAGTTCGGCCTCAACTTCCCCGATCGGCCCGTGCTGGGCGTGAACGACTGGTGGGTTGGCGAGCCCAACCCCGCGACGGGTGAGGAATGGCCGGACGTGATTCCGTTCACCGGCTACCGGGACCTCGGGATCCTCCCGGACGGTCGGGCGATATGGGACGACAACGAGCTGCCTGTCCGGCTCGCGGGTCCCTATCGGAAGGATGCCGAATCCGCCGCCGTGGCGGATCCGAGGGTCACGAACGCCGAGCGTCAGCTGGCCGCTGGTATCGGCCTCATGCCGGTTCCGGCGAAGTACGTGGACGAGGCGGACAACATTCCGCTGGTGAGCGGGCGTGAGATGCTGCTTCTTCGCGCCGAGATCGAGAAGGGGCAGACGGCGATCGACCTCGTCAACCAGCTCCGCGACGAGCACGACCTGCCGTGGGTGACGTACGTGAATCCGGCGGACGACGAGCAGGTTCTCAATATGGTGTTCGAGGAAAGGCGTCGCGAATTCTATGTCGAGGGCGGCCGCTGGTGGGCCACGAAGATTCAGCACCCGGACCGCTTCTGGTTCCCCCGCCACCAGGGCCGGTATCCGTCCCTGGGCTATATTCCGCTGGGCGGAGTCCGGCTCCTCATGCCGACCCAGGAGTACGATCTGAACCCCAACTTCACGCGTAGCGATCGGGCCACGAAGTGTGCGCCCGCGGAGCGGCCGGTCAACATCTGATCCGGCGACGCGTCGCTCGATACCGCCCCTGGCGAGCCGGTGGATTACACCGGCGCCCCCCCCAGGGGCGGTATCGTGAAACACGGGCTCGTCGCGAGAACCGTCGTCGACGTGCGCGGCTGCTCGGCCGGGCCCCGGTCCTGAACCCACCATTCGAAGGGATTCGACGATGGTATTCGAATCGGAGGACTTCGCCTCGAGCGACCCCACCGGCGAGATCCGGGCGCAGGAGGAGCGGCTTCGGGATGCGGCCGCCGGCAACTGAATCGCCCCACGTGCCAGCCACGCCGAGGCGCAAACGAGGGGATGACCTGCTCCCGCCCGCCCTCGCCCTCCTGCGGCGGGAGGGACCCGATTCCATCACCATGCGGAATGTGGCACGGGAGGCCGGGGTCACCGCCGCGGCCCTGTACCGGCACTTCGCCGATAAGGATGCGCTGGTGCAGGAAATCGTCCGGGAAGTGTACTCTCGCTTTCGCGCCGCTTTGGACGCCGATCCGGAGGACGCGGATCCGAAGGACGGCGATCCTCTCTCGGCGCTGCGTTCCGCCTCGCTCCGTTTCCTCCGGTTCGGGCTGCACAATCCGAACTACTATCGCCTTCTCTTCGCCCACCCGCACGGATTCGGGATCGACCGCTATCCCGACGATTTCCGTAGCCGGGGTTCGCGGGGTTTTCGCCGGCTACGCGAGGTGGTCGCGCGGGGCATGCGGGACGGGGTGCTCGCCGGCGATCCGTCCAGCGACGCCGGCGACGTCGCGCTGACTCTTTACGCCCACATGCACGGCCTCGTAATGCTCTCTCTCGCCGGTAGGTTCCCGGACCGGGGAGAGTTCGAGGCGTTCTACGCGACGTCCTTCGACCGGCTCCTGCGCGGCATCGGGGCCTAGAATCCCGACGGGAACCGAATCGGCTCCGCGGACAGCCGCCGTTGCGCGACGTTCTCGCCGTCGAGGAATTCGGCGATCGTCGCCGCGACCGACGTCATACGAATCGGCTCGGCGTGGCCGGCGTTCGCAACGACCAGCTCGCTGCTGTTCGGAAAGCCCGCGGCGAGCTGGCTGGCCTGCTCGGGCGGGGTGTTTCCGTCGAATTCGCCCGTGATGAAGAGGGCAGGGGCCTCGCTCCGAACAGGGCTCCTGTAGGCGTCGTCCAGTCGCGCGATACCCCACGCCGCCTCGATCTCCGGATACGGAAAGCTGGAGGCGTCCGAGAAGATCGACACCGTGGCCTGCTCGCGCAGGCGGTGCTCGCGCTCGGGCGAGATCCCCGACGCGCCGTCCATCAGGTAGGTTGCGGCGCTCAGGACCGACGGAGCGCCGGCGAACCGCTGGATGATCTGCGTCAGCACCGAGACGTCGCCACGGTCCAGAGTGAGGAAGAGCGGTACGAGTAGCCGGAACTCCCCTGGGCCGCTCATGTTGCCGGTGGCGAGGTACGACAGGGCGTAGCGCCCCACCTCGATCCGGACGCTGTCGCCGTCGACGTTTTCGACGGCCACGACGAAGGGCGCTTCATCCGCCCTCCGGAGAGCTCTCTCCACCGTGGCCGCGAAGTCGGACCGCGAGCTGCCGACGGGTTCAGCGGCTCGCATGGCGTCGGAGATCTTCGCCAACTGCCTATCGGCGGCCAGCGGCAGCTTGCGCGTGTGATCCGGTCCTTCGCTCCCGATCAATACGACTCGAGAGACGATCTCGGGGTGCTCGCGCAGTGTGACCAGCGCCGCGTGAGTCCCGGAGCTGAACCCCAGCAGGTCGATCTTCGGTACTCCTAGCGAAGCGCGCAGATCGGCCACGTCAGCCGCCACCGCCCGCCACGTGTAGCCGGTCAGATCCCTGCCCGCGCGCCTGAGGGCACCCGCGCACGAGCGCGCCTGGGCGGCGAAGAAGGCGAGCCCCGCCTCGCGAGTCTCGAATGTGTTCGCCGGCATTCCCCGGGACGCGAGGCACTCGAGCGCCCCCGATCGGCCGCTGCCCCGGTAGTCCATGAACACCACATCACGCGACTCCCGCAACGCCTCGAAGAAGGACATCAGCTCCGGGTACCGCAGAGTCGTGCTGCTCGGGCCGGTGTCGGGCGCCCCGTCGAGGAAGAGCAGGGGCGGGCGACCCTCTGCTCGGGCGCCGCGTAGCCGGAACACCGCCAGGGCGAGGGGCGGGGAGGCAGGGTCCGCCCTGTTCTCCGGTACCACCACGGTCGCGCTTTCGGCGTTGACCTCCTGCCCGTTCGTCAGGCGGATGAGGAAGGGGCGCCAGTCGATCGATGCGGCTGCGGGCCGGGCATGCTCCGCCTCCGCTGACCCCGCGGCGCATCGCTCCGCAAGTAGCCGTTCGTCCGCCGTCAGGCGCTCGCCCGCCGCCGCCGCGCGAACAACTGCTCTGCAATCGCCCGCGCCGTCTGTCCGGCCGCCAGGACGGACCACCCGTACCGCCTCGGTCTCGGTCACCTCGATCGAGCTCCGCTGTACCCGCCGTTCGGCTTCCACTACGCTGCTGAATCCTCCGTTGGCACACGCTGAAGCCAGCGTTGCTGCGCACGCCACACCTGCGGGTCCGATGATCGAGCGAATCATGAGCATTCCCACCCGTTCGAGAAAAGCGAATAAGTGAACAATCGTTAACTACGGGGGGACCGGTCGTGTGGTTTCAGAGGTTCGGAGTCTCCGCGGGGAGGTAGGCTTCACCGGTCGAGGGGGCGCGTGCACGAGCTCTGGCTCGCAGCGATCACTATTGAAAATTGGGCGCTGAAATGGTACGTTCATTTAACGCCACAAAGTACTACTTCCCCCTCCTTGGAAGCCCGCTGTGAGCGGCCCGGAGCGTTCAGCCGGGCGTGTATTCTCTCCACCTCGAGTGTACGATGAAGATCGTCCCCACCTCGCCCAACGGTGTCTCCGGCGCGAGAGTCGAGCTGAGATCCGACGTGCCGGTGTTCGAGGAGGATCGTTGCCTGGCGCACCGCGTTAGGCAGAAGCTGCTCACGTACGAGAGGCACCGGGATCAGCTCGATCCGGAAGCCCGCGCCCGGGTCATCGAGGAGATCGTGCAGGATACGGTGGATCTCGCTAGGGAGTACTCGCTACATCTGATCAGGGAGGTCCGGCGGTAAGGTCGGGGATACGCGTGGCATTCGAAAACGCCCAGGACCGGTCGGCCTGACGCGACGCGGCCTCGGAACGATCATCACAGTCGTTCAACGATTCGAGCGGCCCCCGGAATCGGGAGCCGCTCGAATCGTTACGGCGGCCGTGAGGTCGCCCAGTGGGGGGTGACGACGCCTCGCTCAGTCCACCGCCGTGCACGTCGCGGTGAGCACGGTATAGTTCACTGTCGCGGTCTCGCCGGCCGCGACCGTAACGGTCGTCGCATCGGAGGATGCGGTGTAGACGAGGACGTCGCCATTGTCGAACGAGACGTCGCTGTCGAATCCGACGGTGTAGGTCCCGGGGGAAACGAAGGTCGACCGGAACTCTCCCTCCGCGTCGGTCTGCGAGCTGAGCGACAGCTCGCCAGCGCTAAATATCGGGACGAAGTTCGTGACCGCCGCTGCGGCGCCACCGCACGTCGGAAGGACCAGGTCGGTGGCGAGCACGACGCTGCCCTCGATGGTTGCCGAGGACTCGGCGGTCGTAGCGGCGATCACCGGGTGCATCACCCAGAGCCCGGATCTACCCGCCTGACGCCCGAAGCTCTGTGCGACGTCGAAGTCCACGACCAGGTCCTGCTCCCCGCTCAGCTCCACGGCGCCCCCGGCGAGGTTCACCTTGAGGCCGGTCTGGGCGCAGCTGGGGCACATCAGCGTTCCGTCGGTGGTGGAGTACGTCGCGCCGCCCTCTGTCGTGAGCGTCGCCTCACCGATGACGAGTCTGAGCTGGGAATAGGTGCCCGCCGGAATCGTGACCTCCGCCAGCTCCGCGGTGACGCCGTTCTGCAGCTCGAGTAGGTCGAACACGCGGCTGCCGGTGAAGAGCTCGACGCGGCCCTCGCCGTCCGCATCACCAGGCCCGCCCTGGAGATAGATCTCCCGGACCTCGACTTCGGCCGAAGCGAGGTCGCCGGGTGCGTCGGTGAGGTGGACCGAGACGCGGGCCGTGCCGCTCGCGGCGGGATCGTTCTCACAGGCGGCCATTCCGATCGCCACCGCCATCGCGCCCGCCACCCTCAGAAAGTTTCGCACGTTCATATTCGAATCGATGTTCGGGTTTCAGTCTCGCCGCGGCCGCAACGTCGTCGTCCAGCCGCTTGCGACCCACAGTCGAACGACGACCGGGCGGGCGGTAACGTCACATATGACGCGAGGTGGACCACCGCCTGCCCGGGTCGGCTCCCGAGCAGGCAGCGTGCCATCTATCTCTTTGGGGTGCAGGGAGTTGCCGTGGACAGCAGAGGGTCAGGCATCCGCCGGCATCCGGAAGCGACGGACGAAGTTGCGATCGATCCGCTCCTTCAGCCACAGGGAGGCCGAATTGTGGAGGGCGAGCGGACCGCGGCGCAGGATCGCCCGGCCGTCGGCGGTGTCCAGAAGGGAGAGGAAGGATTTCTGTGGGCGGTAGCGTCGAGCGGATTCTCCGAGGAGAGATGCGCGGAGGTTGTGCGAGAGGACGGGTCCCTGCCGGACGGCGTAGACGCCCGCCTTGGGAAGCGGTTGCTCGACGATGTCGACGCAGTCGCCCGCGCCCCAGACGGGCGCCCCGTCCGAGGCGCGCAGCGTCTCGTCCACTGCGAAATAGCCGGCCTGGCTGTGCGGGAGGTCCGAGGCGTCGAGCAGCGGAGGTGGCGCAGCGCCGCCGACCCATATCGTGAGGTCGACCGTGATCCGCTCGTCGTCGGCGAACACGAGCCCGCCCTCCTCGACCTCCGCGACTTCGCGGTTCAGAAGGACCTTTCCGCCGCTGGACGCCAGGGCTCGCTGCGCGTGGCGGCGTGCCCGCCGGGGGTACGACGGCAGAATGCGATCGCCCCGCTCGATCACCACGACCTCCGCGGAGCCCCCTCGGGATCGGATGCGCGCACCCGCCGCCAGGGCCACCTCGATGCCGCCGGCCCCTCCGCCGATCACCCCCACCCGCACAGCCCGTCGACCTCCCGACAGAGCAGCGAGCCGATCCAGCCGCTCGCACAGCGCCCGCAGCCGGTCCAGCGACTTCAGCCAGATCGCGTGTTCCCGAACGCCCGGCAACCGGTGGCCCTGCGGAACGGAGCCGACATCGAGCGAAAGCAAATCGAAGGGGAGCGTCCGGTCTGCGGTTGCGATCGCGCGATCCTCCAGGTCGATAGCCTCCGCCCGACCCTTGACGAACTCCACCCTTGCCAGCCGGCAGAGACCGGCCAGGTCGATGGTGATGTCGTCGGCCGTGTAGCGGCCCTGGAGATACCCCGGGACCATGCCCGAGTATACCTGCCGCGGCTGCGGCGACAGCAGGATCGTGCGGACGGGCGGCCAATCGCGCCGAGCGAGCGACTCGAGCACCTGGACGTGCGCATGTCCGCCGCCGATCAGCAGCAGGACGGGCGCGCCTTCGGGCACCGGGCCGGTCGCGACGTGTTTCACCCCAGGCTCTACAGGAAGGAACTCGCGATCGCTCCACCGCCGGCGATCGCCAGCAGCCCGAGCAGGAGCGTGGCGAAGACATAGGCCGCCGCCGCCCCGATCCGCCTCTCGGCGACGCCCAGCGCGAACGTCTCCGCGGCGAACGTGCTGAAGGTGGTGAACGCCCCCAGGAGACCGACCGTCACCAGTGCCGTCGTCTCTGCGGAGGCGCCGTATCGCGACAGCACGGGCACGGCCAAGCCGAGGAGGAGCGATCCGGATAGATTGACCGCCAGCGTTCCCCACGGAAACGGACCGCGCGATCTCCGCTGCACGAGAGGGGAGAGGACGAAGCGCCCGAGGGCTCCCGCGGCGCCGCCGGCGAACACGACGAGTAAGAGCATGCCTTTCAGCGAACGAACAGTGGTGGAAGATGGATCGGCGGTGCCGATCGTTGCCGGCCGAACGGCTGCGGTCTGGGTCGCCGCCGGGGGCGGGCTCGGCTCCGTGCTCCGGTACCTGGTCGGGGAGTGGGCGTCCGTGGCCGGTCCGGGTATGCCCTTCGGCACGCTGGTCGTCAACCTCGGCGGCTCCGTCGTTCTGGGGCTCGTGCTCGGCGGCCTCACCCGCCGGCCGATGACTCCCGAAGTGGCGGCGGGGCTCACCATCGGCCTCTGCGGCGGCTTCACGACGTTCAGCACCTTCGGCTACGAGACGTTCGTGCTACTCACCGCGGGTGCTTACGGCGCGGCCGCCGCGTATGTGCTCGCGAGCACCCTCCTCTGCCTCATCGGCTTCGCCGGGGGGTACCGGGTGCTACGAGTCCGCTGACCTCAGGCGCCTGTCGAGCGCCACCATTGCCTTGGCCTCGGCGCTTCTCGCCAGCGCTTCCCGCATCAGCACGTCGTGGAACGCTCTTTCGGGCTCTCCCTCCGCGGGCCTGCGCTGCACGTAGCGACCATCCGGTGTCAGCTCGAACGCGAGACGGTTGTCGTTGAGCGCGTGACCGAGGATGTCCAGCAGTCGCCGTCTGATCTGTGCGTCGAGCACCGGCACCACCACTTCGACGCGCTCGCCGAGGTTCCGCTGTCGCCAGTCGGCGCTTCCAATGAACACCTCGGGGGCGCCGGCGTTGCCGAAACAGTAGATCCGGTCGTGCTCGAGGAAGCGACCGATGATGCTGATGATGCGGATGTTCTCGCTGAAGCCGCGCAGTCCCGGCCGGAGCCGGCTGTGACCCCGCACGATCAGATCGATCTGTACGCCCGCCTGGGAAGCGCGGTAGAGCTCCTGGATCATCCCCGTATCGTCCACCGCATTCATCTTCGCGATTATGCGTCCGTTCCCCGTCTTCTGCTGGTGGGCGATCTCGCGGTGGATCAGCTCGTAGAAAGCGCGTCGGATGTCGCCCGGGGCGACGATCAGGCGCTCGTACTGCTGGTCGGGGGCGTGCCCCGTGATCGAATGGAAGAGCTGGATCACCTCGCGGCCGATCTCGCGGTTCGCGGTCATCAGCCCGAGATCGGTATACACCTGGGCCGTTCCCGCGTGGTAGTTCCCCGTTCCAATGTGGCAGTACGCCTGCGGCCGCCCCCCTTCGTGCCGGATGATCAGCAGCACCTTGGCGTGCGTCTTCAGCCCGACGAGCCCGTAGGTGACGTGCACGCCCGCATTCTCCAGAATCTGCGCCCACTCGATGTTGTTCGCCTCGTCGAAGCGCGCCTTCACCTCGACGAGCACCGCGACCTGTTTGCCCTTGTCGGCCGCTCGGAGCAGCGCCCGGACGATGGGTGAGTTGGGCGACGTGCGGTAAAGGGTCTGTTTGATGGCGAGCACGGAGGGATCGTCGGCGGCCTCGTCGATCAGCCGCTGGACGCTAGCGTTGAACGATTCGTACGGGTGATGGACGAGGACGTCGCCCCGGCGGAGGATCGAGAAGATGTCCTGGTCCTCCTCCGTCTCGCCCTCGTGTGCGAGGCGCGGCGGAACCGTCGGGATCCACGGCTCGTAGGTGAATCCCGGAAGGTTGAGGTTCGCGATCTCGGACAGATCGGCCAGTTTCAGCGGCCCGCGGACCTCGACCAGCTCCGACGAATCGAGGTCCAGCTCGCGAAGCAGGAGCTGACGGACCTGCTTCGGCATCTTCCGGTCGATCTCCAGGCGAACCACCGGCGCCGAACGCCGCTCCCGAAGCTCGTCCGAGATCATCGCCACCAGGTCCTCCGCTTCCTCCTCGTAGCGGTCCAGATCGGCATTTCGCGTCACCCGGAACGGGTGTACGCTCACGATCTTCATCCCCCGGAAGAGGCCGCTCACGTTTCGGGCGATGACCTGCTCGACGGGCACGAAGTGGTGCTCGCAATCGCTTGGCGACACCCGCAGCCAGCGGCCCTGGAGCGTGGGGACCTTGAGGCGCGCGAAGTACATCGCGTCCCGGTCCGGATGCCGCATCCCCACGGCGAGCGAGAGGCTCAGATTGGAGATGAACGGGAACGGGTGTCCAGGATCGACCGCGAGCGGCGTCAGCACCGGATAGATGTGGTCGGAAAAATGCCTGTCCGCCGTCTCGCGCTGTTCGGCGGTGAGGTCGGTGTAATCGGAGACGATGATGCCCGCGCTCTTACGGAGCAGCGGCCGCAGTTCCTCGTTCCACGTTTCGGCGGTCACCTCGTGCATCTCGAGCGCCGCGCGCGTTACGAGGCGGAGCTGCTCCTCGGGCGTACGGCCATCGTACGAGAGGCGCGTGACCCCCGCGGCATGCTGGCGCTTCAGGCCGCCGATCCGTTTCTGGACGAATTCGTCGAGGTTGCCGGCGGTGATCGCGAGAAACCGAAGCCTTTCCAGCAGGGGGATCCGCGCGTCCCGCGCCTGATGCAGGACCCGCCAGTTGAAGTCGAGCCAGCCGAGCTCATGGTTGAAGTACAGCGCCGGATGGTCGAGCGACGCCTTCTTCGGTACTGCCCGGGGGACGACGGCGCGCGGCTCGACCGCGGGCGGCGGGTTCGGCTTGGTCTTCCGCTGAAGCTTTGGCTTCGTGTCGCTCTTCACGTCCTCGACCCTCTCCCGTGCCGTCATTCGTTGCGAAGTGGTTGCGGTCGATCGGGGAGCCCGCGAGGCTATCCGTTCTTGAGACCCTGCCTGTAATCTTCCCCGTCGATTCCCGGCACACCGAGCCGTTCGATCGCCGCGATCGCCTCGTCCACTGGGTAGGTGAACCGGACGATCTCGACGTGAAGCCCACCGCCGCCGTCGGCGTCGGCCATGGCGAAGGCACCCCGGGGATCGCCGTCGGCCGGCCAGCCGACGCTCCCACAGTTGACCACCATAGTCCCCTCCACCTGGTGCGCGAAGGGGATGTGCGAGTGCCCGCTGACCAGCAGCCGCGGCTCCGGTCCGTCATGCGACTCCAGCATTCGCCGGAGCCCGACAGACGTGATGCTCGGATAGATGTACTCGGTGTCCGTGCGCGGGCTGCCGTGTACGACGAGCACCTCGGAGCCTGCGACCTCGAACGCGAGCCGTGTCGGCAGCGAGTCGAGCCACGCCAGGTCGTCCTGCGTAAGCGCGAGCGCGGTCCACGCACGGTTCGCCTTCTTCCCGTTCCCGGCCGACCGTTTCTGCAGCTTCTTGCGCTTCTTACGACGCGCCAGCTTCAGGACCGAGAGGTCGACGTTGCCGCGGATGACGTCGCAGCGGCCGTCGTCTCGCAGGCGTGCGATCGTCTCGGAGGGAAACGGGCCACCGCCGACGACGTCGCCGGCGATGACGAAGCGCTCGGCGCCCTTCGCCTCGGCCGTGGCCAGCGCGCTTTCGAGCGCGGGAAGGTTTCCGTGGAGATCCGAGAGGAACGCGAGGCGCATCGTTCAGACGAGCTGGAGCTTCACGTCGAAGACCGATTCGAACAGCCCCGCCTTCTTCTTCATCGCCCATTCCTCCAGAAGTGTCGGCCCGTCCGCCGTGAGGGTGAGCGCGACCCTCGATCCCTTCACCTTCGTTCCGACCCGCTTGACGCGCCCCTGGTGCTCCCGGTCCAGGGCGTCGGCGATTCGCAGGATCGAGGAGAGCTTCTGAACCTCCAGCTTCTCGCTCTGCTTCAGGTCCCCGTACCCCTCGTGATACTGCTTCGGCTCCGACCGCCGGTGATACCGCGTGATCAGGGCGACCAGGCGAATGTCATCCTGAGTCAGGCCCGGCAGATCGGCATGCGTGACGAGGTACCACGAGTGCTTGTGGTGCCGGCGATAGGAGACGAACTGCCCGATATCGTGCAGCAGCGCGGCGGCGGCCAGGCGGCGCTTGCTCATCTCCCCGAGCCGGTGCAGTGATTCGAGCTGGTCGAACAGAGAGAGCGCGAGATCGGCGACGTGCCGGGCATGCTTCTCGTCGAACCGGTAGTGGCGTCCGAGCGCGAGCGCGCCGGAAAGCGTGGCCCGATCCAACTCCGTCTCGTGGGCGCGGTGCTCGGCGAAGTCCGAGACGAGGTCGAACAGCACCCCCTCCTTCACTCCAACACGCGGAACGACGATCCGGTCGCTCTCCGCCAGCTCCGCGACGCGCTCGAAGATCACCGCCGCCTGAACGATCACATCCGCACGGTCCTCGCGCAGCGCCAGCTTCTCCACACGAGCGTGGAAGCTCATCGCCGCCAGCCGCTCGAGCACCGAATGCAGCTCGGACCGGTCGATCTCGCTCACCCCCTGATCGAGCTCGCGCCGCGTCTCGATCAGGTCGGCGAGAGCCTCGGCGTTGCCTCCGGTGATGATGATCCCCTCGACCTGCCTCTCGACGCCGTCCGGTAGCGTCAACCGCGAGGTGTAATGCTCCAGGAGCTCCCGGAAGTCCGATTCGGGCTCGATCCCTCCGGTGAGGTCCTCGAGCAGCCTCACGGTCCCCATCGGATGCGACACGCTCCAGTGGATCCCCTGCTCGCTCACGACGGACATCTCGATGCTGCCGCCTCCCAGGTCGGCCAGGATCCACGGGCGCCGGTCGAAGGAGAATCGTCGACGTACGGCCAGCCAGACGAGGCGCGCTTCCTCGCTGCCGGTGATCGTCTCCAGGCGTATTCCGCTCTCGCGGCGGATCCGGTCGACCAGTTCGGCGCCGTTGCGGCTCTCCCGGACCGCGCTCGTCGCCACTGCGCGGTGGTGCGAGACGCCGAGCGCGTCGAGCCGCTGGCGGAACTGCACCGCTACCGAAACCGCCGCGCGGAGCGATGCCTCGCTAAGCTTGCCGGCCGTGAACGCGTCGTGCCCCAGCCGCACTGGCAGCCGCTGGCTGTCCAGCTCGACGAATTCGTCGACGGCGGTGAACTCGACCACGTAATACCGGATCGCGTTCGAACCCACGTCGAGCGCCGCCGCGCGCAACGGAAAGACTGCCCGGTCGACCTCACCGATCCGGTCTTCTTGCGTAAGGATCGCCGCCTCCCTTGCTTTCTCGGTTGACGTACCAATGTACCACCCGTACCCGTCGGGTGAAGCCCGTCCGACCGGGCGGCTGTGACGCGACGGTCAGAATAGGGCAACATCCCCGTTACGCACGAGGGCGGCCGCCGCCGCGACCGCCCCCCACTGCACGTCAGGACGAACCGGCGTCAACCGGCGTTCTCCCGGCTCTCGATCCGGTTGATGACGTCGTGCACGCCGGGCACACCCTGAACGCCATCGACGAGACTCCGAAGCTCCTGCTCGGGCGCTACACCGCGCAGCGTTATGCGTCCGTGCTCGGCGCTGACCTGTACGCTCGTCGGGGTGGAGACGAGCCTGCCGAGCTCCGAGCGCACCCGCGCGGCGAGCACGGTGTCGTCGATCGCCTCCTCGTTGTGGCGCGTTCGTGCTTCGATCATGGCGCCGCGCGCCCGATTGCGCAGGTGCCTCGCTCTGGACGCGACCCCCTCCCCGAGGTCCTCGAGCTCGTTCGTACCGTGTACGACCTGGTCCCGGATCAGCGCGCGCCGTCTTCGCCCTCGATCGGGGTCCAGCAGGTACATCAGCCCGGCGCCCAGAATCATGCCGAGAAACAGGTTCTCTCTACCCTTCATCCTTTTCCTCCCTTTCGACCGGTTGTCATCGTCGGCCCGAGTCTCATCATCGATCGGACCCCTGCGGTCGCGCCCTTTCGACCGTATTTTTCGTGCGTCATATCCTGAACCGAGCGCCGAACGCGGGTGCCGGATCATGGCGTTGCATGGGCGCCCGGGGTAGGATAGGAGAGGTGCAATAACCAGTCCTGCATGGAGTTGCGCGATCGTATCTGGAAGGCGCTCCGCCGATCCCCTCTTCGAGGCGGTGCCGCGTCGAGCAGGGCGTGATACATTCTTGAAAATGGCGAACGCACACATCCTCGTGGTAGAT
>JBBDRR010000146.1:13323-29962 GCA_040905395.1 Gemmatimonadota bacterium
AGCAGGGCGTGATACATTCTTGAAAATGGCGAACGCACACATCCTCGTGGTAGATGACGAGCCGGACATCTCCGCCCTCGTCGCGTACCATCTCGCGCGAGAGTCGTACCGGGTACGGACCGCCGCGAGCGGTCCGGAGGCGCTTCGCGCGATGGAGACCGAGGTGCCGGATCTGGTGGTGCTCGATCTCATGCTCCCCGGTCTCTCGGGTCTCGAGGTGCTGCGCGAAATCCGGAGGCAGGATGCGTGGCGAGATGTGCCCGTGATCCTGCTGACGGCGAAGCGGGAGGAGTCGGACCGTCTGGAGGGCCTGCGCCTGGGTGCCGACGACTACGTCTCGAAGCCCTTCTCGCCCCACGAGGTGGTGCTGCGGGTCGGCGCGGTGCTGCGGCGGGTGCAGCAGGCGCCTCCGGCGAGGAGCGGGGGTAAGGTACTGCGCATCGGGCCCTTCGTCGTGGACGTCGAAGGCAAGCGCGCCGAGGTCGACGGCCGGGAGCTCGACCTCACGCCGACGGAATTTCGGCTTCTCCAGCTCCTCATGGAACGCCGGGGCCGCGTGCAGACGCGGCGCCAGCTGCTCGAGTCGGTGTGGGAGGTCACGGCGCGGATCGCGACCCGCACCGTCGATATGCATGTGCAGCGCCTGCGTACCAAGGCCGGTAGCGGGGGCGACTGGATCGAGACGGTCCGCGGCTTCGGCTACCGGTTCCGAGCCGAGCCTCCCTCCAACGGCTGACGAGCCGTGCGCCTCCGAGCCGACCAGCAGCTCTTTGTCTCCTACCTCGCCCTCATCTCGTTGCTGACGCTCACCATCAGCTTCGGTGCCGATTCGCTGCTGCGGCGTCATCTGATGGCCACCGTCGAGACCGACCTCCGCCGTGAGCTGGTGCTCGGGCGGGCGCTCTACGATCGGTCCCCGGGTGTGCCGCCGGCCCCGCTCGCCGACACGATCGGGTCGTTGAGCGGTCGCCGCGTCACCATCGTTACGAGAGCTGGTGAGGTGATCGGCGAGTCGAGCGACGAGGCACCCGAGCTGCCGCGGGTCGAGGACTACCTCGTCAGAGCTGAGATCCGCGAAGCGATCGGGGCCGGGGAGGGGCGCGCCATACGCTTCAGCAACACCCTTCGCGCCGACCACCTCTACCTCGCAATGCTCAGCGAGCGCGGCGAGGTCATCCGCTTCGCAGTTCCCCTGTCCGAGATCAACGAGGCCCTCGGGGATCTCCAGCGCGGGATCTTCGGGGTTGGTATCGGTGCCGTCCTGCTGGCGGCGCTGTTCTCCTTCGGTTTCAGCATCGGTGTGACGCGCCCGTTACGCCGGATCGGCGATGCCGCCCGCACGCTCGCCGCCGGCGATCTCTCCCGCCGCATCCACGTCGAGCGGCCCGAGGAGCTGCGCGATCTGGGTCTCGCGTTGAACTCGCTCGCCGACGAGCTGCAGCGTCGGATCGCGCAGCTCGAGGGCGAGCGTGCCGAGATGCAGGCACTGATCGACGCGATGTCCGAGGGTGTGCTCGCCGTTTCGCCGAACGGAACGCTGCGGCGTGCGAACCCCGCGGCGAAGCGCATGTTCTCGCTGACGGGGCAGGCGGGGGAGCTCTCGCCGCCGATGGTCTCGCGGCGTCCGGAGTTCCTCCGCATCGTGAACCTCGCGCTCGAGGGAGAGACGGTCCCGCCGCGGGAGCTGACGAGCGGCGGTGCGTCGCTCCTCGCCACCGCACACCCGCTCCCCGATGGAGGAGCCGTCCTCGTCTTCCTCGACATCTCCGAGCTGCGTCGCCTCGAGGGGGTCCGGCGGGACTTCGTCGCGAACGCTTCGCACGAGCTGAAGACACCGCTCACCGCGATCCGCGGCTACAGCGAAACGCTGCTGGATCCCGATCTCCCGCGCGAGCTCCGCACCCGATTCGCCGAGATCGTCAAGCTCAACGCCGACCGGCTCCAGCGGATCGTCGACGACCTGCTCGACCTCTCCCGCATCGAGAGCGGAGGGTGGCGGATCAACCCATCCCTCGTTTCGATCGGCCGGCTCGCTCACGAGGTCTGGGGGGGGCAGACCGGGGCGGCCGGCGATGTGGAGCTGAGGCTGGACACGGAGGAGGGGCGCGAAACGGTGTGGGCCGAGGCGGAGGCGCTTCGCCAGATCCTTTCGAACCTGTTCAGCAACGCGGTCCGTTACACTCCGGCGGGAGGGGCGGTCACCCTTCGCACTCGCCCGGCCGACGTCCCGCGGCAGCGCCTCCCCCAGCGTGCCGCCGCGCTTGCGCCGCACGATTGGACCATCATCGAAGTGCAGGATACCGGTTCGGGAATCCCGGCGGCCCATCTGTCGAGGATATTCGAACGGTTCTACCGGGCCGACCCGGCGCGAGCGCGTGAAGAGGGGGGGACCGGGCTCGGTCTCTCGATCGTCAAACACCTCGTGGAGTCCCACGGCGGCTGGATCGAGGCCGAGAGTGAGGTCGGCGTCGGCACCACGATCCGCTTCGCCCTTCCCGCCACCGAGCCTGACGTTCACGATGGCGAGAAGGGACCGACTCAGAAGGCGAACTGAAACATCGCCTTGAGGCTCCGGGCGTTCGGCGACGTTCCATCTGAAAGCCAGAGGTCGTAGTTGATCATGATTCGATTGAGCGGGCTCAGGTAGACGTTCAGCCCGGGAGTGAGCAGCGTTCCGCCGGGCGCTACACCCGGACCCGTGTGCGCGTCCACGTCGGCGTAGCTCACCCGCAGGAGCGGCTCGAGCCGAACCTCGACGCCCTCGACGGTTTCCGTCCGGTAGGCGAGCCACGCATGGGCGCCCCAGAAGCCGGCCTCGTCGAACGGATCGAAGTCCCCTCTGCTGAGCTCCGCGAGGAGATGGAAGCCGGGCTCGAACGAGCCGTACTCGACGTCCATCTCGAAAGCGTTGCCCCGGCGTAGCTGGATGTCGCCGACGCCGGCGCCGGGGCGGGCGAAGTCACGGTTGCTCCAGCCGGCGCCAACCCGCAGCGCATCGTGCGGCCGCATGGTGGCACGCGCCGCGAACTGATAGCTGTCCTGGTCGCCCACCCCTCCGTGCAACGGGCCGCGCAGCACCCCGGCGGCATAGCTCAGCTCCGCCGGTGCGCCTTCCGGGTCGCCGTGGATCTGGATCCCGATGTCCCGGTTGCTGTATCTCAGCCCGCTGAGCACCGCGTACTCGTCCATGGCGGCGAGCCCGCGGATCCGGAGACCGCGCTCGATCGGCACGATCCGCTTGGAGCTGGTCTGCTCCAGAAGGCCGAAGGGCCGGTACGCGCGCCCGGCGAGGATCTCCAGGCCGGGCGTGAGCGCGAAGTTCAGATAGGCGTCCTTGATCTCCACCTCGTCACCCGCGAAGTCGGGTTGTATCGTGCCGCTGACCCGTTCGTCGACCTGGACGCTCACCTCCAGGCGCGCGCGTCGGAAGAAGAGCTGTGATGGTGGCTGCGACGTGACGCTCGTCGTGTTGAACTGAGTCTGGACACGACCCCCGATCGTCAGCTCGATGCCGTTCAGCCGAAGACCCGGTGTTTCCGTGGGGGCCTGAGCGGAGAGCCTCGCGGCCGGGATCGGTGACACCAGGAAGACTACCGCCAGGAGCAGTGCGCGACGATTCATATGGGGTCCACGAGTGGAGGGTCGGTTGCGAGCGTGACGGTAATGTCATTGAACGACGACAGTCTCGCGACCCCCGCCCGCGAACGAGTAACGGGAATGTCACGGGGCTGTAACTCCCGCCGGACCCGACTGAACGACCGATGCCTTCTCAATGCAACCCCGTTGATCCGATGAACAGCGGACCAGAAGACACCCAGGCCACGCGGAGAGTGGCGTCGATCGCGCCGGCCCCGTGGCACAGAGCGCTGCACAGCCAGGCTCCGACGGCAACCGTCCTGATCCGGTTGATGGTCGGCGGAGTCTTCATGGCGGAGGGGATCCAGAAGTTCATGTATCCGGCCGAGACCGGCGCGGGTCGATTCGCGCGTATCGGCATCCCGTATCCCGACGTGATGGGACCCGCCGTCGGCGTGGTCGAGGTGGTGTGCGGCGTACTGGTGCTCGTCGGCCTCTTCACCCGGATCGCCGTGCTGCCGCTCATCGTCGTGATGTGTGCTGCGATCGTGACGACGAAGGTACCGATCCTCATCGGCCGGGAGCTCGGGCCCTTCGCCCTCCGCGAGGTCGCCTACTATGGCTTCTGGGGTGCCATGCATGAGGCGCGTACGGATCTGTCGATGCTGCTCGGATCGCTCTTCCTCCTGATCGTCGGAGCCGGCCGGCTTTCGGCCGATGCGGCGCTGACGCGCAGCTCTCCCGGGAAGGAGCGGCCGCCGCACCTCTGATCACGCTTCGCCGGTCGGGCCCTGAGTCGGTCGGCCCGTCGTTCGCCGTCCTACCCCCCCCTGGCCGTACCGACCGCCCGCCGCCGGACATCGGCGACGAGCGCCTCCGCCCTTTCCTGCCCCGCCGCCGATTCCGAACGCACCGGAGGGTGCCCCTGCACATCCGTAGCTCGTTCGTGACAGTAAGGAGACACACTCCATCCAGGTCGGTGACAATCCCCCGCGAGGTTCCGTATCAGGTGTCAGACACCGGAAATCGGCAACCTCGAGGAGGGATGATCTTGAAACACTTCGCCGCCCGTCAGGCTCAGAGCTGGAACGTACGTTCGCTTCTCGCCGGCGCGCGGCTCAAGCGGGCCCTATTCCTTATTGCATCGGCCGCCGTTCTGGCGGTTTCTACATTTTCCGGTCTCTCCGCGCAGAGCGAAGGGGGTACCGGACGCATCGTGGGACGGGTGGTGGACGCCGAGACGGGGCGCGGCCTCGTCGGCGCCCGCATCGTGGTCGAGGGCACGAACGTAGGAACGCTCGCGGGGATCGACGGACGCTACGTGCTCACGGGCATTCCGCTCGCTCCGGTCGCGATCACCGCCACCTACCTCGGCTACGGTGAGAAGACGGTCACGGGAATCGAGAGTTCCGAGTCGTCGGCGCTGAAGCTGGACGTGACGCTCTCTCCGGCGGCCCTGGCGATCGAAGGGGTGACGGTGACCGTCGCCGGCGAGCGCGGCACGGTCAGCCGGGCGATCGACGAGCAGCGCTACGCCGTCGGCGTAACCAGCGGCGTGACGTCGGAGCAGATCGCCCGCAGCCCGGACGGCGACGCTGCCGCGGCGATCCAGCGGGTGAGCGGTGTGAGCGTCCAGGACGGCAGGTACGTCTTCGTGCGCGGCCTCGGCGAGCGCTACACGACGACCTCGCTCAACGGCACCCGGATTCCGAGTCCGGAGCCGGAGAAGAAGATGGTCCCCCTCGACCTCTTCCCCTCGGGCCTGCTCCAGAGCATCACTACGTCGAAGACGTTCACCCCCAACCTTCCCGGCGATTTCAGCGGCGCGCAGGTGGACATCAGGACGCGCGAGTTCCCCGCGCGCCGCGAGGTCACCTACTCCTATACGGCCGGTTACAACGCCGGTGTGACGGGGAGCAGCATCACCGCCGCGCCGGGCGCCGGGGGAGAGTGGCTGGCCAACTCGAGCACGCCTCGCCAGATCCCCGGACTCCTTCGCGAGCGCCTCTCCTTCGACGGCGTCGGCCAGCAGGACTACAACGCGATGGTCCGCTCCTTCCGAAACACCTGGTCCACGGAGCAGCAGAAGGCGATGCCGTCCACGTCGATGTCGGCATCGGTGGGAGGTAGCGACCAGGTCCTGGGGCGGAGCATCGGCTATCTCGCTTCCGCGACGTACTCGATCGACCAGGACTCCAGGATGGACCAGGTCCGCGCCGTCGCGCTCCCGGGCCCGGACGGGAGCACGCTGGAAGCCAGCCGATACGAGGGCTCGACCGGCCGCAGCAGCGTGCTCTGGGGCGGCCTGGTGAACCTCAGCACGATGTTCGGCGCCTCGAGCCGCGTCACCTTCAGCGGCACCTACAACCGCTCGGCCGACAACGACGGCCGTCGCGAGCGGGGCGTCGACGAGAACACCGGCGCCGACTTCCGGATCGACCGGCTGCAGTACGTCGAGCGCGGGGTGCTCTCCGGGCAGCTCCAGGGGGAGCACCAGTTCGGTCAGCGGCACCGGCTCGACTGGTCGCTCGGCGGCTCGGCGGTCAGCCGGGAAGAGCCGGACCGTTCCGAGGTGGTCTACCTGATCGAGCGCGACGTTACGGGCTCCGAACTACCCCCCGCGTGGGCGCTGAGCGGGAACGAGGTGGCCGTGCGCACTTTCGCGGACCTCACCGAGACCGCTCAGGAGGGATCGCTCAACTACCGCCTCTCGATCGGCACGCCGAACCGCCCGATCGACCTGATCTTCGGGGGGCTCGCGCGCGATACCCGGCGAGATGCCGACAATCGGGCGTGGAGCGTTCAGGCGATCGGCAACAATCCGCTCGCGAGGGATCGATCGCTTCGGGAGCAGGAGCCCGAGGCGATCTTCGGCGACGCCTTCACCTCTGCCGACGACAGAGTCTTCTCCGTGGTTCCGATCGCTCAGGGTGGGTCGTACGAAGCGAGCGACAGGCTGTACGCCGGGTACGCGATGATGGAGTGGATGCTGTCCGAGAAGACGCGGCTCGTCGCCGGCGCGCGACTCGAGCACACCTCGCTCGAGCTGAACGCCTTCTCGACAGACCGCAAGCAGTACACTGCGTCCCCCACCTACACGGACGTCCTTCCCGGGCTGACGCTGAACTTCGGCCTGACGGAGAACCAGAGCCTCCGCTTCTCGGCATCCCAGACGCTCGCGCGTCCCGAGTACCGCGAGATCGCTCCGATCCAGTATCGAGAGGTGATCGGCGGCGAGAACTCGCGCGGCAACGCCGACCTGCGGCGCACGCTCATCCAGAACGTCGACCTGCGCTGGGAGCTCTATCCGGACCTGGGGGAGACGCTGAGCGTCGCGCTCTTCGCGAAGCGCTTCGAAGACCCGATCGAGCGGATCTATCTCGCCACCTCGGGCACGGCGATCACCACCTTCGTCAACGCGGCAGGCGCGCGGAACTACGGCGTCGAGGTGGAGGCGAGGAAGGGGCTGGGCATGTTCGGTCGCCCGTTCGAGCCGCTCACCTTCTTCGCCAACGCGACGCTGATGTCGAGCGAGATCGAGATCGGGAACGAGGGCCTCGCCAGCACCACGAATCCGAACCGGTCGATGATCGGCCAGGCGCCGTACGTGGTGAACACCGGCATCTCGTACGCCGACCGCGCCGACCGGAGCGCGACCCTCCTCTACAACCTCGTCGGGAAGCGGATCGTCGCGGCCGCCGGCGCTCCGCTCCCGGACGTCTACGAAATGGCGAAGCCGAGCCTGGACTTCTCGCTTCGCTTCCCGCTCTACGCCAGCCTGTCCGGGAAGTTCGACGCGAAGAACCTGCTCGACTCGGCGCATCGCGTCGAACAGGGCACGGTGCTGAGGGAGTACTACCGGAGCGGCCGCTCGTACTCGCTCGGCGTCACCGTCCGTCCGTAGAACCGTTACCCGTTCGTGGCGCGCTCGCGGCCGTAATGCATGTATTGAAGTCCGATTGTGATCTGCGGCAAGTGCCGTTCGATCCACTCCAAAGTGAAAAGGAACATGAGATCAGCTTCCATCTGGAAACGTACTTTCGTGGCGCTCTCGCTCCCGCTCCTCCTCGCGGCATGCGACGAGGATCCGATCGCGGTCGAGCTCACCCCGCCGACCGGTCTGACCGTCGAGGCGCCGAGCCCGACCTCAGCGACGATAAGCTTCACGGCCTCGCCCACGGCGACCGGCTATGTGCTCCAGCGCGCACCGGGTTCGGGGAACTTCGCCGAAATCGCGACGTTGACCGCGACGACCCACGACGACACCGGTCTCGACGCCTCGACCGAGTATAGGTACCGGGTCGCCGCGGTGCGCTCCGGCCAGCAGAGCTCCTTCACCGCCCCGGTGAGCGTGACGACCCCCGAGGAAGGGCCGCGGACCGCAACGATCTCGGGCACCATCACGAGCGACCGGACGTTCCACGCCGATACGCTCTACACGCTCAGCGGCTACGTCCGGGTTTCAGACGGCGCTACGCTCACGATCGAACCGGGCACCATCATCCACGGCGCCTATGACGTGATCGCTTCCTCGCTCTTCATCGAGCGCGGCGCGCGGATCATTGCGAACGGAACCGCCGAGGCGCCCATCGTCATGACCTCGAGCAGGCCGGTCGGGCAGCGCTCGCCGGGCGACTGGGGGGGGCTCGTCCTCCTCGGGAACGGGATCATCAACCGGTCCACGCCGGTGATCCTGGAGGGTACCGAGAATTTCGCGAACCCCGTCGACTACAGCGGTGGCACCGACAACACCGACAGCAGCGGCTCCCTGAAGTACGTGCGGATCGAGTTCGCCGGTCACGAGGTGTCGACGAACGCCGAGCTGAACAGCCTGACGATGGCGGCGGTTGGCAGCGGCACCACGATCGAGAACGTACAGGTGCTCGCCGGGCTCGACGACTCCTACGAGTGGTTCGGCGGTGCGGTGGACGCGAAGTACCTCGTCTCCTACGAATCAGGGGACGACCACCTGGACATATCGGAGGGCTACCAGGGCCGCGTTCAGCACGCGATCGCCTTCCAGAGCCGCCAGCTCCTCCCGCGACCGGGTGCAGGCAGTGTCTCCAGCGACCCCCAGGGGATCGAGAATGACGGCTGCGCCGGACAGAACTGCCTCAACGGGCAGGACTCGGAGCCATTCAACGTACCCGTGATCGCGAACTTCACATTGGTCGGCGCCGGTACGAACTACACGACTTCCGGTGGCGACATGGGGATGATGATCCGCCGCGGTTCCGGCGGCTACTACGTCAACGGGGCGATCGCCCGCTACAACCGCGCGGCGATCTCCCTCCGCGACGCCGCCACCCAGACACGTCTCGACAACGACGACCTGCTCGTCAGCAACCTCGTGCTCGCGGAGAACAGCCAGGCGTTCCTGCCGCAGACCGGCTCCACGGTGCAGTTCTCGGTCGACGAGACGGCCAACAAGATCGATGTGGTCACCGGTTCGGCCGCGAGCCTGTTCAACGCACTGCCGACCGATCCGAACACCGCCACGCAGTTCGACTGGACGCCGGCGACCGGCTCTCCGCTGCGCGAAGGCGGCCTGACGGCCTTCACCGGAAAGTTGGCGACCCGGGCGGGAACGTTCGTCACGCCGACGAGCTACCGTGGCGCGGCCGACCCGAACGGTCCGAAGTGGTGGGAGGACTGGACCTACTACGCGGACAACTGACCCGATAATTCCGAACATCGAAGGCTGGCGCCCGGAGAACGGGCGCCAGCTTCGTTCATCTCCACACCGTACCATGATGTACCGATACATCCGGAAGCTGCCCGTCCTCGGTCTACTCCTAGGCGTTCTCCCGGGCTGTGGGGACGCGTCCGCGGGCGCCGAAGTGGCCGGGGCCGCGGAGACGCAGCGGGGGACGCGAGGGGTCGTAGACAGCGTCTTCCCCATCGAGGAGGAGATTCGGCGCTTTCAACGGACCGTCGGCGAGCGCCCGACGGCGCTCTCCGGCGGAGCGAAATCCCGGGAGGCGCTGGTGTCCGCGTTCATCGACGCCCTCGAGCGGTCCGACACGT
The DNA here is from genome assembly GCA_040905395.1 of Gemmatimonadota bacterium. Classification (GTDB taxonomy): domain Bacteria; phylum Gemmatimonadota; class Gemmatimonadetes; order Longimicrobiales; family Longimicrobiaceae; genus WHSP01. Next base: position 22,927 of record JBBDRR010000146.1, read on the forward strand.
TGGCTCTCGGGACGTTCGTGATGAATCGGGCCGAGTTCATCCACCTCTACTTTCCGCACACGGTCTACACCAGTGCGCCGTACGAGCTGAGCCCGGAGATCGTGTGGTTCCAGATGCTCAACCACAGCAGCCGGGGAATCACGCGGGCGGTCCAGCGCCTCGCCGGCCAGACGCTCCACTATTCCGGATACTCCTGCTCCGAGTCGCCGACGGTCGAGGGGCCGAACCGGGTATGGGAGCGCTGCGTCGTCAGGATCGCGCCGAACGGCGAGCCGTTCGAGCTGCGCCTCTTCGGGTTGATCCTGGAGAGGGAGGGACGGTTCAAGTTCGTGACGTACGGAAACGACCTCTAGCTCCCCTGCGCCGACCGGGAGGGGCTCCCTCGTCGCGGCGATGATCCTAGCGCACGGGCGCCTCCGCGTCGCCGCCTCACTCTCCCATGACCGCAGCTTCTGAGGAGGTTCCGATCCGGTCCGCGCCGGCATTCAGCATCCGCAGCGCGTCGGCCGTGGTTCGTATCCCGCCGGACGCCTTGACTCCGACCTCCGGGGGCGCGATCGAGCGGAGCAGCCGAACCGCCCGCTCCGTCGCGCCACCGGCGGGATGAAAGCCCGTCGAGGTCTTCAGCCACCTTGCCCCCGCCTCGATCGCAGCGGATGCGGCGCGACGGACCTCTTCGTCGCCGAGCGCCGCGGTCTCCAGGATCACCTTGATGGGCAGAGCCCGACCGGAGCTCTGCTCCGCCTGCTCCCGCACCGACCGGACGAACTCCCTCAGCTCGCTCCACCTCCTGTCCATCACGAACTCGCCGCGTGCAACGAGGTCTATGTGCCCGGCCCCGTCCCGGCCGGCACGCCGAGTCTGGGCCAGCACGTCGCCGACATCGTGATCGCCCGTCGGAAAGTTCGCGACGGTGACGATGTCGGGGGTCCACCCCTCGACCTCGCTCGCGACGCTGGCGGCGGTGCATACGAACGCGCCGGGAATGCACACGCCGGCCACCCGCAGCTTGCCTGCGGCCCGCGCGAGCGCCGCGATGGCTCCGTCGGTCAGTCCGAACCCCAGCCTCGTCGCCTCGATCGCGCCTCTCAGGCGCCTACTCCGCGCTTCTTCCACCCTCGATACCTCCCCGTTACATGATCGTGGCAGGCGCATACTGTCCCGCCGCGAAGCGGGACGTCACCTTTCGTACCCCTTCGCGACCCGATCCTCTCGCCCTGTGTGACGCCATGGCCGTCGTCTACGCCTGCCCGGTCTGCGGACACGAGCACAGGTCCAGGCTCATGGCGCTTCGACGCCGCTATTTCGACGAGGTTATTCCGCAGCTCGGCGAGATCGTGGAGCTGTGCCCGGAGACCGGCCAGTGGGTCGCGCTCACCTTTGATGACATGACGTGGTTGGACGTACCGAGAACCGGCGTCGGCTGGATGTAGTCGCCACGGATCGTAGGGGCCGGGTTACGCTCCGTCAGACGGCGGGCGCGGAGCACCCCCCCCCGAACCGCTCAGCCGAGCGTCGTGTCTGCTCGGAACCGGTATCCGAATCCTCGCACCGTCTCGATCCAGTCCGCCTCCTCCCCGAGCTTCGTCCTCAGCCGCTGCACGTGCATGTCGACCGTCCGCGTGGCGATGTTCGCGGTCACGTCCCAGACGGATTCGAGGAGCTTCCGCCTGCTCTGTACCCGCCCGCGGCGCTCCATCAGAACCTGCAGCAGCTTGAACTCCGTCGGCGTCAGCTCGAGGTCGCGGCCGTCCACCTCGACCTTCACCGCACCCGGATCGATCACGAACGGCCCGATCCGCAGCACCCTGCCCCGACTCTCCTGCTTCGGGCTCTGCCCGGCGCGGCGCAGCACCGCACCCACCCGAAGGATCAGCTCCTGCGGGGAAAAGGGCTTCGCCACGTAGTCGTCCGCGCCGAGCTTCAATCCCTCGATCCTGTCCTGTTCCTCCTTGCGTGCGGTCAACAGGATGATGGGTACCGCATTCGTCTCGGGTCGCCGCCGCAACTCCCTGAGAATGTCCAACCCCGACATCCCCGGCAGCATCAGGTCCAGGAGGATCAGGTCGGGAAGCTGACTTTCGACCGCCCGCAGCGCGTCGGCCCCGTCCGCCGCGGTTCGAACCTGGTACGCTGCACGTGCCAGGTGGTACGCCACGAGAGCCGAGATGTCCGGCTCGTCGTCGACCACCAGGATCTGAGCACTCATCCACTGCTCCACTCCGAAGGGTTATGGCGGACAACTCCTGCCAGGGTCCGCCCAGCACCAGTCTATGCACCCTTCGTCCGGGTTATCGTATCCGCCGTGTAACGAATTGCCCCGGGTATCGCTCCGCTCCACGCTCGGTCCGGGCGGTGTGGAGCGCAGATCGAGCGGGCGCCGGGGCGGCGTTACCTCAACCGCCGCGTTCCGTTACGAATTCGTGACATCCGGTGGCTAAGATTCCCCGCGTCCCGACACTTCTCCCTCTGCAAGAGAGTCTCAATTGAACGGACGGACTGCCTCGAACGCGCTCGGGCTCGCTGCGGTGTTCTCCCTCGCCGCGTGTGGCAACACGGCGGATTCGCGGTCGGAAGGGACCGCGGCGTCGATCGAGATCGACGGGTCCAGCACGGTGTTCCCCATCAGCGAAGCCGTGGCCGAGGAGTTCATGCTCGAGACCGGCGGAGAAGTGCGGGTGACGGTGGCGCTGTCCGGGACGGGGGGTGGATTCCGCAGGTTCTGCTCGGGTGAGACGGCCATCAGCAATGCCTCACGGCCGATCTCGGAGTCGGAGATCGCCGCATGTGAAGCGGGAGGGGTGGAGTACCTGGAGCTGCCGGTCGCCTACGACGGCCTCGCGGTCCTGGTGAACCCGGCGAACACCTTCGTGGAGTGCCTCACCGTCGAGGAGCTGCGCCGCATCTGGGAGCCGGGCAGCGCGATCCAGAACTGGTCGCAGATCCGCCCCGAATTTCCCGACCAGCCGCTGCGGCTGTACGGGCCCGGCACGAACTCCGGGACCTTCGACTACTTCACCGAGGAGATCACAGGTGAGGGGGGCGCCAGCCGCGCCGACTACACGGCGAGTGAGGACGACAACGTCCTGGTGCAGGGCGTGGCCGGCGACGTGAACGCGCTCGGCTACTTCGGTATCGCCTATTACGCGGAGAACCAGAGCCGCCTGAAGGTCCTGGGCGTCGACGCCGGGAGTGGCTGTGTCACGCCGGATGCGGGGACGGTGGAGTCCGGAGAATACACGCCGCTTGCGCGGCCGCTCCTGATCTACGTCAACCGCGAGGACCTGCGGGATCCGGCCGTGCAGTCGTTCCTCGATTTCTACCTCGAGACGGCCCCGCAGCTCTCCGAGGACGTGGGCTACATTCCACTCGAGGCGAGCCGCTACGAGGAATCTCGCGCCGCGCTGGCGCAGGCGGCGAATGGCTGATCGGGATCGGAAGGGTCGGGAGGATGCCGCGGACGCTGGCGGTGCGGCCCTGCCGGCGTCCGGGCCCGACCATCCGCAGCACTCGCTTCGAGCACCCAGACGGCGCCAGGTGCAGGAGTCGCTGATCGGCGGCGTCCTCTTTCTGGGAAGCGCGGTCTCCGTCCTCACGACGATCGGAATCGTCGGCGTCCTGATCTACGAGTCGGTGGCCTTCTTCAGGGCGGTCTCGCCGTTCGAGTTCCTCACGGGCACGCGATGGGCGCCGCTCTTCGTGCCGCAGTCCTTCGGCGTCCTGCCGCTGCTGACGGGCTCGCTCCTCGTGGCCGCCGGCGCCGCGATCGTGGCACTCCCGATCGGCCTCGCGAGCGCGATCTACCTTAGCGAGTACGCGAAGCCTCGAGTCCGCAACGTCATCAAGCCCGCCCTCGAAGTGCTCGCGGGAATCCGCACCGTCGTCTACGGTTTCTTCGCCCTGACCTTCGTCACCCCGATCCTTCAGGGAATCTGGCCGGAGACACAGATCTTCAACGCCCTGAGCGCGAGCCTGGTCGTAGGAGTGATGATCATTCCGGTCGTCGCATCGCTCTCCGAAGACTCGATGAACGCCGTGCCCACCGCGCTGCGGGAGGCGGCATACGCGCTGGGTGCGACGAAGCTCGAGGTCGCCATCCGGACGGTGTTGCCGGCGGCGCTCTCGGGAATCGTCGCCTCCTTCATCCTCGCGATCTCGCGGGCGATCGGGGAGACGATGATCGTCGCGATCGCGGCCGGCGCCACGCCGAACCTCACGCTCAACCCCTTCGAGAGCGTGCAGACGATGACCGCCTACATCGTTCAGGTGAGCATGGGCGAGGTGTCGTTCGGAACGGTCGAGTATCAGACCATCTTCGCCGTCGGCCTGACCCTCTTCGCACTGACGCTGCTGATGAACATCGCCAGCATCTTCGTGCTTCGACGTTTCCGGGAGGTGTACGAATGAACGGACTTGCCGGGAGGGGCCAGGAACGCTTCGCGCCGAGGTCGAAGCTGCGCTACGGCAAGGGTCGGGCTGCCCGCGCCCTCTTCCTGCTCGCGACATTCGTCGGAATCCTCACGCTCGTCGTGCTGCTGGTCGACGTGCTCACGCAGGGCGTTCCGCACCTGTCGTGGAACTTCGTCAACTCCTTCTCCTCCCGCTTCGCGGAGCGGGCGGGGATCAAGGCAGCGCTCTTCGGCTCCCTCTGGGTGCTCGTCCTCACGGCCGTCATCAGCTTTCCGCTGGGCGTCGCGACCGCGATCTGGCTGGAGGAGTACGCCCCGCGGAGCTGGGTGACGAAGACGATCCAGATGAACATCGCGAACCTCGCAGCGGTGCCCTCGATCGTCTATGGTATCCTGGGGCTGGCGGTCTTCGTCCGCTGGTTCGAGATGGGCCAGAGCGTGATCGCTGGCGCGCTGACGCTGACGCTGTTGATTCTCCCGGTGATGATCATCGCGGGCCAGGAGGCGATCCGCTCGGTCCCGAACTCGATCCGGCTCGCTTCCTACGCCCTGGGCGCGACGCGCTGGCAGACGGTCCGCCGACAGGTGCTCCCGATGGCGATGCCCGGCATCCTGACCGGAACGATCCTCGCACTCTCCAGGGCGGTAGGCGAGACCGCTCCGCTCATCATGATCGGCGCCGTCGCTTACGTGCCCTTCGTTCCGGATGGACCATTCGATCAGTTCACCGTTCTGCCGATCCAGATCTTCACCTGGATCTCCCGGCCGCAGCCCGAGTTCCACGATATCGCCGCAGCCGGAATCATCGTTCTTCTCGTCGTGCTGCTGTCGTTCAACCTGATCGCCATCCTTCTTCGTAACCGGTTTGCCAAGAGATCCTGAAGTGACGGCTACCCAGACGATCGCGGCCCCCGTGGCCCCGGTGGTGGAGACGCGCGACCTCTCCGTCTTCTATGGCGACGTCGAAGCCGTGAAGTCGGTGTCGATCGCGATAGACGCGAACAAGGTCGTCGCGTTCATCGGCCCGTCCGGCTGTGGGAAGAGCACTCTGCTGCGCTGCTTCAACCGGATGAACGACCTCGTCCCCGGGGCACGGGTCGAGGGCGCGGTCAGCTTTCGGGGGACGAATCTGTACGCGCCCGACGTCGACCCGATCGAGGTCCGCCGCCGGATCGGCATGGTGTTCCAGAAGCCGAACCCGTTCCCGAAGTCGATCTACGAGAACGTCGCGTTCGGTCCGCGGATAAACGGCTATCGAGGGGACATGGACGAGCTGGTCGAGCGATCCCTGCGGCAGGCAGCGCTGTGGGACGAGGTCAGCGACCGTCTCAACCTCAGCGCGCTCTCCCTCTCGGGTGGCCAGCAGCAGCGTCTCTGCATCGCGCGCGCGCTATCGATCGAGCCCGAGGTGCTTCTCATGGACGAGCCCACGAGCGCGCTGGATCCGATCGCCACGCAGAAGATCGAGGACCTCATCTACGAACTGAAGCAGGATTACACCATCGTCATCGTCACCCACAACATGCAGCAGGCCGCCAGGGTCTCCGACGAGACGGCGTTCCTCTATATGGGGAACCTGATCGAGTCCGGCGCCACCGACCAGATCTTCACGAACCCGGCCGAAGAGCGGACCGAAGCCTACATCACCGGGAGGTTCGGATGATCCCTGCAAGTGGCGGCGCCCGGCACTTCCACACCGAGCTGGCCGACCTGAAAGCGCGTCTCCTCGATATGTCGACGCTCGCCGAGCAGCTCGTGCAGATGGCGATGGAGGCGCTCCTCGAGCGCAACGAAGGAAAGGCGGAGGCGGTGATTCTGGGCGACCGCGAGCTCGACGCGCTCGAGACGGAGGTGGACGACCAGTGCATCCATCTGCTCGCCCTCCAGCAGCCGATGGCTGGCGACCTCCGGCTGATCACCATGGCGATGAAGATCTGCAACGACCTCGAGCGGGTGGGCGATCATGCCGTGAACATCGCCGAGACCGTGAGGCACCTCGTCGGCGCTCCGCCCTTCGCCCGCCTCCCGGAGATCGAGGAAATGGCGAGGATCGCCCGGGAGATGCTCTCCGACGCGCTCGACCAGTTCGTCCGCGGTGACTCCGAGGGCGCGCGCGAGGTCTGTGCGCGCGACGACCGTGTGGACGCCCTGCACAACTCGATGTTCCGCATCCTCCTGACGCACATGATGGAGGATCCCCGCAACATCAGCCCGGCGATGAACCTCTTCCTGGTCAGCCGGAACCTCGAGCGGATCGCCGACCTCGCCACGAACGTCGCCGAGGACGTGGTCTTCCTCGTCGAGGGACGCACGATCAAGCATCGGGGCGGCGCCGACCGGCCCACTTCGGCCACGGAGTAGAACGCCGTCGTCATCCCGAGCGCCGCGAGGGATCCGCACTTCCTCCCGAACCGATCAACGCGAAGAACCCAGGGGGACCGGACGGGCGCTGTTCGTGCCGTCTGGACAGCCTTCGGATCTTCGTCTCCTACCGTAGTTGCGTCGGCCCGGGGCGCGGCCGTGGAGGTGCGGATCCCTCGCGAGGCTCGGGATGACGGGTGTGTCGCGCCTTGCCGCTCCGCTACCCCCACCTTACAATGCCGCAGCGTTCATCGGGGTGGCGAAAC
>JBBDRR010000147.1:0-18095 GCA_040905395.1 Gemmatimonadota bacterium
GGCGCCCCGAGGATCGGCGGCCGCCGGAGCGCGCGCGGTCCTTCTTCCCACCCCATCGTCATCCCGAGCGCACGCGAGGGATCCGCACCTCCGCCCGCGTTCACGCAAGTATTCCACGTGCGGATCTCTCACTGCGTTCGAGATGACGGGGCTTCGAGTCGTCCGCACCGCCGCCTTCGAGGCGAGCCGACGGAGGCTCGTTCGAGCTGCGGCTTCGCTATCCCATCATGCTTGCCGCCCGCCTCCCGGCCGCGTTAGTTTTCCGGCTTGCCGAAACCCCTCGATCGACGGCCGAACGAGCCCGGATTTGAACGAAACAGTCGCGCGAACCGAACTTCCGGTCCCCCTCCTGCGCCGCGGGAAGGTGCGCGATGTCTACGATCTGGGTGACGCGCTGCTCATGGTGGCGACCGATCGGGTCAGCGCGTTCGACGTCATCCTCCCGCAGCCGATTCCCCGCAAGGGCGAGGTCCTCACGCTCATCTCGGCGTGGTGGTTCGCCCGCACCTCCGAGCTGGTCCCGAACCATCTCATCTCCGTCGACCCGGACGTGATCGTGGGGCGTCATCCCGAGCTCGCGGACTCGCGCGATCTGTGGACGCGCCGCTCCATGCTCGTCCGCAAGCTCGATCCCTTTCCGGTCGAGTGCGTGGTTCGCGGGTATCTCGCGGGGTCCGCGTGGAAGGAGTACCGCGACTCCGGAACGCTCGCCGGCGAGCCCCTCGCCGCCGACCTGCTCGAATCCGGCCGCATCGATCCGCCGATCTTCTCGCCCGCTACGAAGGCCGAGGAGGGCCACGACGAGAACATCACCTTCGATCGGGCGGCGGAGATCGTGGGTGAAGGGGTCGCCGAGGAGCTGCGCCGCGCGAGCGTGCTCCTCTACGAACGCGGGCGAGATATCGCCCAGGCCCGCGGAATCATCATCGCCGACACCAAGTTCGAGTTCGGCCGCGACGATGCCGGCGTCATCCGAGTGATGGACGAGATGATGACGCCCGACTCCTCGCGCTTCTGGCCGGCCGACGTCTACGCCGAAGGCCGCTCGCAGCCTTCCTTCGACAAGCAGCCGGTTCGCGACTACCTCGAGGAGCTCGTCCAGGCGGGGCGCTGGAACCGCCAGCCTCCAGCGCCCGATCTGCCGCACGCGCAGGTGGAGGAAACGTCGCGCCGCTATCGGGAAGCCTTCCAGCGGATCACCGGCATCTCGCTCGACCAGGTGCCGCTCTCTGACTGGGGTCGCACGTGAGGCCCCCGCGGCAGCTCCAGCGGGGCGTCATCGTCCTCCCCAGCGCCTTCACGCTGGGGAACCTCTTCCTCGGCTTCTGGGCGATGGTCTCCGCCTCCAGGGGGCAGTTCGAGACCGCCGCCTGGCTGATCGTGGTGGCGGCGGCGGTCGACATGGTGGATGGCCGCATCGCGCGGTTCACCAGCACGGGCAGCGAGTTCGGCGAGCAGCTCGACTCGCTCGTCGACGCGGTGAGCTTCGGCGTCGCCCCAGCCATCATCTTCTACTATCTCTTCCTGATCGAAGGGGTCTGGAGCTGGGCGGTCGGCTTCATCTACGTCGCGGCGGTCATCATCCGGCTCGCCCGCTTCAACGTCGAGCAGGCGGGATCGGCGAAGGCCAACTTCCATGGCCTCCCGTCACCGACCGCGGGGATGACGGTCGCTACCTTCTACCCGTTCAGCCAGACCGAATTCTTCCTCAATAATCTGTCGCACCTGCCCTGGAGCACGCTCAGCACCGGGCTGCTCCTCGCGCTGTCGGCGCTGATGATGAGCCACGTCCTCTACCCGGTCGTCCCCAGGTTCGATCTGAGAACCGTTCGCGGAAGGCTGACCCTCGGTGCGGCGGTGCTGGCCACCATCTTCGCCTTCACCACGCCGTCTCTCTTCTTCTTTCCCGCGGCGATCATCTACATCACCTTCGGCCTCTTCCGTTCCGTGCTGCTCGGCTTCGCAGAGCGGCTTCCGGACCGGGACCCCCTGATCGACGTGGACGAGACGGACGAGGGAGAGCGACAGCTCGATTACGACTCCATGGAGCCGAGTCCACGCTTTCGGCGACCGGTCGATTCACCTCCCGAAGAGAGGCTTTGATGGCATATCAGGTTGAGATCCGGGTCGTGCCCCGGCAGGGGATTCTCGATCCGCAGGGTAAGGCGGTCGAGGGCGCACTGACGAACCTAGGCTTCGCAGGGGTCGGCGAGGTTCACGTCGGTCGGCTGATCCGCATCGATCTCGATGCCGCCAGCATCGAGGAGGCGCAGGAACGTGCCCACAAAATGTGTCGGCAGCTACTCGCGAATCCCGTCACCGAGGATTACGACGTGCAGGTGATCGAGCAGGCGGAGACCGCGCCATGAAGATCGGCGTCGTCACCTTCCCCGGCTCGAACTGCGACTACGATTGCTACAAGGCTGCGCGAGAGGTGCTCGAGGCCGAGACGGTCTACCTCTGGCACGGCGACCACGACTTGAAGGGTGTGGACGCGCTCTTCCTGCCCGGCGGGTTCAGCTACGGCGACTACCTGCGAGCGGGTTCGATCGCCAGCCTCAGCCCCATCATGAACGAGGTTCGGGCGTTCGCCGACGCTGGCGGCCTGGTCGTCGGGATCTGCAACGGTTTCCAGATCCTCTGCGAGGCCGGCATGCTGCCAGGCGCGCTGATACGGAACCGCTCGCTGAAGTTCAGCTCGAAGGTGGTGCACCTGCGTGTCCAGCAGAGCGTGGCGCCGTTCACCTCCGCGTACGAGGTGGGACAGGTGCTCCGCGTCCCCATCGCGCACGGCGAGGGCTGCTACATCGCGCCGGACGAAGAGCTGGACCTACTGGAAGCCGAGGGCGGCGTGATCTTCCGCTACTGCGAAGCCGATGGCCGGATCACGGAGGCGGCGAACCCGAACGGCTCGGCCCGCAACATCGCCGGCATCATCAACTCCGGCCGCAACGTGCTCGGCATGATGCCCCACCCCGAGCGAGCCGTGGACGAGCTGCTCGGTTCGGTGGACGGGATCGGTTTGTTCCGCTCGCTGGCCGAGCACCTGGTCGCCAGCCCCTCGTCATCCTGAGCGCAGCGAAGTCCGCAACTGACCCAGTCATCCTGAGCGTAGCGAAGGATCCGCACGTTGCGGCGTCAATCGGAGGTGCGGATCCCTCGCGTTGCTCGGGATGACGAGCTTCGGCGACTGACGACCCCTACACGATTCATCACCCAAATCGGAGTACAGCAGTGTCGGTGACACCACGCCCGGGAGACCCGGCGATCACAGCGGAGCTGGTGGAGGATCACGGGCTCTCGACGGACGAATACCAGCTGATCCTGGACCTCCTCGGCCGCGAGCCGACCTACACCGAGCTGGGCGTCTTCAGCGCGATGTGGTCGGAGCACTGCGGGTACAAGAATTCGAAGCCGCTGCTGCGCACGCTGCCGACAAAGGCGCCCTGGGTGCTGCAGGGGCCGGGTGAGAACGCGGGTGTGATCGACGTCGGCGAGGGGCTCGCTGTCGCGTTCAAGATCGAGTCGCACAACCACCCCTCCGCCGTGGAGCCGTACCAGGGCGCCGCGACGGGCGTCGGCGGGATCCTGCGCGACGTGTTCACGATGGGCGCGCGGCCGATCGCCGTGCTGAACTCCCTACGCTTCGGCGAGCTGGACGGTCCGTCCGCCGGGCGCGTCCGCTACCTGCTCGCGGGCGTGGTGAAGGGGATCGGCGACTACGGGAACTGCGTCGGCATCCCGACCGTCGGCGGCGAGATCTACTTCGACGCCTCCTACGAGGGAAATCCGCTCGTCAACGCGATGGCGATCGGGCTGATGAAGCGCGAGGAGCTGATCACCGCGGTTGCGGAGGGCGTCGGCAACCCGATCATGGCGGTGGGATCGAAGACCGGCCGGGACGGGATCCACGGTGCAACCTTCGCCTCGGCGGAGCTGACGGAGGAGAGCGAAGCGAAGCGGCCGATGGTACAGGTCGGCGACCCATTCACCGAGAAGCTTCTCCTGGAGGCGTCGCTCGAGCTGATCCGCTCGGGTCATATCGTCGGGATCCAGGACATGGGGGCGGCGGGGCTCGTATCGTCCTCTACCGAAATGGCGGCGCGCGGCGGCACCGGAGTCGACATCGAGATCTCGAAGGTACCGGTCCGCGAGCCGGGCATGACGCCGTACGAGATCCTCCTCTCCGAGACCCAGGAGCGGATGCTCGTGGTGGCCAAGGAGGGCCGGGAGGAAGAAGTGCGGGCGATCCTCGGCCGCTGGGAGCTCGACGCGGAGACGATCGGCCACGTCACCGACACGGGAAACTACGTGATCCGGGAGAACGGCGCGGTGGTCGTCGAGATCCCTGGCGAGCCGCTCGTCGACGGCTGCCCGACCTATACGCGAGAGGGACGCGAGAACCCGCGGATCACCGAACTGCGCAGCTGGAACCCGAGCGAGCTCAGGCCGCGCGAGGAGGAGCAGGACCCCGCGTGGGCCCTCTTCACGCTGTTGGACGACCCCACGATCGCCTCGAAACGCTGGATCCACGAGCAGTACGACAGCACCGTCCGCACGAACACCGTCGTCGGTCCGGGCTCGGACGCCGCGGTGCTGCGGCTCCGGGGAACCCGCCGGGCGATCGCGGCGACGACCGACTGCAACGGCCGCTACGTCTACCTCAATCCCTATCGCGGCGGACTGATCGCGGTGGCCGAAGCCGCCAGGAACCTCGTCTGCTCGGGTGCCCTTCCCCGCGCCGTCACGGACAACCTCAATTTCGGCAACCCTCTGAAGCCCGAGGTGTACCACCAACTCTCCGAAGCGGTACGCGGAATCGGGGAGGCTTGCACGGTGCTGGAAACGCCGGTGACCGGCGGCAATGTCTCCCTCTATAACGAGAATCCCGCCGGGGCGATCTACCCGACCCCGACGATCGGGATGGTCGGAGTGATCGAGGACATCGACCACGTGACGACGCTGGCGTTCGGTGAGGAGGGCGACACGGTGATCCTCCTCGGCCGGAACACGGACGAGCTCGGCGGGAGCGAGTATCTGAAGGCGGTGCACGGCATGGTCGCCGGCGACGCTCCCGCGATCGACCTTCAGGAGGAGCGCAAGCTCCAGGGCGCATTGCTCGAAGCGATCCGGTCCGGTCTGATCCGGTCGGCGCACGACACGGCCGAAGGCGGGTTCGCCGTCGCGCTGGCCGAGTGCGCGATCGCGAGGGCGGACAGCCCGGTCGGAGTCGAGGTCGAGCTGGAAGACGACCTCCCACCCGCGCCTCTGCTCTACGGCGAGGGGCAGAGCCGGGTCATCGTCAGCTGCTCGGAGGCAGACGCCGACCGCGTTCTCGCCCATTTCGCCGCCAGCGGCGTGGAAGCCCGGCGGATCGGAAGGGTCGGTGAGGTGAAGGGTCGATTCCGCATCGTGACGCGCGAAGCGGTCATCGACGTTCCGGTCGAGGCGATCGCTCGCACATATTACGACGCGATTCCGAGACGGATGGACGGTCGGCCGATCGATGTGGCGACGGCGCTCGATTCCGAAGTTTTTGTGCCCTGAGGCTCCCGCGAGCCTCACCGCCTGGAGAACGAGACCTTATGTGTGGTATTGCAGCGGTCAGTGGGATTCCGGAAGCCGCCAAGCTCGTCTTCCTGTCGCTCTACTCGCTCCAGCACCGGGGGCAGGAGGCGGCGGGCATCGTGGCGATCGACCGGGAGGGAGGGCAGAGCCTGATCCACAAGGGAACGGGCCTGGTCGCCGACGCCTTCAACGAGCAGTCGCTCGCGAAGCTCGCCGGCGAGACTGCCCTCGGCCACCTGCGCTACTCGACCGCGGGAGGATCGGGCCTCGCGAACGCCCAACCGCTGCTCGTTCGCTACTCCGAGGGCGACCTGGCCCTCGCGCACAATGGCAACCTCACGAACGCCCAGGAGCTGAGGGACAGGCTGGTCGCCGAGGGGGCGCTCTTCCAGACCTCGATCGACTCCGAGGTCATCGTCCACCTGATCGCCCGCTCCCGGCGAGAGGGCGTCGATGCCCAGATCGACGACGCACTCTCCCAGCTCGAGGGCGCCTTCTCGGTGCTCATCACGGTCGGTGACACGCTGTACGCCGCCCGCGACCGCCACGGGTTCCGGCCCCTCGTGCTCGGACAGCGCGAGGGTGGCTACGTCATCGCCTCGGAGAGCTGCGCGCTAGACATCGTCGGAGCGCGCTACATCAGGGACATCGAGCCCGGCGAGGTACTGCGGATCCGCGATGGCGAGCTCACCCGCCTGCGGAAGCTCGGATCCTTCACGCCGCCCGCGCCCTGCATCTTCGAGCTCGTCTACTTCGCCCGCCCCGATTCGCAGCTGTGGGGTTACTCGGTCGACCGGGCGCGCCGCGCCTTCGGCAGGCAGCTCGCGGTCGAGCACCCCGCGGATGCCGACTGCGTCATCTCGGTGCCCGACTCGGCGAACTCGGCCGCCCTCGGCTTCGCCGAGCAGTCGGGCATTCCCTTCGAGCTCGGCCTCATCCGCAATCACTACGTCGGCCGCACCTTCATCGAACCGTCGCAGGCAGGCCGCGACTTCAAGGTACGTCTGAAGTACAGCCCGGTTCGCGAGGTCCTCGAGGGAAAGCGCGTCGTCGTGGTCGACGACTCACTCGTCCGCGGCACGACCTCGCAGGGGCTGGTGAACCTGCTTCGGGAGGCGGGCGCGACGGAGGTCCACTTCCGCCTCGCGTCCCCACCCGTCCGCCACCCCTGCTACTACGGCATCGACATGCCGACTCGCGGGGAGCTGATCGCGGCCGAGCGCAGCCCCGAAGAGATCCGTGAGAAGCTTCGCGTCGACTCCCTCGGCTACCTGTCCCTGGAGGGAATGCTCGCCTGCGTCGACGAGGGCGGCACCTTCTGCTCTGCCTGCTTCTCCGGCGACTACCCCGCTCCGCTCGTCGATCTCCAGAAGGGGTACTCGATGGCGGGGGCGGATTGAGGAAATTTTGAGTTTTTAGTTTTGAGTTTTGAGTTGCGGCTCTACGGTGAAGGGGCTCCCCATGGCGGCGGAGCCCCTTCGGCCATCCAACTAAAAACTGAAAACTTATAACTAAGAATTTCGCGCGCACCGCGCGCGCGATCAACTCTCCGTGCAGCTTCCCGTTCTCGATGAAGATCTTGTTCGCGTCGTAGCCTGCCGCGAGGACGCCGGCGATGTAGACGCCGGGCATGTTCGTCAGCATCGTGGCGGGATCGAAGGTGGGGATTCCGGTTTCTTCGTCGATCTCGACGCCCAGATCGAGCAGCATCCGCGGGTCGGGGATGTACCCGATCATCGCCAGGACCCAGTCGTTCCGGAGCGTCGTGCGCTCGCCCGTTTCGAGACTCTCGATCTCCACCTCGCCGGGGCGGACCTCCCGCACCACGTGTCGCCAGTAGCCTGGGATCGCGCCCTCGGCGATCCGATTGTCGATATCCGGCTTCACCCACGCTTTCACCCCGCGGTCCAGCTCCTCGAACAGGTGGACGATCGTGACCCGCGCCCCCTCGCGCCAGCACGCGAGAGCCGCGTCCGCGGCCGAGTTCCCACCGCCGACGACGATCACGTCCTGGTCGAAGTACGGGTACGGCTCGGTGAAGTAGTACTCGACCTTCGGAAGGTCGGCCCCGGGAACGCCGAGCGAGCGCGGATTGTCGTAGTAGCCGGTAGCGATGACGATGTTACGGGCGTGGAAATCCCGACGTATCCCCTCGCGACTGACCGTGTGGCAGACGAATGTCTCGGGCCGCCTGTCGATCCGGGTGACTTCGTGATACTGCACGACGTCGAGGTCATGGTAGCCGACGACGCGACGATAGTAGCGGAGCGCCTCCCTGCGCGTCGGCTTATCGCCCGCCGTGGTGAACGGGATGCCGCCGACTTCCAGCTTCTCCGGGCCGCTGAAGTACGTCGTATACGTGGGGTGCTCCATCATCGCCTGGGTCACCGCGCCGCGATCGACGAGGACGCAGCTCAGCCCGTGCTCCTTCGCGGCCACCCCGACGGCGATCCCGCACGGCCCCGCCCCGACGACGACCAGGTCCAACGGATCCGATTCCGAGCCCTTACCTGAGTTTCCGTTCCCCACTCACTCCACTCCGTTCACGTGCTCCACATGTGCCTGGGCAGCGGCGCGCTGCTCTACGATTGGAACGCCGCATCGAAGGCCTGTCGCAGGTCCCCGATGAGATCCGCGGGGTCCTCGATTCCGAACGAGAAGCGGAGGAATCCGTCCGGGAAGCCCCGCTCCGCACGCTGCTCGGGGGTGAGCTTGACGTGCGAGGTCAGCCGCGGCTCCGAGAGGAGCGTCTCGACGCCTCCGAAGCTCGGCGCCAGTGTGCAGAGCTTCAACGAATCGATGAACCGTGCGACACGCTCCGTACCGCCTACGAGTTGGCAGCCGATGAGCCCACCAAACCCCCGGAGCAGACGCGACGCCACCCGATGATCCGGATGCGACTCGACCCCGGGATAATGGACCCGCGACACCTCCGGCTGCTCCTCCAGCCAGCGGGCAATCGCCAGGCCGTTGGCATTGTGCCGCTCCATCCGCACCCCGAGCGTCTTGATCCCCCGCTCGAGCAGCCACGAGGCGTGCGGATCGGGCGCAGTACCGAAGAGCTGCGAGCGCTCCCTCACGCCGTTCACCAGCTCCGCAGGGCCGCACACCACCCCGGCGGTCACGTCGGAGTGGCCGCCGAGATACTTCGTCGCGCTGTGGACGACGAGATCGGCGCCGTGCTCCAGCGGCCGGCAGTTCACCGGGGTCGCGATCGTCGCGTCCACGATGAGGACCGCTCCCGCCCGCCGGGCCGCCTCCCCCAGCGGAGCCGGGTCGATCACGCGCAGGAGCGGATTGCTGGGGAGCTCGGAGAGAACGACCCGCGTCGAAGGGCGGATCGCGTCCGTCCACCGCCCGTCGGCGAGGTCGGCGTACGTCGTCTCGATCCCGAGGCGGGAGAGCTCCCGGTCGAGAAAGACGCTGGTGCCGCCGTACAGCGAGTCCGAGGCGACGAGATGATCCCCGGCGCGGAGGCGCGAGAGAAGCGCGGCAGCCATCGCACCCATCCCGCTACCCGTCAGCAGACACGACTCGGCACCCTCGAGCGCGGCGAGCCTATCTTCTAGTCGGCGGTGTGTGGGATTGTTGCCGAACCGGCTGTAGAGGACCTCCGCTTCGCCGAGGGCGTCGCCGACGAAGGTCGTTGACTGGTGGATCTCGCCCGACACCGGCGAGCCGACGTGGCGCGCCCCTCCGCCCGCGTGCACCGCGATCGTGGAGAATCCCTGCTTCCCGTCCGCCTCCTCAGGCATCGTTGAGCTGCGGAATCGGGCAGATCAGATCGCCCGGCAGCGATACCGCGACGCGGGCCGCGATGAAGCGGTGAACCATCCGGCCGATCGCGTTCTCCGGAAGGCCGCTCGAGGCGGCGAGCTCCCGGATCCGGACCCTCCCGTGGCGGACGAGCACCTCCCAGCACTTCCTCTCGTGAGGCGTCGCGGGGCCGAGGAGCGTCGCCCCGCACCCTCCCTCGGCCGCCAGCAGCAGTCCATGGCGATCGAGAACGGCTTCCACCGACTCGAGATGGTGCTCCTGTAAGCCGCGGGCGAGAAAGTACACTTCAAGCGTACGTTCAGCCGCCGCGTACTGGAGCAGCAGCTTCGCGACGATCTCGTCGGCGCACGAGTAGTCCATCACGCGCACCTGTGAGAAGTCCAGGATCGAGAGACACGGCCCTCCCGCCCCGGCGGCCTCCGACAGCTGCTGCTCGAGCCCCATCCGAACGGCTCGCCCCGTTGGCCGCGTCACCAGGTTGCTGTAGAACGAGGTGACGGTCCGGCGGTGCAGCCGGGTGAGGTCGAACGCCAGGGCGGAGAGCTGCTGCCTCGCCTGCATCACGCTCCCATTACTCCGCGGTGCCCAGCGAAACCTTCTCCATGCGGTCCCCACGCTCGAGCTTCTTCACCACGTCGATACCCTCCGCAACCTTGCCGAAGACGGTATGCACCCCATTCAGGTGCCGCGTGTTCGTTTCGCTGAGCACGATGAAGAACTGGCTGCCGCCCGTGTCCTTGCCGGCATGGGCCATCGAGAGGGCACCGAGCTCGTGCTTCCGCGGGTTTCCCTTCGTCTCGCACTTGATCGTGTGCCCCGGACCGCCCGAGCCGATCTTCGGGTGCGTCAGAGGAAGTTCCTTGGTGAGCGGGTCGCCACCCTGGACGACGAAATCGGGGATCACACGGTGGAAGACGATCCCGTCGTAGAAGCCATCGCCGGCCAGCTTCGTGAAGTTCTCGACCGCGAGCGGGGCGTCGTCCGGATAGAGCTCGACGGTGAAAGTGCCCTTGTTCGTCTGGAATGTTGCGTTCTCCATGCTCCGTATTTCGTTCGTCGATTGAAGTGTCCTCCCGACCGCTTACACGCGGGCGGGAAGAACGATCTGGATCTGAGAGCCCGGAAAATTCGCGAGCCCACGCTCCGAAGCGGCTGAATCGTCCCACTCCGGCACGTCGGCGATCCGGGCGGTGCCGCTGCGGATCGACACCTTCCCGCCCCAGCGGTGGACGCGGCTGCGGATCTGCTTGAGCCCCTGCCCCCGGCCCGGGTCGCGGAAGCGGGTGACGCCGTGCAGGAAGGCGGCCTGGAGCGCGGTCAGGTCGTCCCACCGATCGCCGAACCGGGCGGCGTGCTCCCTCGCCAACGAACCGCGAAACCCGATGCCAAGATCGGCGACGCCGATCACGACGACCTGCCGCCCGAGGCGTTTGGCCCAGTTGTACGTCTGGATGCCGACCCAGCCGCCGCTCTCCGCATGCTCGACGATGTTCTGACACACCTCGGAGAGCATGATGCTGAACGGCACCGCATCCGCCTGCGAGTAGTTCAGCCGCTCGGTCAGGATCGTCCCTGCCCTCTCCTGCACGTGCTCGATCACCCCGTGTACGTCCTCGTGCGAGCGGATGTGCGTGATCTCCAGGAGTACGTTGGAGGGGCCAACCGGCTTCCGCTGCCCGATTCCAGCGGGTATCTCGTAGATCTCGGCCGCTTCGCGCAGGAACTCCATGCGCCCGAGATAGCTCATCACTTCCGGGGACTCCGGGAGTTCGAGCACCGGCGCCTGCTCGACCCGATCACGCAGGATCTGTCCGACGGCGAGCAACCCGACCATCCCGTACGGGTCCGCCCAGCGGACGTGGCGAGCGTCGAGCAGCAGCCCGTTCTCCGCATCCTCCCTCGTCGCCTCCTCCACCAGCTGATCGAACCCGCGCTCATCGAGCGTCGGGGGTACCGCGATGACTCGCCTCATTGACGACCAGGTGTGGCTGATGGGGATCGGATTCGGCTCCAAAGTAACACCCGCCGGCTGGCGAGCGGAAGCCGAAGCGGCGCTACTCCTCGGCGTGAGTGGCGAGGGCCCGCGCGATCTCGGCGGGAAGCTCGTCGATCCCCGCCGCGCGAAGCTTCGCCGCCGCCGCCACGTGAGCCCGGCGCAGTGATTCGGGGGGCGAGCGGCCTTCCAGAAGCCCAGCGAAGAGCACCGCTCCCCAGACGTCCCCACACCCGGTCGGATCGCCGCGTTGTGGGCCCCCCACGGTTGGGACGTCCAGCTGCATGAGCTCGCGGCCCCCGCCGCTTCCGACACGCCACCCGAGAGCGCCGCCCTGGCCTCGCCGGAGCACGGCCGTCGCGCCGCGACCCCCCCGCGTGATCATGATCCCGGCCGGACGGAGCGAGGGGAACGCCTCGAGGCGAAGCAACTCTTCCGGCTGGCCCACACCGGTGAGGGCCAGCTCCTGCTCGTTGAGCTGCACCACGTCGAAGCAGCTCGCCCAATTCTCCCATTCGGGGAGTGGTCGAGGCTCGCGTGGACCGTCGCCCGGCGGACCGAGGAAGAGCGAATGGAGATCGATGTAGCTCGGTATCGCGGCGCGGGCGGCCAGCGTCGTAGCCGCTTCCAGATCGAGCTCCAGACCCGAGACCATGTTCACGTACAGGGCGTCCAGCTCGCCGATCGCCTCGAGCAGTTCCTCCGCCTCCCACGGGACCACCCCGCCTGTGAGGCGCTCGGTCCGCTCCGACGGCTCGAAGTAGCGGAGCTCAACGCGATTGTTCGGCTGCGCCACCCGGCGAAGGCCCTCCCTGGATCCAACATTCGCCAGGTCATCGACGAAGCGGAGCGCTTCGGTAAGGAGATCCTCGCCAACCTTCGCGAACGGCTCGATCTCCCAGCCCGCCGGGCAGGCCGCGGAAGCGGCCGCCATCGAGTAGGCGATTCCCCCCCACTGCTCCAGCGGCCGCTCGTCCCCCCTCCCTGGATGCCAGATCGTGTCCCACACGAAGGTGCCCAATACGCCGAGGCGGCGCGGCAATCGACCCGAGATTGGATCCGGCAATGCAATGGAGGGATGCGCGCGGTGGTCAGTCGTCAGTCGTCAGTATTCGCCATCACGACGAGATCAGCGTAGTTGCCGTGTCCGATAGCCGATAGCCGATAGCCGAAGTCCTCACACCTCCCCGTACGTCTCCTGCTTGAAGACAGCGGCGGCACCGACGACGCCCGCCGTGCCGGGAAGCTCGCCCGAGACGATCCTGCAACGCTCCTCGGCCGCGCGGAAGGCGCGCCGGCGCACCTCTGCCCTGAGCGGCGTGAACAGGTGGTCGCCGGCTCTCGTGACGCCACCAGCGATCACCACCATCTCCGGGTTGAGCACGTTGATGATGCTGGCGATTCCGGCGCCGAGGAATCTGGCGGTCTCCTTCATGACTTCCTCGGCGTACGGGTCGCCGGCGACGACCCCCTCGTATACCGTGGCCGCGGTGATGTCCTCCAGCCGCCCGTCGACCATCTCGGTCAGTACGGTCTCCACTCCGGCTTCGATGCCCTCGACCGCACGAAGGGCGATCGCGGGCCCCGACGCGTACGCCTCGAGGCACCCGTAGTTGCCGCAGTTGCATCGCCGTCCGGTCGAATCGATCGTCATGTGACCGATCTCACCGGCGACGTCGGAGCACCCGTGGAAGATCTGCCCGCCGAGAACGATCCCGCCCCCGATGCCGGTCCCGAGCGTCAATCCGACGAGGGTATCCGCGTTTTTGCCCGCGCCCAACCACCATTCGCCGTAGGTCGCGCAGTTCGCGTCGTTGTCCAGCGTCGCGGGAAGGTTCAGCGCGTTCGAGATCAGGTCCCGAAGCGGGAAGTTGCGCCAGCCGAGGTTCGGCGTGTTGATCACCACTCCGGCCTTACGGTCGAGCGGGCCTGGCGATCCGATGCCGACCCCGGCGACCTGTCCACGGGTTCCACCGTGCTCCGCCAGCACCTCGGCGATCGCCTCATCCACCATCTCGACGATACGGTCCACGACGAACTTGGCCCCACGGTGCGACTCCGTCGGCAGAACCCGCAACCCGTATACGTCGCCGCCCTTCGTCGGCAGGATCCCCACGACGATATTCGTCCCCCCCAGGTCGACGCCGACGATCCACTTTTTGGTCATGTTGCGTTGTACGTCATCCGTTGTACGTCATCCGTTGTACGTCATCCGTTGCGAAGGTGCTGCGTGACAGATCACAGCGGTTCCGTGGCCATCAGTAGCGTTCCGATTTCCATCTCCGCCCCCGCGGGCCCCCCGGTCCAACGGATAACGGATAACGAATAATGGAAGACGCCGTCCCCCCTCATTCCCCCACCTTGAGAACCGCCAGAAACGCCTCCTGCGGTATCTCCACCGTTCCCACCTGCTTCATCCGCCGCTTACCGGCGCGCTGCTTTTCGAGGAGCTTCCGCTTCCGGGTGATATCGCCGCCGTAGCACTTCGCGGTGACGTTTTTTCGCAGAGCCCTGACCGATTCGCGCGAGATGATCTTGTTTCCGATCGCGGCCTGGACCGCGACCTCGAACATCTGGCGAGGGATCAACTCCTTCAGCTTCTCCGCCATCGCGCGGCCGTACTCGTACGCCTTGTCCTCGTGCATGATGACCGAGAACGCGTCGATCTGGTCCCCGTTGATCAGCATGTCCAGCTTGACCAGACGGTTCGGCCTGTACTCCGACAATTCGTAGTCGAATGAGGCATAGCCCCGCGTCGCGGACTTCAACTTGTCGTAGAAGTCGAGCACGATCTCGGCCAGCGGCAGATCGTACGTGAACTCCACCCGGGTCGGATCGAGGTAGTTCATACCGATGAAGTCTCCACGTCTCTCGTGGGCGAGCTTCTGGACTCCGCCGATGTACTCGGCAGGCACCACGATCCGGGAGCGGACGTACGGCTCCTCGATGCGGTCGATCTTCGTTCGGTCCGGCAGCGCCGACGGATTCTCGAGCCGCATCTCCTCCCCGCTCGTCATCCGGATGCGGTACTCCACATTCGGGACGGTGGAGATCAGGTCGAGACCGAACTCCCGCTCCAACCGCTCCTGGATGATCTCCATGTGCAGCAGCCCCAGGAAGCCGCAGCGGAAGCCGAAGCCGAGCGCCGTCGACGTCTCGGGCTCGTAGAAGAGCGACGCATCGTTCAGCTTCAACTTCTCCAGCGCATCGCGCAGCTCCTCGTACTGATCCGTATCCGTCGGGTAGAGTCCCGAGAACACCATCGGCTTCACCTCCTGATAGCCCGGCAGGAGCTCCGCCGCCCGATTGCGCGCGTCCAGGATGGTGTCGCCGACCTTGGTGTCGGCGACCTTCTTGATCGCCGCCGTCAGGTAGCCGACCTCGCCGGGGCCGAGCTCGTCGATCGCGAAGTTGCCGAGCTGCAGGTATCCGACCTCGTCGACTTCGTACTCCGCTTCCGTGGATCCGAAGGTGATCGTCATCCCTTTCCGCAGGACGCCATCCACGACCCGGATGCTCGGGATCGCACCGCGGTACTTGTCGTAGAAGGAGTCGAAGATCAGGGCGCGGGTCGGCAGCTCCCGCTCGCCCTTCGGCGCCGGGACCTTCGCTACCACCGCCTCCAGCAACGCAGGGATCCCGCTCCCATCCTTCGCGGATACGAACAGAATCTCTTCCGGAGCCACGCCGAGCAGCTCCACGAGCTCCTCACGCCGCCGCTCAGGTTCCGCGCCCGGCAGGTCGATCTTATTCAGCACGGGAATGATCTCCAGCCCCGCCTCCATCGCGAGAAAGAGGTTGGAGAGCGTCTGCGCCTGCACGCCCTGCGACGCGTCCACCACCAGGATCGCCCCCTCGCACGCCGCGAGCGACCGCGATACCTCGTACGTGAAATCGACGTGACCGGGAGTGTCGATCAGGTTGAACTGGTACTGAACGCCGTCGGCTGCCCGATACCCCATCCGTACCGCGTTCAACTTGATCGTTATGCCGCGTTCGCGCTCCAGGTCCATCGAATCGAGGACCTGCGCCTTCATCTCCCGAGCCTGCAGCGTGCCCGTCATCTCGAGAAGTCGATCCGCGAGGGTCGACTTCCCGTGATCGATATGGGCTACGATGCAGAAATTCCGTATATTGTCGGTGTGCAACGTCACTCGCCCACAAGGCGTTGTTGAGGTGGGGTAAAAGAGTGCAAACATAGCTATTTTGGTGACTTCGAGAAAGCCCCGGCGGTACGCGCCGGAGTGCGGCCGGGGGGGACTCCCGGCATCGGCCGTCACGTCATATCTTCTTGTCGCGCGCCGCTCCGGGCGCGCTGTCGTTTCATCGTTTCACCTGATCTACTTATGCGACGCAGGACAATCATTTTTGTCGGCTTGCTGGGTCTCGCGGGGTGTGAGCCGGAGGCTCAGCTACTCCCGTTGGAAGTCAGCGGCGCTACGAACCGGACGATCGCGAGCCAGGGCGGCAGCATCAGCTCTCCGGCTGGAGTCGCCATCCACTTTCCAGCGGGGGCGTTCACGGGGTCGGTGAGTGTCGGCCTGGAGACGACCTCGCCGCCGGGCGAGATATCGACCACTGGCGAGGTAGCCTCCGAAGCGTTCGCGGTAACTCCCGAGGGGCTACAGCTCGGTGCTCCTGCATCGCTCGAGATGGCGTTCTCGGAAGAAACGGACGCGCCGCGGGCGTGGCTCGCTACGGTAGTGTCGGTCGCGAACGGCATTCTGCAGCCGTATGCGGCAAGCCGTGTCGATCTCGCGACCGGCGTGGTCGAGGCGGAGATCGACGAGCTCGGAACCTTCGCGGTCGTGATCCCGTCGCCCCAGTTCGTCTTCCCGGTCAAGGCGAGCACGGGGAACGCGTCGTTCTCGGTTGCGGCTCTCGATCTCCTGGGCGGCGCCGACAGCGTCACCGTCTTCTGCGGCGGTTCGGCCTCGCCATGCAGCGGCATCACGTCGACGGCGAGTCAGAACCTCCTGGACAAGGTCGAGGAGGCTGCATTGCTGTACCCGGCCGCGGCGGGAGCCCTTCGGGTCGACGGCGCGAGCGCCAGCGGGTCGATCAACGCGTCGGCGACGGTCCGCGTGCTGACCGAAGCCGGCGAGACCGCCGAGTCGGTCGTGATCGACGCGCTGGTGGAAACCACACCGGGAACGACGGTGAGCGAGACTTCGGATCAGCTCGTCTTCACCAACATGCGCTTCCGGATCAGCGGTCAGGCCGAGGCCGCCGAGGAGATTTCGACGCTCGTCGTTCGGAAGGTCAATGGAGACGGCGTGATCTCGCTGAGCCGTTCGTTCGAGATCCAGGGCACGGACGGGGCCGAGCCCGCCAGTGTCACGCTGGAAATTCCCGTCCTGCTTCATCCCTGAACGATCATGAACATGCATAGAGAATTTCGTGTGCTCGCCGGAGCCGCCGCCCTCGTGGCGCTGACGGCGGGATCGGCGGTGGCGCAGGTTCCGTCCACGCCGAAGGAGATGGGGATGGGTGGGGCGTACATGGGTGTCGCCCGCGGTTACGAGGCCGTTTTCCTGGCCCCGGGCAATCTCGGTCTCGCGGACGGGCCGCGCTGGTCGATCGCCTTTCCGCAGGTTGCCGTGGGTGGCACCCTCGTCGGACCGGAGTTCACCGACATTCCCGACCTCATCGACTTTACCGACATCCCGGAGACGAGGCAGGACGAGCTTCTCGGACTCGTACCCCCGGAGGGCACGGCCGGCCAGTTCTCGCTGAGGGCCCCGCTCCTGGCGATCACGAACGGTGGGCTGGCGATCGGCGCGGGCTACGCGGCGGTGGGCCAGCACACGCTGAGCCGAGATCTCGCCGAGCTCCTGCTGAACGGCTACGAGGACGGCCGCACGGACTATTCGGTGGGCGATACCTTCGGCGAGCGGGCGAGCTACTGGGACTTCACCCTCGGCTACGGGCGTGAGGTGCTTCCCGGATTGAGCGTCGGCGCGACGGGCCACTATCTGCGGGGCCGCACCATCGTGCGCAGCCGCCTGTTCGAGCCCCGGGTGCTGCTCGAGGAGCAGGACGTCGAGGTGGACTACGTCGGAGTCCTCTCGCGTGGCGGCACCGGCTACGCCCTGGACGTGGGCGCGGCGTACCTGCCGCACCCGGACGTGACGTTGAGCTTTGCCCTCAGCAACGCCATCGCGCAGATGACCTGGTCGGAGGAACTGTACTCGCGCAGCCTCACCATCAACAGCGACCTGCTCGACAACCTCTCCCCCGTCGACCTGGTAAATCGCTACGAGGCGAGCGAGCAGCGACTCGATCCTTCCTCGACTTCGCTGCGGGTGATCGGAGCGGCCCAGGGCCTCTACGAGAACGCCGTCCCGCCTGCCGTCTCGCGCTTCGGCGTCGCCTGGAAGCCCTTCTTCCGCACCCATGTCGCCGCCGACTTCCACAAGAAGGTGACCGATGGACGCCTGGGAGACGCCTGGGATCAGCGATTCTCGGTCGGATTGCAGCAGCAGCTCCCGATCATCAGCGTCAGGGCGGGGTACGCAGGTGCCAACGACGGCGGTAACATGTTGTCGGGCGGGCTCTCGATCGGGCCCCTCGATCTCGGCGTCGCACGCTATCAGCACAGCGACATCGATGACACGCGCACGCGCGGCTGGATCGCCACCTTCGGTCTGGGGGTCGAACAGACGTTCTGAGGAGGAGGGAGGTCGACCGGCAACTGGTAACCGGTAATCGCAAAGAGATCGGGGGGGGGGGGGGGGGGGGGGGGGGGGGGGGGGGG
>JBBDRR010000147.1:18105-29824 GCA_040905395.1 Gemmatimonadota bacterium
CCCCCCCCCCCCCCCCCCCCCCGATCTCTTTGCCGACCTCGCCGTCATCTGCCGGTCAGGCGCCTCACCTCCGCGAGCCCCGCGGCGTCCCACTGCGGTACCGTCGGGCTATTGGCGACTTCCTGGGCCGTGTAGAAGATCAGCCGTGCGACGCGGCTCGCCTTCTCGGCGTCGATCTTCTCGACCGTGTCGCTCGGCCGATGGTAGTCCTCGTGGACCCCGGAGAAGAAGAAGAGGGCCGGGATCTCCAGGCGCGCGAAGTTGAAGTGGTCCGAGCGGTAGAAGAACCGCTCCTCGGGCCAGAGGTCGTCCGAGACGGTCAGCCCCAGCTCGGGGTGACGTTGACCGACCTGATCCACCGTACTGCCCAGCGTCGAATAATCCTTGCCGATCACGACAATGCTGTCGGGTGAATTTCGTGAGATCATGTCGACGTTGATGTTCGCCACGACCCTATCGATCGGCACTGTCGGGTTCTCGCTGTAGTACTGCGAGCCCAGCAGTCCGTGCTCTTCGCCGCTCACGTGCAGGAAGACGATCGAGCGGCGCGGCCGCTCCGCGAGCGTGCTGAACGCCTCCGCCACTTCGAGGAGCGCCGAGGTACCCGAGGCGTTGTCGTCGGCGCCGTTGTAGATGGAGTCTCCGTTCACCGGCACTCCGACCCCTACGTGATCGAAGTGCGCACTGAGGATCACGTACTCGTCGCGCAGCTCCGGATCCGAGCCGCGGAGCAGTGCGACGACATTCGGCGGGAACGATTCCTCGACGACCGTGTTCGGCGACCGGGCGAGATTCCCCGTTCGAGCGCGGAACGGGTAGCGCTGATAGAACGTCGCATCGTCACCGGCCGGCTCGAGCCCCATCTGGTGATACTCGCTGACGAGGTACGCGGCCGCGGCTTCGAGGCCGGGGCTCCACGTATCGCGGCCGGAGAGCTCGTCGGAGGCGAGGAAGTGGATGCGTGCGCGCATGCCTTCCGGCGTGATCTCCGCGGCGCCGGAGCCGGATCGGTCGGCCGGGGCAGCACCGGCCGCCGGCGGAGCGGGCGCGCAGCCGCCGCTGAAGAGCAGCAGGGACAGGGAAAGGGCGGTCGCAATCAGGCGCTTCGGCATGTCAGGCAGTGGTGTCAGGGTCTTCCGCGCGCCGGCCTTCTTCCGGACGAGGCCGGAGCCGCGGGCTCGGCTTGGGGCGCCGGCCTGCGACCACTCGCCTCGGGTTCAGCCCGCGTCGGCTCAGCCCGCGTCGGCTCGGGTGCGGCCGTCCCCGACGGCCTCCGTTCAGGCGCCGCACGGCGGTCCGGCTCGTTCGACCGCTCGGGCACCGGACGGGCCGGCACCGGGTCGCGCCGATCGACTCCGCGCGCTGGTGCATCGGGCGACGCGCTCCCACGCTCCACGGCGCCACCACGCAGATCCGGCTGAGCGTTCCTCGGGTTCACACCGCGCGCCGCCGGCCGGTCGGGGTTCTCTTTGAAGCCGTGGAGCGGGTCGAGATTGTCGTACTGTCCGAGATACCCGCGCCGATCGCCGCGGTACCGCCGGGTATCATAGTAGTCCGGATAGTCCCGAAGGAAGTAGTCCATCTGGCCGCACGAGCTGTACGATGGGTACCATCCCCAGCCCGAGTCGTGGTAGCGGTCCGAGCAGGCGTAGCTCGGATAGCGATGGAATCCGTCGACGTAGTAGCTGTAGAAGTCGTCCACATAGGGAGTCGACGACCAGGGCACCAGCATCCTGCCGATCTGCTGGAACGCGAGAAACGGATCGCCGCGCACGGCTCGACCCGCATAGCCCCAGTCCCACGGCGAACCGGTGCGGCCGCGGAAGTAGGCGAAGTCGAGAGGCGAGGGAGATGCGATGATGTATACGTACCCGATCCCGGCCCGTCCCCGCACCGTCCAGCCACTCCCGCTCCGGATCGGCAGCGTGTTTACCCGTCCGCCGCGCACGTATTCGTTGTCCCAGGGCGAAGCGGGGTACAGGAAGTCCATGTTCCCGTCGCTGTCGATGTGGACGACGGCCACGTAGGCGTCGTCGCTGACGGAAAAGCGGACGTCCAGTCGATCGCCACGACGGAAGTAGTCGCGGTCGTTCTCGATCCAGACGCGCGCTCCGATCTGCTGGCCGGGAAAGAAGCCCTGCGCCTGTGCGGGTGTCGGCCCGGGGGTGACTCCCAGCCCGACGAGGAATGTGGCCAGCGGCAGGTAAGATCGCATTTCGAACTCCAGGTTGACGACCGCGGCGGGATCCGAACCCCGCGGGCGGTGGTATCGCTCTCGGGGATCTACCCCGCGACCGGTGCAAGTTGTTCCAAAACGGTGCGGACGTCGAGAGGCGCGCGACTCCATTGACGAAGGCGGCGAAGGCTTGCTAGCTTCCACGCTTCCCGTCGGTTCCCACGCGAGAGTCCACCGTTAGTAGTATCGACAAGAGCCCATCGAATCCGAAGCGGCGCTCACCCGAACAGGTACGTTGAGGTAGTACAAGGTCGTGCCCCACCCCTCCATTCTCGACGCATTTCAGCAGACTCCCAGCTTCGCCGCGCTCGCGCGAGGCCTTCCCGACCCCGGCCAATCGGCCGCGGTGGAGGGCCTCATCGGCTCTACACCCGCGTTGCTGATCGCTGGTCTGCACCGGTCGGCGGCGGAGCGCATCCTCGTCGCGATCACCCCGACGCCGGACGCCGCCGAGCACCTCGTCGCCGACATCGAGTCGCTGCTGGGTGAAGGCAGCGCGTTACTCTACCCGCAGCGCGAATCGCTCGCGTACGAGTCGTCCGAACCGCACGTCGAGATCGGCGGCCTGCGAGTGGAAGCACTCGAAGCGTTGCTGACGGGGCGCGCCTCGATCCTGGTGACGACGCAGCGCGCGATCCAGGAACGGTCCCCGGGGGTGGACCGGCTCGACGAGCTGCAGCTCCGCCTGGAAGTTGGAACCGTCGTGCGGCCCGCAGAGATCGTGGAGCGGCTGGAGGGGATGGGCTTCGAACGCGTCGCAACCGTCGAAGAGGTGGGGCAGTTCGCGTCGCGTGGGGGGATTCTCGACGTCTTCGGCTTCGGAACCCCCGAACCGGCGCGTGTGGAGTTCTGGGGCGACGAGATCGAATCGATCCGCCGCTTCGACGTCCTTACTCAGCTATCGGTCGGTCCGCTCGAGGAACTTCGCATTCTTCCGGTCGACATCCGCTATGCCCCGCCGGCGAAGTCCGCGCCTGTCCCGACTACCTCCAGCCGCCGCTCGCTGCTCTCCTATCTCCCGAGTCAAGCGACACTGCTTCGCATGGAGGCGGAGAACTCGGATGCGGACTGGGACAGGACGTGGGCAGAGGTCGAGCGCCTGCATGCGGCCGAGAGTAAGACCGGGAGCGGTCCGGAAGACCCCGACCGGCTCTTCTCTCCGCCGGACGCGGTCGCGGCCGAGATCGCCCGCTTCCCTCAGCTCTTTGTCGGCTCGGGAGCGCCCTTCGACGCCCCGGCATTCAGCTTCCCGATCAGCGCGCCCGAACCCGTCGAGCGCGACATGCAACGTCTCGGAGCGATCCTCCGGGAGGCCGCCCTCCACGGCCAGCGGACGACGATCCTGTGCGACAACGAGGGCCAGCTCGAACGTCTGCAGGAGCTGCTGGGCGAGCTCAGAGTCGACAAGGGAGTGACGCTGGCGATCGGATCGGTGCGGGGCGGCTTCATCCTCACCGATGCGGTTCCGCTCGTCCGGGTGATGACCGACCACGAGATCTTCCGCCGCACCCGTCGCCTCCGGCGGCGCCGTCAGTTCCGCGGCGGCGTCGCCCTCGAGAGCTTTGCCGCGTTGAAGCCCGGCGACTACGTGGTGCATATGGACCACGGGATCGGGCGCTTCAGGGGAACCGAACAGGTCCGCGTGGGCGAGGAGATCTTCGAGACGCTGGTGATCGAGTACGCCGGCGGCGAGATCCTCCGCGTGCCCGTCCACCGCATCGACCTGATCGAGCGGTGGGTCTCCGACTCCGACGAAGCCGTGCCGCCGCGCGTTCACAAGATCGGCGGCCGCGAGTGGTCACGGACCCGGGACAAGACGAAGAAAGCGATCGAGGAGATGGCCGCCGAGCTCCTCGAGCTCTACGCTGCGCGCGAAACGGCGTCCGGCTTCGCCTTCTCCACCGATACGAGGTGGCAGCGAGAGATGGAGTCCTCCTTCCTCTTCGAGGACACGCCGGACCAGCGCCAGGCGACGGACGCCGTCAAGGCCGACATGGAATCGATCCGGCCCATGGACCGGCTCGTCTGCGGTGACGTCGGCTACGGCAAGACCGAGGTCGCGATCCGCGCCGCCTTCAAGGCGGTGCAGGATGGCAAGCAGGTGGCCGTGCTCGTCCCGACGACCATCCTCGCGGAGCAGCATCTGCACAGCTTCGCCGAGCGGCTGGCGGGCTTTCCGGTACGAATCGAAGCTCTCTCCCGATTCCGGACGTCGAAGGAGCAGACCGCCGTCCTGACGGCGATGAGGGAGGGAAACGTCGACATCGTGATCGGCACGCATCGTCTCCTCTCTGCCGACGTGGTGTTCAGGAACCTCGGTCTGCTCGTGGTCGACGAGGAGCAGCGCTTCGGCGTCAAGCACAAGGAGCGGTTGAAGCAGCTGAAGCAGACGGTCGACGTGCTGACGCTGACCGCCACGCCGATCCCCCGCACGCTGCAGTTTTCCCTGCTCGGGATCCGCGATATGACGCTGATACAGACGCCGCCACGCGACCGGCAGCCGATCATCACGCACGTGCTTCCGTGGTCCGATGCCGTGATCGAAGATGCCCTGCAGCGGGAGCTGGACCGCGGCGGGCAGGTCTTCTTCGTCCACAACCGGATCGATACGATCCACACGCTGGCCCACCGGATCCAGAAGCTGCTCCCCAGCGCGAGGATCGCGGTCGGCCACGGCCAGATGCGGGAGAAGGGGCTCGAAGAGATCATGCGCACGTTCGTCTCCGGAGAGGTCGACATTCTGGTCGCGACCTCCATCATCGAGAGCGGGCTCGACGTGCCGAACGCGAACACGTTGATCGTGGACAGGGCCGATCAGTTCGGCCTCGCACAGCTGTACCAGATCCGCGGGCGGGTGGGGCGATCGCATCACCGCGCCTACTGCTATCTCCTGATCCCGGAGAACGTCTCGGAGGACGCCGAGAAGCGGCTGCGGGTGCTGGAGCATTACACCGAGCTGGGCAGCGGCTTCGGCATCGCGATGCGCGACCTGGAGCTCCGCGGCGCCGGCAATATCCTCGGCTCCGCGCAGTCCGGATTCGTCCAGGCCGTGGGCTTCGATACGTATATGCGGTTGCTCGACCAGGCGGTCCGACAGCTGAAGGGCGAGGGCGCCGAGGTCAGCAAGGCGGCCACCGAAGTGTCGGTCGACGGCGCGGCCTACATTCCGGACGACTACGTTCCCGACGAAGCGCAGAAGCTTCACCTCTATCGCAGACTGTCGACTCTCCAGAACGTGGAGGAGGTGGACTCGCTCAGGACGGAGCTGCGCGACCGCTATGGCCCGCTCACCCGCGAAGTCGATACCCTTCTGGAGACGGCGACGCTGCGGCTGCTGGGCACAGAACTCGGAGTCGAGCGTATCCTAGTACGCCCATGGGACGCACGACTGAACTTCCGGTCCGCCGTCGTTCCCAAGATGACCGCCCTGCAGCGGGTGTTCACGGATTACCAGCTCGAAGTCGAGCTCCAACGAACGTTCCCGCTCTCATTGACCCTGCATCGGCGGGGTCCCGAGTCCGTGGCGACGATGCTGATCGGAGCGTTGCGGGCCCTGTCCCGCGATCGATCGGTGGCCGCCTGACGTCCACGGCCTTCACCAACCTACTTTGGAGAATCAGATGACGTCCTTCAGCAGTGCCGCATTCACGTGCGCCGGGCTCCTCCGACGGAAGGCAGCCCCGGCCGCCGGCCTGCTCTTGCTGACCGCGTGCAATGGTCTCGGCGAGGCGATGTCCGCACATACCGACGTGGTCGCCCGTGCCCCCGGCAAGGAGCAGCCTGTCGAGGAGGCGGTCGAGAACCAGGCTTCGAACCCGCAGATCCCGCCCGATCCGGAAGTCGCTCGGGCCCTGGCCGATCTGTGGATCGACTACGCCCTTCTCGCGACCGCCGTCGCCGAGGATTCGAGCCTGACAGCTCTGGACATGGAGGCGTTCATCGAGCCCGTCCGCGAGCAGGCGCTCGTGGTGCGCCTCCGCGAGCAGGTGATCGAGGTCGACACCGTTTTCGACGAGGCCGAGGTCCAGCGGCGTTGGGCCCTCGAAGGCCCGGGCGCCGAGATCAGCGCTCGCCACATCCTGCTGCGCCTTCCGCCGAACGCGACGGACGCGCAGCGCGACAGCGTCGAGCAGCTCGCTGATGCGCTCCGCGGGCGCGCTGCTGGCGGCGAATCGTTCGAGGATCTGGCGCGGGAGTACTCGGAGGATCCGGGTAGCGCCGCCCGCGGCGGGGATCTCGGCTTCTTCAGTCGTGGCAGGATGGTTCAGCCGTTCGAGGAGGCCGCGTTCGCGCTGGAAGCCGGTGAGGTCAGCGAGGTCGTGGAGACGCCGTTCGGCTACCACATCATCCTGGTGGAGGAGCGCCGACAGCCGGAGCTCGGCGACGAGCGTCAGCAGTTCCGGGAGTTCCTGGTCCAGCAGGCCGTTCAGAGCGCCGAGCTGGAGTACCTCGAGTCCCTCGCCGACGAGGTGAACGTGCAGGTCCCCGCGGAAAACCTCGCGGTTGCCCGGGAGATCGCCGGCCGCCCGGATCGCAGCCTCTCGGGTCGTCAGGGAACGCGACCGATCGCCACCTACGAGGGGGGCGAGTTCACCGCGGCTGAATTCACCGAATTCCTGCAGACCCAGCCGCCGCAGGTTCAGACCGCGTTCGCGTCCGCGACCGACGAGCAGCTCGAGAACGCGGTCAGGCAGCTCGTCCAGATGGAGCTCCTGCTCGCCGAGGTGGAGGAGCGCGGCATCACCCTTCCCGCCGAGGAGGAGGAGCGGATTCGCACCGACGCGCGGCAGACGATCCGGCAGCTTACCGAGGCGACCGGCTTCGTGGCGGCGGCACGGCAGGGCGCGGATTCTTCCGCCCTCGATGCGCATGTCAACGAGCTCGTTCAGGCGATCGTCTCGGGCGGCGCGGAGTTCGTCCCGCTCGGCCGGCTCGGGGTGATCCTCAGGGATCTGTACCCGCACGAGATCAACGAGGAGTCGTTCTCCGCGGTCGTGAGCCAGCTCGAAGTCATTCGCGCGCAGCAGGCTCCGCCGCCGCCGGTCCCAGGAGCGCCCGGTCAGCCACCCACTGACCCGGCCATGCCCGGTCAGCCCATGCCGACCGAGCCGATGCCGATGGATTCGATGGCGGCACCACCGCCGGCCACCCCGCCGGCGGGACAGTGAGGTAACACATCCGCGGGCGCACTGGCAGGAACTCCTGCGACGGTTCCGCGTATGAACCCGTACGGAACGATGGGGGGCGGCGACGCCCCCCGTCGCGTTTCGCTTCGATCCGGAATCCAGTAGCCCAGCGCGGTAAAGGAACTCATGCGTATAGCCGCTTTCCTGCTCCTGCTCGTCGGCGCCTCTCCCCTTCAGGCTCAGGTGGCCCCGACGGCGAATGGCGAACCGATGCTCGTCGATCGCGTCGTCGCCGTCGTCGGAGACACGGTACTCCTGCTTTCCGACGTGCAGTTCGACCTCGATCAGATGGCCGCCGCCGGCCAGCTCCCGCAGGACCCGGCGCAGCGCGACGCCGTCGGCCTCGACATCCTGAACCAGAAGGTCGACAATCTCGTTCTCGTCAGCGCCGCCGAGGCCGCCGAGGTCGTAGTCTCGGAGGACCAGATCAACGAACAGGTGGATCAGCAGATCCAGCAGGTCGAGCAACGTTTCGGATCGGCCGCCGCCTTCGAGGAGGTGCTCGCCGAAGAAGGCCTGACGCTCTCCGTCTACCGCCAGCAGCTCGCGTCTCAGACCCGTGACCAGGCGCTGGTGCAGGACTTCCTGCGCATGCGCCTCGGCAATCGCGCACCTCCCCTGATCGATGAGGAGGAGATCGAGCAGTTCTTCCAGACCCAGCGAGCCGCACTCGGCGAGCGCCCGGCGACGGTCGGTTTCCGCCAGGTCGTCATACAACCGAAGCCGAGTCCCGAGGCACGTGAGGCTGCATTGGCCACGGCTCAGGAGGTGCTGGACGAGCTGGGCACCGGCGCCGAGTTCGGCGTCCTCGCCCGCCGCTTCTCCGAAGACGTCGGTACTGCCGAGTACGGCGGCGATCTCGGCTGGTTCGGGCCCGGCCGCATGACGCCGCCCTTCGAGCGGGCCGCCTTCGCCCTGAGACCTGGTCAGACGAGCGGGATCGTGGAGACCGATTTCGGCTTCCACATCATCCGTGTCGACCGCGCCCGTGGGTCGGAGCGCCAGGCCCGCCACATCCTCATCCAGCCCGAGCAGACCCCGGAGGACGTCGAGCGCGCCGGCGAACGGGCGGATTCGGTGATGCAGGCCATCGAGGGCGGCGCCAGCATGGCCGATCTGGCGCGCAGCTACAACTCCCCCGAGTACACGGCGACCGTGACGAGCGCCGTCGCGGATCGACTCCCTCAGCCTGTACTGCGCGCTCTACTGGAGGCTGAGCCCGGAGAACTCGTCGGACCGGTGGAGTTCGAGGATGCGCGTGGCGAACGCCGGTATATGGTCGCCCGGCTCACGACGCGGACCGAGGCGGGCGCGTACACCCTCGACGATGTGCGCGATCAGATCCGCGACCGGCTGGAACAGGCCCGGATGGTCGAGGAGCTTCTCGCCGAGCTGCGGCAGCAGGTCTACGTCCGGACCCTGATGTGACGACGGAGAACGAGCGGCTGGACGTGACGCTCAACCGCCTCTGTCTGACACGCAGCCGTAGCGAGGCGAAGAGCGCGTGTGAGGCTGGGGCGGTCCTCGTTGGAGGCCGCCCAGCGAAGGCGAGTCAGCCGGTGGGTACCGGCGACCTCGTGACCCTTCGCTTCACCAATCGACTCCTCGAGGTGCGAATCGTCGAGCTACCCGGGAAGTCGGTCTCCAAGAGGGTCGCCAGAGATCTGTATGAGGTCGTGCGCGAAGAAAGGGTGCTTCCCGAGTGAGCACCACGTCAGGGTGGCACCCGCGGATCGGAATCACGCTGGGAGATCCCCGCGGGATCGGTCCGGAGATCGCCGGCGCGGCGCTCCGCCACGCACCAACCGCTGCACTCGGCGAGTTCCTGCTGATCGGACCTTCGGGGACCGCGGTCGGCGAGGTGGACGTTTCGATCGGCGACTGGAGAGATGACGGAGATGCGCGGCTGGCGGGCCGCCTGGCGGGGCTCGCGATCGAACGCGGCATCGAGCTCGCCCTTCGCGGCGACATCGACGCCCTCGTCACCGCCCCCATCGACAAGTCGGCATTCCAGGCTGGTGGGTGGCACTTCCCCGGCCACACGGAGATGCTCCGGGATCTCTCGGGCGCCGGAGAAGTCGCGATGATGATGGCAGCCGAACGAACGCGCCTCCAGGGCCCGCTGCGGGTGGTCCTGGCGACGACACATCTCGCCCTCCGGAATGTATCGGCGGCCCTGACTCCGGAGCTCCTGGTGTCTCAGACGAAGCTCACCGCCGCGGCGATGCGCGACTGGTGGGCGATTCCCCGTCCGCGACTCGCTCTCTGCGCGTTCAATCCGCACGCCTCCGACAACGGCCTGTTCGGCGACGAGGAGGAGCGGGTGTACGCCCCGGCTCTGGAAGCGCTACGCGACTCCGGCATCGACGTGCTGGGCCCCGTTCCCGCCGACACCGTGTTCGCGCGCGCCATCGACGGCGAATTCGACGCCGTCGTGGCTCCGTATCACGACGTCGGGATGGCTGCTTTCAAGACGGTCTCTTTTGGCACGGGCGTCAACGTGACCCTCGGGCTTCCCTTCCCGCGGACGAGCCCGGACCACGGCACGGCACTGGACATCGCGGGGACCGGCCGAGCGAATCCATCCTCGCTCATCGAGGCGATTCACCTGGCGGCCCGCTTGTCGAGCCGCTTTGACACCTCCCCCGACCGGGCCTAACTTTCCATCCTGCATTCATATCCCCGGTCCGGTCACCCTTCGGTGCTCCCGTGATCAAGCTGACTTCCGTCTCCCAGGAATACCCGCGCGCCGGGTACGCCCTTCGGAATCTGGACCTGCACGTCCGCAAGGGAGATTTCGTCTTCCTCACGGGTCATTCGGGCGCGGGTAAGTCCACCGTGCTCCGGCTGATCCAGATGGCGGAGCAGCCGACTGCCGGAGAGATCCGCGTGTCGGGTGTATCGTCGGCACGCCTGCGGCGGGGAGACATTCCGAAGCTGCGGCGGAAGATGGGTGTCGTCTTCCAGGACTTCAGGCTTCTGAACGACCGAACGGCAGAGGAAAACGTCGCCTTCGCGCTGGAGGTCACGGGTGCGAGGCGTGCGACGATCCGACCACGCGTGGCGCGGCTGCTTGCGAAGGTCGGCCTCTCGACCCGCGGCCAGTCGCTGCCCGACGAGCTCTCGGGCGGCGAGCGCCAGCGGGTCGCCATCGCTCGCGCCCTCGCGAACGATCCGCTCATCCTGCTCGCGGACGAACCGACGGGGAACCTCGACGAATGGGCCGGCAAGGGAATCTTCGACCTCTTCCGTGAGATCAACGCGAGTGGGATGACGGTGGTCATGGCGACCCACGACCTGGACCTCGTACGGCAGCATCCCGTCTACCGGGTCGTTGAGCTCTCGGCCGGCGAGATCGTCTTCGATTCGGCCGCGAATGCCGAGCAGGAGGCGCTCTGATGCCGTACGCGCTGCGGGAGGCGCTCGCCGCCTATCGGCGCGCGCCACTGCTCGTGGTGATCTCGATCGTCGCCGTCAGCCTCAGCCTGTTCGTCATCGGCCTCTTCGCGCTCACGGCATTCAACATCAGGTCCGCCCTCCAGGCGGTCGAGGAACGGGTCGAGATCGTCGCCTACCTGCGCGATGGCACAACGATCGAACAGGTTCGGGCGGCGGAAGCGGAGATCCGCACGCTGCCCGAGGTGCTCGAAGTTCGCTACGTCTCGAAGACGGAAGCGCTCGGGACCGCCGTCCAGGAGCTCCCCGAGTTCAGGGAGGTCTTCACCGGCCTCGACGTCAACCCTCTGCCCGCCTCATTCGAGATCCGACTTCAGCCGGGTTACCGGGCGCCGGAAACGGTGTCCGTCCTGGCCCAGCAGCTCCTCAGCTATCCCTTCATCGAGGAGGCTCAGTTCGGTCGCGAATGGGTCTCGCGGATCATGTCGCTCCAGCGGATCGCCGCCGGCGCGACCGTCATGATCGGCGGCGCTTTTGGGCTGGTCGCGGGAATCATCATCGCCACGGCCGTGCGCATCGCGGTCTTCGCGCGCCGCGACGAGATCGAGATCATGCGGCTGGTCGGGGCCACGAACGGCTTCATCCGCCGTCCCTTCCTGATCGAGGGGTTATTGGCGGGATTCGCGGGCGGCATCGTGGCGGTCGCCCTCACCTTCGCCGCGCACCGCTTCGTCAGCGCCGCACTGATCGAGATCCGGTGGCTCCCGACGGGCTGGCTCGTCACGACCGTGCTCGTCGGCTCGGTCTACGGGCTGCTCGCCAGCGCGCTGGCGGTGCGCCGCCACCTGCGGGCGATATGATGCCTGGCACCGCTCCCCTTCTGCGAGCCCTGCCGGTCGCT
>JBBDRR010000148.1:0-29522 GCA_040905395.1 Gemmatimonadota bacterium
GTACACGCATACGAACGACACGCTATCGGCCGTGGGACACACCCTGGTCATGGCGGGAATCTAGTTACCTCCGCCGGACATCGCGGTAGCGCTCGAGGTCGAGAACCGCGGCGACGAGGACAAGCTCTCGCACGCGCTTCATATGCTCCACGAGGAGGACCCCAGTTTCGCCGCCGAGTACGTACCCGAGCTGGGCCAGACGATCGCCCGCGGGTGCGGCGAGCTGCACCTGGAGGTCCAGCTCGAGCGTATGAAGAGGAAGTACAGCGTGGCGGTCGCGATTCGTGAACCGAAGATCCCGTACCGAGAGACGATTCGCCGGGAGGCGGAAGCGCACGGCCGTCACAAGAAGCAGACGGGCGGACGCGGTCAGTTCGGCGACTGCCACGTACGGCTGCGTCCCCGCGGGCGCGGAGAGGGTTACGCGTTCATCGATGCGATCGTCGGAGGCGTCATCCCCAACAAGTTCATTCCGGCTGTGGACAAGGGGATCCAGGAGGCCGCGCAACGCGGGGTCCTCGC
The DNA here is from genome assembly GCA_040905395.1 of Gemmatimonadota bacterium. Classification (GTDB taxonomy): domain Bacteria; phylum Gemmatimonadota; class Gemmatimonadetes; order Longimicrobiales; family Longimicrobiaceae; genus WHSP01. The sequence goes on from JBBDRR010000148.1 coordinate 523, forward strand.
AGGCTTCCCGATGGTCGACTTCGAGGCTGAGTGCTACGATGGAAGCTACCACAACGTCGACTCGTCGGAGGTCGCGTTCAAGATCGCGGGCTCGCACGCCTTTCAGGAAGCGGCGCGCGCCGCGGATCCCGTGATTCTGGAGCCGGTTCTCGAGGTCGAGGTGACCACCCCCGACGATTTCCTCGGCGATGTGATCGGTGACCTCAACCAGCGGCGTGGCCGGATACTGGGATTGGAGCCCGCAGGACGCAGCCAGAGGATCCGTGCGCTCGTGCCGCAGGCCGAACTGTACCGTTACGCGACCACCCTCCGCTCCATCTCTCAGGGTCGGGCCGCCCACTCTCGCCGCTTCCATGCGTTCGAGGAGCTTCCACAGACCGAGGTGAACAAGGTGATCGAAGCGGCAAAGCGGGAACGGGAGATCGAGGCGGTCGCCCGGTGATGAATTTTTCGTGACGGAGCCGCCGAACAGGCCGACAGGCCGGGTCGCCCTCCTCCTGGGGGCGACCGGCCTCGTCGGTAGTCACTGCCTGGATCTCCTCCTCGCCGAACCCTCCTATTCGACCGTCCGCCTCCTCGGCCGCCGGGCGATCGCCAGGGATCACTCGAAGCTCGAGCAGCACGTCCTCGATTTCGATCGCTTCGACGAGCACCCCGAGCTCTTCGACGTGGACGAGGTGTTCTGCTGCCTCGGGACGACCATCCGGAAGGCCGGCTCGCAGGAGGCGTTTCACCGTGTCGACGTCGAGTATCCCGTTGCGGCCGCTCGCCTCGCCGCGGAGGCAGGAGCCGACCAGTTCCTGGTCGTCTCGGCGCTGGGTGCGGATCCGGACTCCCGGGTCTTCTACAACCGATCGAAGGGAGAGATGGAATCGCTGGTGCGCCGCATGCCCCTTCAAGCCGTATGGGTGCTGCGGCCCGCGCTGCTCCTCGGTGAACGGGAAGAGGTCCGCCTCGGAGAGCAGGTCGCCGAGCTTCTCATGAGACCGCTCACTCGCCTCATGCGAGGACGCTTCCGCCGTTACCGGCCCATCGAGGCGAGCACGGTCGCGGCAGCGATGGTTCGCGTGGCACTCGACGTCGGCACGGGCGGCATCCTGGAGTCGGAGGAGATCGCCGCCATCGGCGCCCCGTAGCAGCCCCTGCACTTACGGCCACCTGCCTTTTCTCTCGTTCACGCCGGGTGTATCCTCGTCACCTTCGCGTCACCCGTTCGCCTCTTCACCGGCGCCAGACATGGTGAGGGGGGTCGTACAGCTCCGCACGTATCACAGATCAGACAGCCGCCATGACCGAGCGAGTTTCGAGGATCCTTCTGACGTTGTGCATTGCACTTTCACTCGGCGCGTGCGACGAGCCGCCGGAAGAGATCAGCTCCGGGTGGGACGGCACCGGCGTCGGCTGGACCACCGAGCTGGTGAGCCGAGTTCCCGAGGTGAGCCGTGAGGCGCAGCTCCAGGGGCTCGCTCCGATCCAGGAGGTCCGGCGCGCCGCGGAAGACGGTTTCGACCGCTTCGTGATCGAGATCCAGGGCCGCGGAATGCCGAACTACGAGGTGGAGTATGCGGACGAGCCGCTCCGCGACTGCAGGACGGGCGCTGAGGTTTCGGTGGCGGGCGAGGCTGTCATCCACGTGCGCCTCGAACCCGCGGTCGCGCACGAGCCGTCCGGCCAGCCCCTCTTCCGCGATGCCCCCGCAGAGACCGGCCTCCCGGTTCTCCTCGAGCAGAGGCTCGTCTGTGATTCGGACGGTTCCGTCGAGTGGGCGCTCGGCGTCGCCAGACGGGCTCAGTTCCGCGTCATCCAGCTCACGGAGCTCAACCGGATCGTAGTAGACGTCAGGCATTGAGGGGCCGGCACGACACTTCCACAGTCGGATCGCGTGTGGCCGTAGCCTTCCTCGTTCCGATCACCTGCCAATGACGTACGACGCGACGTGCCGATTATCCTTTCTGCTCCTGCTGGCTGGCGCTACCTCGTGTTCGGGCGCGGAGCCTGAGGTGGAGAGCATCGCGCTCGACTCGCCCGTAGTCGCGGGCGGCTCCGGCGCGGTGGCCGGCAGCGTCGCGACCGGCTCGCCCGCGCGTGATACCCTGCCGACGGCCGATGAAGGTGCCGCTTCCGCCGCCGAGTGGACTGCGGGCATCGTCGAGCGCGACAACGAAGTGACGGGTGCGCCCATCCTGGCAGACGCACGCATCGCACGGAACCAGGGATTCGACCGCATGGTCGTCGAGTTCGAGGGCGACGAGATCCCGTCGTACCACATCGAGTATGTCGACAGCCCGATTCGGCAGTGCGGCTCGGGCAATGCGATCGTTTTGCGGGGTGACGGCTGGCTGCTGATACGGATGGAGCCGGCGCAGGCGCACGACGAGGAGGGACGTGCGACGATCGAAGAGAGAGCGGGCGAGCCCGGCCTCCCGATCATCCTCGAGCACCGCCTGATCTGCGACTTCGAGGGGGTCGTGGAGTGGGCGCTCGGCGTGTCCTCACCGAATCGCTATCGGGTGATGGAGCTCCAGGAGCCGGCGCGACTGGTGGTCGACGTGCGTCACTGACGGGCGCGGGGGTCTGCCGGCGCCCGGCCCGTAGCGCGACCTCGACGGCCGTTCAGCGAGGTGCGAGGAAGGCCTCGGCGTGCCACGAGTCCGCCAGCGGTCGTTCCCACTCACCGCCGCGAAGCGTACCCACGGTCGCAGCCGTATTGTCGAAGACGGTGGTTCGGTCATCGACGACGCCCCGTCTCACCAGCTCCCTGAACTCCGGTCGCGTCGACGAGCGGACGGCGCCCGTCCCATCCCGATACCACACCAGAGATCTGTCCAGCAGGGTGGTGCCGAGCTCTCGCTCGAGCGGCTGCAGCGTCCGGAAGAGCGAATCGATGGAACAGCCACTCACTCCAGTGGCGAGCTCGTCGGCCGCGACGATCAGGAAGCGCCGCTCGCGCCAGTCGAAGGACCCCACGACCGGCTGACCGTGCGCTTCCCACCCGTCGATGAACCGGGCGACGGCCGCCCCCAATCGGGCGGCAGGCTCTTCCTCGAGCGGCTCGGAGGTGCCGAAGATCCAGATCCGTGCATGGTCCGGCAGCTTCGGGAAGGCAATGGCAGGCAAGTCACTCCTCCTGGTTCGTGTCGATCAACTGCGCGTCTTCATCGTATGCCCCACGGTTCTTATCACGATGGGGCGTCGGGCCGACGTCCGTCTCGCCAGCCCCTCCCAACCACACCGCGGGCACCAGCGCCACTGCACCCGCCCCCGCGTGAGCGCGGAACCGATCTGACCCGCTCGCCTCATCCGGATGAGTAGCGTCTCCTCGTCGCACTGGTTGCATCGATGGTCGGTCGGCAGCAACAGGTAGATCATCACGAAGGCGAGCAGCACCTTCGATCCGAACGCGACGAAAAAGAAGAAGAGCCAGTACCACCACATGAGAAGACCACTCGGGGTAGGGATCCGATCAAAGCTAGGAGCCGCGGGGCGGACGATCAAGCGCTTCACCGGCTCACCCCGCTCCATCCACGAAAGAACCGTGCGCGCCCGTCATTCGTGCGATCGGCAGCGCTGTGGGTTCCCCACCCCCGATAGCTGATCGCTCGCTCATCCTTTACCTTTCCGCATGCCAATCATCACCGCTACGGATCTCCATAAATCGCACGGTTCGCGGGCACTCTTCGCCGGGGTGTCGTTCGGCATCGACGAAGGTGAGAAGGTGGGGTTCATCGGCCCCAACGGGGCCGGGAAGTCCACGTTGTTCCGAATCCTGGCCGGTCACGAGGCAGCCGATGCCGGCACCATCGCCCTGCAACGGGGTGCGACTGTCGGCTATCTCGCACAGGAGCCACAGCTGTCGGCCGGTCAGGCGCTCAGGACGGCGGTCGCGTCGGGGAGGCCGGAAATGGTGGACGCCCTCGCCGAATACGAGCGGCTCGCGACGGAGCTCGCCGGCCAGCCCCCCGGCGCACACCGACTGCTCGCTCGCCAGGGTGAGCTGATGGCCACCATCGACGCGCTCGGCGGGTGGGACTGGCAGCACGAGGTGGAGACCGTCCTGACGCAACTCGGTGTCTTCGACTGGGATCGCTCCGTCGACCAGCTCAGCGGCGGCGAACGAAAGCGAGTCGCCCTCGCGCGGATCCTCCTGGAGGAACCCGACCTTCTCCTCCTCGACGAGCCGACCAATCACCTCGATGCGGACACGACCGGCTGGCTGGAGGAGCGCCTCCTCGACTACCCGGGCGCCGTCCTGCTGATCACTCACGATCGCTACTTCCTGGACCGTGTCGTCGGCCGCATGATCGAGGTGGCGCCGCACGAGTTCGCCTCCTTCGACGGGGGCTACACGGAGTACCTCGAGGCCAAGTCCGAGCGGGCCGAGCGCGAGGCCATAGAGGCGTCGAAGCGCGACAAGCTCATGGAGCAGGAGCTGGCCTGGGTCAGGCGATCGCCTTCCGCCCGGACGGGAAAGCAGAAGGCTCGCATCAAGCGGCTCGAAGCGGCCCGGTCGGAAGCGGCGGCGTCACGTTCCGGACACTCCGAGCTGGATCTGCGTTTCGGCCCTCCGCCGCGACTGGGACGAACGGTGCTGGAGATAGCGGGGCTCTCGAAGAGCTACGAGGACCAGCCCCTGATCCGCGACTTCTCCACTCGATTCCGCGCCGGCGAGAGGATCGGGGTGATCGGGCCGAACGGTGCCGGCAAGACGACGCTCCTCCGCCTGATCCTCGGATTGGAAGCGCCGGATGCCGGCGAGATACGTTTCGGCCACAACACCCGCACCGCCTATTTCGATCAGGCCCGCGGCGATCTGAATCCCACCGACTCGGTTTACGATGCCGTCGCGAACGAGGAGTGGGTCGAGTTCGGTGGCCGCCGTATTCACCTGCGCAGCTATCTGGAGAGCTTCCTGTTCCCCACCGCGATCCAGGACCAGCGCGTCGGGAGCCTCTCCGGCGGGGAACGGAACCGGGTGCTCCTCGCGCGATTCCTCCTTCAGGACGCCAACCTCCTCATCCTCGACGAGCCGACGAACGACCTGGACCTTTCCACGCTCAGGGTGCTGGAGTCGGCCCTCGCGGAGTTCGGCGGGTGCGTCCTCGTCGTTACCCACGACCGGTTCTTTCTCGACAAGGTCGCCACCGGACTCCTGGTCTTCGAGTCGAACGGCGTGATCCACCGGCACGAGGGAGGATACGACCTTTATCGCCGGCTCCGCGCGCAGTCGGAGGCGGCTGCGGCCGCCGAAGCGAAGCCCGGCCGTGCGCGAAAGCCGGAACCGGAGTCGTCACCGAAGTCCCGCCGCCTCAGCTATCAGGAGAAACGGGAGTTGGACGGAATGGAGCAGGCCATCCAGTCCGCCGAAGACCGACGCGCCCGGATCGAAGTCGAGCTTTCAGTCCCCGCGCTCTACGTCGATACTCCCCAGAAGGTAGCGACGCTGGCGACGGAGCTGGCGGCGGCGGAGCGCGAGATCGAGGTGCTCTACGCTCGCTGGGCCGCGCTGGAGGAGATCGCGTCCTCCGGTTAGGAGCATCGCGACGAGGAACTCTCGGGAACTTTTTGTTTCCTGGCACGGTCCCCCGCCGAGCAGCTCCATGCGAGACGATGCGGCCGTCGCCCGGAAAGCTCGTCACCGTCAGCGTTTCGGCTTGACGCGGGCACCGGACCCTCGTATCGTGTTGGGGCCTGCCCGTTCCAGACATTTCCCAAGAATGCCGGAGTCGCCGCACCCACGCGCTACCGTTCCGCTTCCACACGAGCTCAATGCTTCTTCCGCTGCTGATCACCGCCGCCGCGGCCATTCCGGCAGACACTCTGCTCGTTTCCGGCGTGGTTCTCCTGGGCGAGCCGATCGACGAGCCTACGTATGTTCGCGAGGAAGAGTCGCTTCCGCAGCGGCTGCCGTACGACGTCTACGTCTCCATGCCGCTCCCGAGATCCGATTCGCCCGGTATGCCGGCGCATCCTACCGAGCCGCCGGCGGAGCTCGGGTTCACGAACTGGGAGCTGGACAGGGCCGTTCGATCCGTTGAGGATGAGATATTCCGTGGCGGGTTCCCGGGCGCGGCCATGGCGATCGGCCGATGGACCACGCCGGTCGTGGAGCGCGGCATCGGCCGCCACGATCGTTCCTTCGGCTCCTTCCCCGTCGATCCCGACCATACCATCTATGATCTCGCGTCGCTGACGAAGGTGGTCGCGACCACCACGGCCGTCATGCTCCTGGTCGAGGACGGGAGGATGGAACTCGACGCGCCCGTGTACCGATACCTGCCCAGCTTCTCCGGCGGCGACAAGGATCGGGTGACGATCCGGCATCTCCTCAGCCACAACTCGGGCCTGCCCGCGTGGGCCCAGACATCCGCTGGCTCGCCGTGGGAGTCGTTGGCCCGCGCGATCGCCACGCCGCTGGCGAGGGAGCCTGGTCGGCGGGTCGAATACTCCGATATCGGCTTCGTCGTGCTATGGGCCGCGGCGGAGGCCGCCCATGGCGGATCCCTCGACGCGATGCTGGAGGAGCGCGTGTTTCAGCCGCTGCAGATGTGGTTCACAGGGTTCAACCCCGGCGCCGGCTGTCTCCGCTGCGCCCCGACCGACCCGCGGGACGGCTACCGCGGCAGGGTGCACGACCCCATCGCCCGCCATCTCGGCGGCATTACCGGAAACGCGGGGCTATTCTCCACGGCGCACGATCTTTCCCGCTTCGCCGCCATGCTCGTAAACGGTGGCGTGCTGGACGGCGTGCGGGTGCTGCGGGAATCCACGATCCGCGACTTCACCCGGCGGCAGGCCGGCGCCGGTACGCGGGCGCTCGGTTGGGATACGCCGGACGAGGACGGGCGCGGCGCGGGCGGTCTGGTCATCTCCCGCAGCGCCTTCGGACATACCGGATTCACCGGCACGTCCCTCTGGGTGGACCCCGAGAGAGGGACGTGGACGGTCCTCCTCTCCAATCGCACCTACAGCCCCAGGGGCCCCAACCGGATGCAGGCGCTCCGCCGCGAGCTGAACGACAGGGTGGCCGTGTCGGTCGATGCGGGGAGGTCGGCGGACCGGTAGAGCAGGGTCGTTTCCCGCGGTTTGCGTACCCCGATCCCACCGGGGCGCGGGCCCGCTGCTGACGTCCCGGCGACGGGGCCGGATCCGAAGGTCGACACGACTCCGGATCCGGCCCGGTCGGCGGGACGTGTCGCGTTCAGGCGTGGATCCGGCTTGCGTGGTCCCGGCCCTGCATCTATATCCGACCTCGCAGTAGCGATCTCCACTCCAGCCCGCGAACACCCAATGCTCGTTTATCTCGACGGCCAGTACCTTCCGAAAGACCAGGCCACGGTTTCGGTCGACGATCGAGGGTTTCTCTTCGGCGACGGCGTTTACGAGGTTACGCGTGCGATCGGAGGCCGGCTCTTCGAGGAGGAAGGACACTGGGAGCGGCTCCGTATGGGGCTGGGCGAGTTGGCGATCGTGGCCGATCGAATCGACCGCGGCAAGATCCGCGAGATCTACGAGCACCTGCTCGAAGAGAATGGCCACACGGCGCCGGACTCCGACGCGACCGTCTACTTGCAGATCACCCGCGGTTGCGCCCCGCGCTCGCACGCGTTCCCGGGCCCGGGCTGCGTGCCCACGATCTACGCTTTCGCCAGCCCGTTCAGGATTCCGACGGATCTGCGGCGCAGCGGGGTAGACGCCATCGCGCACCCCGACATCCGCTGGGCGCGCTGCGACATCAAGACGATCAACCTGCTTCCCAACGTCGTCGCGAAGCAGCGGGCGGTCGAAGCGGGTGCGTGGGAGGCCGTGCTCTTCCGCGACGGCGCGATCACGGAGGGCTCGTCGACGAACGTCTTCGGAGTGCTCGACGGTGAGCTTCGAACCTATCCGACGTCGAACTACATCCTCCCCGGGATAACCCGGGACGTGATCCTGCAGCTCGCTCGCGAGCTGAACATCCCGATTCGAGAGCGTCCGATCTTCGCGAACGAAGTCTCTCGGCTGGAGGAGCTCTTCGTCACGGGCACCACGACGGACGTACAGCCGATCGTCAGGCTCGACGGACGCCCGATCGGCGATGGTGTGGTCGGCGGCGTCGCACGGACGCTGCAGGAGGCGCTGATGGAAAGGATGGGCTCGGTCCCGGCCGCGTCGACGGCGTAATGCCGAGACGTCACGCGCGGGCGAAAGGAAAGGACGATTGCAGTCTATCGTGAGTCTGCACGAGCCGCTCTTCTTCCTCGGCCCGACGGCGGTCACGATCGCCTCGCTCGTCAGCTTTGCGATATTCCTCGCGCTGGCGATCGTTATCTCCTACACCGTCCGCCGCGGTCTGCGCGCCGTCTACGCGAGCCGCGGGATCGACCAGGGCCTCCGGTACGCGCTCGACCGCCTGCTCCACTACCTGGTGCTGGCGATCGGGATCTTCATGGCCCTCGACAACCTCGGTGTCTCGCTGACGGCGCTCGCCGGTCTCGGCGCCATCCTCGCCGTGGGTATTGGCTTCGGCCTCCAGAACATCGCCCAGAACTTCGTCAGCGGCCTCATCCTCCTGCTGGAGCGGCCAGTCAAGAAGGGCGACTATGTCGAGGTGGGCGGCACGAGGGGAACCGTACGGGAGATCTACTCGCGCGCGACCGTGGTGACCACGCTGGACAACGTCGACATCATCGTTCCCAACGGTCAGTTCGTCACCGAACAGGTGGTGAACCAGACGTTCGACGACCGTAAGATCCGAAGCCGTATCGACGTGGGGGTCGCATACGGGTCCGATACAGAGCTCGTGCGCCGCACCCTCGAGAAGGTGGCGGCGGAAAATGCCAGTGTGCTGGAAGATCCGCCGCCGCTGGTGCTCTTCACCGACTTCGGCGATTCCTCGCTCGATTTCGCGCTGCTCGTCTGGATCGCGGACCCGCTCATCCAGCCGAAGACGACCAGCGATCTGCGCTTCGCGATCGATGCCGCCTTCCACGACGCCGGCGTCGAGATCCCGTTTCCGCAGCGCGACCTTCACATCCGCAGCGGCGGCGAGTGGCTGGGGACCCCGGGAGCGACCACGCGGGACTAGCAGCCCTCGACCACTTCATCGCTACGCTGCTAGGGCCGCGGCGCCTCCCAGACATTGTTTTCCATGTCGGCGTCGGGAAAGATCTGGGTCGGGTCTATCACCACGGCCACGATCGGAGCGGGCGCCTCCAGCGTGACCGTTGCCGTCCGCGTGCCTGCCAGCCAGGTCTCGATCGGAACCTGTGCTCCTACGGCCTCGCCCGCCGCCGTCACGCCGAAGACGAGCGCCGGAGCCGGCACCTCGCCTTCATCGACGATCGTGACCACGGCGCGCCCCGAGGCCGCGCCTTCGACGCTCGCGATTCCGTGATCGAGGACGCCGGTCTCGAACCACCAGGGATAGAAGAACCAGTCGAGGTCCCGCCCTGCCACCCGCTCGAAGGTGCTGAAGAAGTCCCAGGGCGAGGGGTGCTTCAGGAGCCACTCCCGGGCATAGCTGTCCAGCGCCTCCCGGAACGCATTCTCACCCATGATCGTCCGCAGAGCACGGAAGAGGACGCCGGGCTTACTGTACGCGGCGACCGTTCGCGCGCCGTACGGGCTGACGAGGTCGGTGTGCCGCATCATCGGGACCTCGGCGTCGGTGCCGGCGACGCTCAGGTAGTTCGCGATGTCCGCCGCGAAGCTGGCGGGATCGTCGAAGAAATCGCCCGCGGCGATGTCCTCGAAATACGTCGCCATTCCCTCGTCCATCCACGCGAAGGCAGCTTCGTCCTGTCCGATGATCATCGGGAACCACTCGTGCGCGACCTCGTGCGCGATCACGCCGTAGAGACCTTCCACCGATCCCGCACGGGGAATGAAGACGATCATCGGATACTCCATTCCGGTGATCGGTCCTTCCGCGATCGTGATCTGGTCGTACAGATACGGAATCACGAGGCGGCTGATGAGCTCCGTCGAATGCTGCCCGTAGACCGCTGCGTCCTCCCAGTTCGGGGCGCCCGGCCGGTAGAGCGCATGGACCGCCACCGCGCGCGTCCCGCCGGACCCATCGCCGACGCTTGCCCGGGTCGCGTCCCATACATACCCGTCGGACGTGGCGAAGGCGAAGTCCCGTACGTCGCTGGCCGTGAAGCGCCAGGTGAGCTGATCGCCGAGCGCCGCCTGCGTCGCGTTCTCGGCCGCCAGGTCGGCCGCCGTAACGACACGTGTGACCGTATCGGAGCTCAGCGCGGCGTCGAGTCGTTGCCGTGCTTCCTCCGTGAGAACCTCGCCGGAATTCACGAGCTGTCCGGTCGCCCCGACGAGGAAGCCGGCAGGGAGGGTTATCGATACGTCGAAGTCGCCATACTCGAGGTAGAACTCACCGTCGCCGAGGTACGGCGTCGCGTCCCAGCCGCGGAGATCGTCGTAGGTCGCGACCTGCGGGTACCACTGGGCAACGTGAAAGACCCGCGATCCGAGCGCGTCCTCCCACGCGGTGCGAAAGCTCGAGGGCGGCGGAACCTCGTGCTGCCAGTCGATCTCCAGGACGACGCTGTCGCCCGGCTGAACGGGCGTCGGGAGCCTCACGCGCCCCAACGTCCCCTGAACGGAATAGCCGGATGGGGCGGTGGCGACATCCCTCCCGACTGGAATCTCGCTCGCGGGCCGCCGTTCCAGCGTCTGCCCCTGCGCCGCGACGCGCCCGAGAGTCACCCCGCCGGTAACGGTGACGGTGCGGTTCCGCGGAACGCCCTCGGCGAAGACGTTCTGATACAGGTTGAGGAGAACGCTGGGCAGCGCGTCGGGTGATCGGTTCCGGTACACGATTCGCTCGGAGCCGCGGAGCGTCGCGCTCTCCGGATCGAGCTCGGCCTGGATCGTATAGGAGACACCGTTCTGCCAGTAGGCGGGCCCGGGCGCCCCGCTGGCGGAGCGGGTCCCGCTCGCGAGAGCCTGACTGTAGAAGCCGGGTACTGGGACATCGCGCAGCAGGGGCCGGGTCGCCGTTACGAGCGGAGCGGCCGCCGGAGCAGGGGGGACCGCGGTGCCCCGCGAACCGCAACCCGCGGCGACAGTCGCGGCCAGCGCCATGCCGACCCGGAGACATCTCATCGAAAGCACTCCTCGAGTGGAATTGCTCGACAGCCGAGGAGGCAAGGTAAAGGGACGAGGATGTGCGGAACAGCGGGCGGTCGGCGGAGCGAGACGGCTCCGGCGGGATTACAGCGACAGCTCCATCTCAGCTTCGACGGAGAAGATCGTCTCCGGTACGAAGTGAAAGCCTGCCTTCTCGTATGAGCGAATCGCTGCACGGTTCCGGGGCTCCACCGTCAGCCACAGACCACGCAGGCCCGCGGCGCGCGCCGTATCCACGACCACCCGGTTCAACTCGGTGCCCACGCCCCGCCCCCGGAGATCCTGGCGCAGGAATACGGCGTATTCGCCGATTCCCGGCCGCTCGGTGGGCATCACCAGGGCGTGCGCGATCAGCTCCTCCTCGCGGAACGCCAGGAGGTGCAGCCCATGTCCCAGGGTGGAGCCGAGCCAGCGGCTGATCTGCGCAACGCCGGCAGGCGGCAGGCCCTGGGCAGCCCGCTTCGGCTCGAACGCCTCGTAGAATTGCTGTAGCGCCGCACGGAAGCGGGGCTGGTACGGACGCACGGCGAAAGGGACACCGTCCCCGTCCTTCCGGATGTCCAGCGGCCGTTCTTCGGAAGACACCAGACTAGGCGTGGCCATGATTCAGAATCCCATGCTCCAACCCCGCAAGACCGGCAGGGCCGCGCGCCGCAGGGCTACGAGCGCACGGCGGTTGGTGGCCTCGATCTCCGTCCGACGCGGCACCTCGGGAAAGGCGCCTGGCTCGTCCCGGAGCCGCGAAGGAAGCATGCAGGGGCTCTCACCCTGCCACCGATCGAGCCACGCGTGAGGTATCTCTGCGGAAAATTCCTGACCTGTCAGTGTAGCCCAGACGATCGTCCAGGCCCGAGGTACTACTCGCCAGATTGCATAGCCGCCGCCGCCGGTGGCGATGACCCTTCCGCCGCAGTGCCGATCCGCGATCTGGCAGGTGAGGCGGGTCGTCTCCTCGTAGAGCCGTGTCGTGCAGCGGAGATGGGTCAGAGGGTCGAGCACGTGGGCATCGCAGCCGCTCTGCAACACGATCACGTCGGGCCTGAACGCCTCCGCGACCTCGGTGACGAGCTCCCGGTAGATCTCGAGCCAGGAGTCGTCCTCCGTCTGCGGCTCCATCGGAACGTTCAGCGAGTACCCGTAGCCGTCTCCCTCACCCAACTCGTCCGGGTGACCGGTCCCCGGAAAGAGGTAGCGGCCCGACTCGTGGATCGAGAGCGTGAGGACATCCGGATCGGAGTAGAAGAGCCCCTGCACCCCATCGCCGTGATGAGCGTCGTAGTCGATGTAGAGAACGCGCGAGCCGTACCTCTCCCGGATCCAGGCGATCGCCGCGCCGACATCGCTGTAGATGCAGAAACCGGATGCCCGGTCACGATGCGCGTGATGGAGACCTCCCGCGATCGCGAAGGAGCGATCCACTTCACCGTTCATCACCAGCTCGGCTGCCAGCAGGGTGCCGCCGACCACCGTGGCCGTCGCCTCGTGCATCCGGGAAAAGATCGGGTTGTCCTCGGTGCCGAGTCCCCATCGTTGCGCGTCCGACTGATCCGTACCGGGGCTGCTCAGTCGGCGGACCGTCTCGATGAAGTCGGGGGCGTGGACGCGCAGTAGCTCCTCGTCCGTCGCGGCGCGTGGGCTGACCACCCTGAACCGATCGCCATCGACGAGCTCCATCGCTTCGATCAGCGAGGTCGCCAGCTCGAGCCGCTTCGGGTTGAACGGGTGGTCGGGTCGGAAACGGTAGGTCGTGAACGATTGATCCCAGACGAGAGCAGCCTTCATCCGCCTGCCTGCGCTTCACCTTCGCCGCCCCCTTCGCGTGCCAAAGTCGGCCAACCGACCGCGTAGCCGGCTTTCTCCAGCACGTCGATCGCTTCCCGCGGATCGATGGTCCCCAGGTGCAGAACGGCAGTCTTCCGCTCACCCCGTCCCAAGGAAGGCACGATGACGCTCACGACGTTGAGGCCGGTCGCTTCGCTCATCAGGGTGAGCGCTCGACCGAGCTCGCCGGGCCGATCCTCGAGCGCCAGCTCGATGCGTGACGAGGGCTCGGCGACCCCCAGAATCCGTACGAAAGCGTGCAGGATATCGGTCTCCGTCAGGATCCCGGAGAGCCGCTGCGCCGAGTCGATCACCGGCAGGGAGCCGATCCGGTGCCGGTAGAGGAGCTTGGCCGCATCCTCGACCGTTTCGTCCGGCCCCACCGTCACCACCTCCCGGGTCATCACACCGGCGATCGCGGTACGCTCGAGGAAGTCGGTTCGGTCCGCGTCGGCGGTGGTCAGCGGCGACGGCATCGCGAGCCGGATGTCACGATCCGAGAGAATTCCCGCCAGGTCGCCGCTCGGCAGCACCACCGGAAGATGCCGGACCCGGTGCTTGCGAGTGAGGGCGAGGGCCGTCGCGAGGGTATCGTCGGGGGTGACGGTAATCACCTCCCCTTTCATGCAATCGCTTACGAGCATGGCGTCCGGAGCGGTCGTGGGCGGGAAAACGGCAGTCGAGAGCGGCCGGGGGAGGACGCCCGAAGCGGGAAAGTCGTGCTTTGTATCCGGATTACAGCTGTTCTTCGCGCGTCAGCGAGCCGGAGGGGTCGTAGATCCGCAGGACGTTGGCACGCCCATCGTACTCCGCGTCGATCACCTGGATGATCACCCCACCCGCACGGTAGATCTCGACGATGTCCGCCTGGCCGTCGCCATTGCGATCCTGCCAGACCACGGCGGGAACGGGCCCGCTGTTGAACTGGACGACCTGCGCCTGCGAGCTGCCGCTGCGCACCTGTCCGACGGCAGACAGCGCCGATGGCTCGACTCCCGAAATTCTCGAAGTGCCTTCGAACCATGCCGCGCGCGGACCCAGCCAGTCACCCGCCAGTTCACCCATGGCAGGCATCGAAGGCATGTCGCGCCAGCTCGGCCGCCACTCCTGCGCATCGGCCGGCGTCGCGAGAGTCGAGATGGCGAGGACCGACAGGAAGAACAGAATAAAGCGTGACATGGTACTCCTGGACTGCGGATGATTATCGCCGCACATAAGCTACCCTCCGGGCCACATCGGGGTTCCGGGGCGGCCGCGTACATCTCTACGTAGAACCGGGTACGCGGGTTGCAACACGGCGGCCAGTAGAGAAGAATCGAAATACCCGAACAGATCACCCCTATGCCGGAGTCGGGAGTCTCGCGTCCCCGTTACCAGGGCCTGGCCGCCGCGCGGCGGTGGCAGCATGCGCATTCGCGGCCGCGGGAGGACTTCTCCCTCGCCGTGGGCGACCGCCTGGGTGATCTGACAATCATCGGACATCTCGCCTGCGGGCGCGTCACCGAGCTATATCAGGTCTGGAGCAACGAACACTGGTGCGCCCTGACGGGGAAGGTCGTCGCCCCGAACGAGTCCGAGGACAACGGGCAGCCGATCTCCTTCCGCCGTGAATCGAGGGTGCTCAGGAAGCTCAAGCACCCGAACATCGTGCGCTTCTACGGCAGCGGGATGGCCGACAAACGCGCGTACCTCCTTCTCGAATACTTCGCCGGCCCCTCACTCTTCGACGTCCTCGAATCTCTTCCCCGCCGCCGGCTCCACGTTCCGGACGCCATCAGGGCGGTCATGCACATCGGTGCAGCCGTGCACTACCTCCACCGGCAGGGATACCTCTACCGCGACCTGAAGCCGGGCAACGTCCTGCTCCGGGAGGGGATTCCGATCCTCGTCGACTTCGACGTCGTGCGCAAGATCGATCAGCGCCGGCCGGCCGACCGGCTCGGTACCGCCCCCTATATGGCCCCCGAACAGGTCCTGCGTCAGACACTCACTCCTGCGGCCGACGTCTATGGGCTCGGCGCCCTCCTCTACGAGATGATCACCGGCCACTGGCCCACCGAGGAGCCCTCCGAGGAGGACGAGTGGAACGAGTGGAGCGACGACGATGAGGACGAGGTCCGGGATCGGCCGAGAATCATCGACACCGGCACGTCGGAGGCGGACCTCGGCGCGCGATATCCGCAGCTCAAGCTGCCACCGACGCCCCCCCGCGAGCACCACGCGCGCCTCGACCCGGATCTCGAACGCATTCTCCTCCGCTGTCTGGAACCCGACCCCGCCGACCGCTTTCAGACCGTCTCGGGGCTCCTCGCTGCCCTCGCCCCGCTCCTCAAGGGCCGCTACCGCCTCTGGCCCGAAGGCGCACCGATCGAACGTCGTGCGGATACGAAGTCGCGATGAAATCAGCTATCGGCTATCAGCTATCAGCGATCGGCTATCGGCTGAGGGCTGAGGGCGCCTCCTCGCGGAACGGAGCTGATAGCCGATAGCCGATAGCCGATAGCCGATAGCCGCCCCCTCACACCCGCCGCTCTTCCGGCAGCAGGCTCCGATAGATTCCGATCGCCGCGCGGGTGCCGTCGGCGGCGGCCCGGATGGCGAGCTTGGAGCCGTGGGTGATGTCGCCAGCGGCATAGACTCCGGGCACGGTGGTCTGAAAGTCCGTGTCGACCTCGAGCACGCCGTCCTCCTGCGCCTGACAGCCGAGATCGGCCGGGATACTGCATGCCGGGCCGTACGCGATGTGGAAGAACATCGCGTCGACTTCGATGGCATCCTCATGCCGAAGGACGATCCGGCTCACCTTCCCGTCACTACCCTCGATCCTCTCGATTACGTCGGAGACGACGGGGATACCGAATCGCTCCAGTGCCTCCCGTGCGGCTACCGGCAGTTCCGGGTCGCGACCGTGGGTCAGCAGTACGAGATCGTCCGTCCAGGTGAGCATCTCCATGCAGAACGCGGCGATCTGCCGACCCCATCCGATCACCCCCACACGGAGTCCCGCCACGGAGGGGCCATCGCAGTCGGGGCAGTGCCAGATGCTCGAACCATAGAAATCCAGAAGCCCGGGGATCTCGGGTATGATGTCTCGCAGTCCGGTCGCAAAGAGGACGCGGCGAGCACGGATCTGGAAGGCGTCCCCCGTGCCGACGAGGAAAGCGTCCACCTCGCCCTCGACCCGCTCCACGACCCCTTCGGTGATCTCCGCACCGGCCGCCCGCGCCTGGCGGCGTGCGATGGCTCGGAGCTCCAGCGGGGCCGGATCTTCGAGCCCGAGGTAGCCGTGAATTCCCTCCGTAGCGACGTTACGGGGATTACCGGCGTCGAGCAGGAGTGTTTTCAGTCGATAACGAGCCAGCCACAGGGCTCCGGCGAGTCCTGCTGGACCCCCGCCGACGATCACCACATCGTATGCTTCCTCCATCCGAGCCCCCGCTCCAGTTGCGTGCTGTAGTCGATCCGCCGCCGCGGCCGCCGAGCGATGCGGCGGCGTAACAGGCCTCCGCATTGGATTCGGCTTGGAGCCGTACCGCGTGACTCCGTTTTCGCGCCGCTACCGGTGCAAGGCACGCGCCCCGGCTGGTTGCGGATCCGCCCGTGCGGCATATTCTTCGGACCGCTCCCCTCGCCGCCCCAACGGAGGTTGTGTCGATGCGTGGCAGTTCCGTGCTCCTCGCCTTTTTGGCGCTGATGGCCGGCTGTGCCCCGGGACCCGTTCCGGAGCCGATGCCTGCCCCCGCGCCACCGCCACCCGTGCCACCCGCTCTGGCCGCCGCTCCGGTCGCGACCTCCGCACCGCCGGACTTCGAAAACCCGCGGATCACCGAGATCGTCGCCGGATCCTCGACGGAGCGGGTGGAGGCCGATGTCCGGAGGCTCGTGGGGTTCGGAACGCGGCATACGCTCTCGGACACCCTCTCGCAGACGCATGGGATCGGCGCGGCGCGGCGCTGGCTGTTCGCCGAGTTCGAGCGGATCTCGGGCGAATGCGGCGGCTGCCTGGAGGTCCGCTACGTCTCGAGCACGATCCCGGGCGGATCCCACCCACGGATCCCGGTCGACGTCCAGGTCGTCAACCCCGTCGCCATCCAGCGCGGCCGCCTGAATCCCGACCACTACGTGATGATGACGGCGCACTACGACTCGCGCGTGAGCGACGCGAACAACGCGACGAGCGACGCGCCCGGAGCGAACGACAACGCTTCCGGTGTCGCGGGCATACTCGAGGTCGCGCGCCTGCTCACGCGCTATCCCACCGACCTGTCGATCGTCTATGCGCCACTCGCCGGTGAGGAGCAGGGGCTGTTCGGAGGGGAGATTCTGGCTGACTTCGCGCTGCAGAACGACTGGCACGTCGAGGGACTCTTCAACAACGACGTGATCGGCAACACCCGCGGGATCAGCGGCGTCGAGGAGAACACCACCGTTCGCGTCTTCGCCCCGGGGATACCGCCCGATGCCGAGCGCAGTGTACTGCAGCGGTTTCTGTCCGCCGGAGGAGAGCTCGACGTACCGTCACGTCAGCTCGCCCGGCGCGTGGCGCGCGTCGCCGAGACCTACCTGCCGAACCTCGATGTCCTGATGATCTATCGACTCGATCGGTTCGGCCGTGGCGGCGACCATACTCCCTTCTTCAACCGCGGGATCACCGCGGTCCGGATCACCGAGACCCACGAGGATTACCGGCGGCAGCACCAGGACATCCGGATCGAGAACGGCGTCGAGTACGGCGACCTGCCCGACGTCATGGACTTCCCCTATCTCGCCAGGGTCGCGAGCCTCAACGCCGCGGCGATCGCTTCGCTCGCATGGGCGCCACCCGCGCCGGAAGAAGTCCGTATCGCCGGCGCCGTGCGGCCATCTACTACCCTCGGCTGGAGCCCCGTCGCCGCCGACGACCTCCTCGGCTACCGCGTCTACTGGCGCCGCCCGACCGAGGCGACGTGGACCCACTCCCGCTGGGCGAACAACGCGACCGAGCTCACCCTGGAGAACGTCGTGATCGACAACTTCTTCTTCGCTGTCGCGGCCGTCGACCGGGAGGGGAATGAGAGCCTGGTGGTGTTCCCGAATCGGTGAGCCCCTCGATCATGCATTGAACATTGACGGATTGAAGGAGGGCGGCCCGCCGGGCCGCCCTCCTTCCGTATGGGTCGAATGACCATTGACAATTTTCTGAACACTGTTTAGTCTTGGCGCCTGGACGGAGCATCCCTCGAGGAGGTCGAGTTGGGAATTGCGGAGCGACGGGAGCGGGAGAAGGAGGCGTTGCGCACGCGTATCGTCGAAGCGGCCCGCGACATCATTTCCGACAGGGGTCTGGACGCCCTGTCGATGCGGTCGATCGCCGAGCGGATCGAGTATTCGCCCGGGACTATCTACCTCTACTTCAAGGACAAGGAGGAGCTCCTTGGAGAGGTGATCAAGGCTGGATTCGAGCGCATGGGCGAATACATCGAGGAGGAGCTGGCGGTGGCTGGGCCAGAGGCGGACGCCGTATCGCAGCACCGGGCGTTGGGGCGGGCGTACGCGCGATTCGCACTCGAGAACACCGCGTACTTCCGCGTCATGTTCGAGCTGCCGACGGTGGCGCAGGTGGAATGCGTGGACGAGTGCCGGGGCGGGGAGGGATCGATGGCGTCCGAGAATCTGCTGGTGGAGACGATTCAGCGGGCGATGGATGCGGGGCTTTACCAGCTCGAGGATGCGGAAACGGGGGCCTTGATCGCGTGGGGGCTGTTGCACGGGCTGACATCGCTGTACGTGAGCGGGCATCTCGCGATGACGATCCCCACACACGATGCTTTTCTGGCGCTGGTCGAGAAGGCGATGGATTCCCTCGGGAGCGGCTGGGAGCCCCGTGAAACTGCGCGGCCTAATGGTTCGTAAGTCGGGGAGGTACGGAGGTCAGGCGATTCTGGTATCTGTGAATGGATTGAGGTCATATGAGACGGTCATCGAGGGGAAGACTTGCCGCAGGCGTGGCGCTCGCCGTGGGCCTGGGGTATGCGCCGACGGCGGCGGCGGGGCAGGAAGGCAGTCCTGTGGATCCGCCGAGGGCGGAGCGGGGGCCGGCCATCACGCTCGACGAAGCGATCGCGGCGGCGCTGTCGAACAACAGGGAGCTGGAGGCGGCGCGGCTGGATCTCGTGGGTGCGGAGGGGCGGGTGCGGGAGGCGTGGAGCGCCGTCTATCCCACGGTGAACGCCTCGGCGACCTATACCCGCAACCTGGAGGTGCCGGGGCAGTTCCTCCCCGCACAGATCTTCGACCCGACGGCGGAGCCGGGTGAGCTGACGCTGGTGCGTTTCGGCAATGACAACACCTGGTACGGTCAGGTGAGGCTGGAGCAGCCGGTCTTCGAAGCTGGCGCATTCATCGGCGTCGGTGCCGCTGCGCGCTACCAGAGTCTGCAGCTCGAGGTCGTTCGCGGGCGGACCCAGGAGATCGTCAGCCGAACGAAGCAGCGCTACTTCGACGTTCTGCTCGCCCAGGAATCGGTGCGACTGAGCGAGGAGAGCGTCCGTCGCGTGCGTCAGGCGCTGGAGGAAACGCAGGCGATGAATCGCGCCGGTCTCGTCAGCGATTACGACGTTCTGCGGCTCGAGGTGGAGCTGGCGAATCTGGAGCCGGCGCTGCGCCGCGCACAGAACCAAGCGGAGGCAGCCCGCCGAACGCTCGCCGTCGAGCTCGCACTCGAGGACGAGGTCGACGGGCTCACTGTGGCGGGATCTCTGAGCGGAGCCGAGGGAACGGAATCGGGCCTGGGTCGCTTTGCGGGCGACTTCGGCGTGGAGGTGGGGTCCGGGACCGGCCTGGCGGAGCTCCTGGAGCTGGCCCGCCGCAACCGCACCGAGCTTCGTCAGACCGAGCTGACCGAGCATCTCCGCCGGACCGAGCTGCGCGCCGAACAGGCCGAGTATCTCCCGAAGATTTCCTTCTTCGCCAGCTACGGAATCAGCGCCCAGGCCGACGGGGCGGTCAACCCGTTCGGCTGGGGCGCAGGACGCAGCATCGCGAACCCGCAGGCAGGCTTGCAGGTGACGCTTCCGATCTTCAACGGTTTTCGCCGTCCCGCCCGGATCGACCAGATCGAAGCGACCCGCTCCCAGGCCGAGACTCAGAGTCGGCTCGTCTCCGCCCAGGTCGAGAACCAGGTCGAGACGCTGTACGAGCAGGTGGAGGAGGCGAGACTCCGTGCGCAGGCACAGGAGGTGGCGGTCGGCCAGGCGCAGCGAGGGTACGACATCGCGAGCATCCAGTTCCGCGAGGGCCTGAGCTCGCGCCTGGAGCTGACGGACGCGGAGGTGGCGCTTCGCCAGAGCGAGTTCAACCACGCACAGGCGGTTCACGACTACCTCACCGCCCGGACGCAGCTCGATCAGGCTGTCGGCGTGATCCCCGAGGCACGCTGATGGAGGGGTGGGAGTGGGGCGTCGGATCGGCGCACGGGCGGTTCTCAACAGCACAGACACAGGGATCGATATGACGGATACAAGGGGCAGGACCTTCACCGCGGCCATACTGGCGACACTCGCCGCGGGACAGGCGGGATGCACGGGCGGGGACGTCACCGAGGCCGCGGAAGCGGCCACCACGAGCGGTCGGGTCGTCAGCGTCGAGGTCTACGAGGTGCAGCCGGTCGCCTTCACCGACTTCGTCGAGGTCGTTGGAAGGATCGAGGCGGATCGCGACGTGACGATGTCGGCGGAGGAGTCCGGAACGATTCGGCAGCTCCTGGTCGAGAAGGGCGCCCAGGTTCGGGCCGGCCAGCCGATCGCCCGCATCGACGACAGGGTGCTCCGGCCGCAGGCCGAGCAGGCGGCAGCCGAAGCGGCGCTCGCCCGGGAGACCTGGGAGCGGCAGCGGCGCCTTTGGGAGGAGGACCGCGTCGGCTCCGAGATCAGCTATCTCCAGGCCCGGTACCGTGCCGAAACCGCCGATGCGGCCGCCAGAGTGTTCCAGGAGCGCCTCGAACGCACCGTCGTTCGAGCTCCGATCAGCGGGATCCTCGACACTCGTCTCGTCGAGGTCGGAACCCTCGTGGGTCCGGGCACCGCGATCGGCCGCATCATCGACACCCGTACCGTGAAGATCGCCGGTGGAGTCCCCGAACGTTACGCCGGACAGATCGAGCCGGGAACGGAGGTCTCCGTGCGGCTCGAAGGCGTGCAAGGCGCGACCGTCGTCGGCGAGGTCGACTTCGTCGGCGCCTCCATCGACCAGGGCAACCGAACCTTCCCCATCGAAGTAGACGTCGCGAACGAGAACGGGATGCTCAAGCCGGGCATGATCGCGAACGTCAGCGTCGTCCGGCAGACGATCGAGAATGCGCTCGTGGTGCCGCAGGAGGCGGTGCTGCGCGTCGAGGACGGATATGTGGCATACGTTGCGGTGGACCGTGGAGAGGAGACGATCGCCGAAGCACGCTCCGTCATCGTCGGGCCGAGCCAGGGGAATCGGGTCATCATCGACGCCGGCCTGAACGCCGGGGACCGGATCATCGTAGTGGGCCAGAATCGGCTCGCGGCGGGCGACCGCCTGCAGATCGTCCAGCCGACCGCAGGGAGGGCGCAGTGACCGGACCATCCACGCCTCCCCGAGACGACGACGACCCGAAGCGAGGCCGGCCGCGCGAGTTCAGACCGACGAACTTCGCGCTCGACAGCAAGATCAGTGTGCTGGTCCTGGTGGCTATCATCGCCATCATGGGGATCATCTCCTACCGAGCGATCCCGAAGGAGGCGAATCCGGAGATCACGATGCCGATGGTCGCCGTCAACACGTCGTACCCGGGCGTCTCACCGGGTGACATGGAGACGCTGGTCACGCGTGTGATCGAGGAGGAGCTGAACAACATCTCCGACCTGGAAACGCTCACGTCGACGACGGTCGAAGGCTACTCGAGCATCACGGCCGAGTTCGGAACGCAGGTCGACATGAACGAGGCGCTCCAGAAGGTGCGCGAGCGGGTGGACCTGGCCCGGCCGGAGCTCCCGTCCGACGCGAACGACCCGATGATCATGGAATTCAACATGGCTGAATTCCCGATCATGCAGGTGAATGTGTCGGGCGAGTACTCGCTGGTGCAGCTGAAGGAGATCGCGACCGACCTTCAGGAGCGGCTGGAGCAGATCCCGTCGATCCTGCAGATCGGTCTGTCGGGCGGGCTGGAGCGGGAGGTGAAGGTCGACGTGGACCTTCCGAAGCTGCAGTACTACGGCCTCGGATTCGAGGACGTCGTCGGGGCGATCGGCTCGGAGAACCTCACCATCCCGGGCGGGGCTATCGACGTCGGTCATCAGAAGTACCTCGTGCGCGTGGACGGCGAGTTCAGGGATACGCGGGTGATCGAGGACATCGTGATCACCACCCGCGACGGCCTGCCGATCTACGTCCGCGATGTCGCGAACGTCGACTTCGGGTTCCAGGAGCGCGCTAGCTTCGCACGATTGAACGGCAACCCCGTCGTGACGCTGGACGTCGTGAACCGCTCGGGTGAGAACGTCATCGAGACGGCGGAAGCGGTTAGGAGGGTGGTGGACGAGGCTCTGCCCGCGTATCCGCGGAGCACGGTGGTGGAGATCACCTCCGACATGTCCGAGGACATCCACATGATGGTCTCGAGCCTGGAGAACAACATCATCTCCGGGCTCATCCTGGTGCTGGTGGTTCTGCTGTTCTTCCTCGGCGTGCGCAACGCGTCACTGGTGTCCATGTCGATCCCGATGTCGATGCTCCTCTCCTTCATCGTGATGAACATGATGGGCATCTCGATGAACATGGTCGTTCTGTTCTCCCTCATCCTCGCGCTCGGGATGCTGGTGGACAACGCGATCGTCGTGGTGGAGAACATCTACCGGTACCGCGAAGATGGGTACGACAACTTTTCGGCCGCGAAGCTCGCGACCGGCGAGGTGGCGATGCCGATCATCGTCTCCACCCTGACGACGCTCGCCGCGTTCGCACCCCTCATGTTCTGGCCCGGCATGGTGGGCGAGTTCATGGGCTATCTGCCGCTGACGCTGATCATCACGCTCTCGAGCTCGCTCTTCGTGGCGCTGGTGATCGTGCCGGTGCTGGCGACGATCTTCGTCAGGCTGGAAGGAGATCCGATCCGACCGATGACGTGGGCGGCACGCTGGACGCTGGTCGCGGCTGCGGGGCTTCTCCTGCTCGGCATCGCTGCGTTCAATCCACTCACTTCGGTGGTGCTCGCAGCCGTGGGGATCGGCATCTACGCGCTGCACCGCTTCGTCCTGGCGCGCCTGTCGAGGCTCGTTCAGGAGCGGCTGTTACCCGGCGTCATCCGCAGCTACGAACGCCGGCTGCGCTGGGCGCTCGACCACCGGCTGATCGTCATCAGCGGCGCGGCAGGATCGTTCATCCTGGCCGGGACGCTCTTCTCTCAGTTCAACGCCGGCGTCGAGTTCTTCCCCGAGAGCATTCCGCCGCGGACGGTTTACGTACAGGTCGACGTGCCGAGCGGTACGAACGCAGCCTTCACCGACGAGATCGCGCGCGAGGTCGAACGGCGGCTGCCGGAGATCGAAGGGATGGTCGACGCGAAATCGGTCGTCGCCACCGTCCGCGAGACGAGCGGCGGAGCGGCCGACATGTTCAGCATGAGCGGCGGTGGTCCCGGATCGGTCGCGGTGAACTTCCAGGAGTTCTCCGATCGGGAGTACGACGTGTTCGACACGATGGACCGGCTCCAGGAGAGCATCGGGGAACGTCTCGCCGGGGCGGAAGTCACCGTTTCGATGCCGGCGCAGGGCCCCCCGACCGGTCAGCCGGTCAACATCGAGATCAGCGGTGAGGACCCGGCCGTGCTCCGCCGACTGGGCGACCAGGCCGTAGCGCTGCTGCGCGCCGCACCGGTGGAGAGGCGGCTGGAGGGGCTCGAGAGCGACATGACGAGCGGCCGTCCCGAGCTGGTGGTCGAGGTTAACCGCGAGCGCGCCGCCCTCTACGGGCTGTCGACGCGCGACGTCGGCATGGTCATCCGCAACGCCATCCAGGGTGCCGAGGCCGCGAAGTACCGCGCCGGCGACGACGAGTACGACATCATCGTGCGGCTCGCGGAACCGTATCGCCGCGATCTCGAGTCGCTGCGGGACCTGACCATTCTCCACGAGGGCAGCCAGATCCCCCTTCTCTCCGTCGCGAGCTGGAGAACGGAGGAGGGCGCGTCGAGCGTCATCCGGAAGGACATGGAGCGGGTGGTGACCATCAGCTCCGACGTCCGCGCCGGAGAGAACAGCAATGCCGTTCTCGCCGAGGTGCAGGCCGAGCTGGCCAGCTTCGGCGAGGCGCTGCCGCAGGGCTACAACCTCGAATACACCGGCATGCAGATGGAGCAGATGGAGGCCCAGGAGTTCCTCATCGGAGCGTTCCTGGCGGCTCTCATGCTGATCGCCTTCATCCTGATCTCCCAGTTCAACTCGGTGGTGAAGCCGGTGATCATCCTGACCTCCGTGATCATGTCGACGGTGGGCGTGCTCGCCGGTCTGCTCGTCTTCCGGATGCCGTTCGTGCTGGTGATGACGGGCGTAGGAATGATCACCCTGGCCGGCGTCGTGGTGAACAACGCCATCGTGCTGATCGACTACGTCGACATCCTCAGGGAGCGCGAAGGAATGTCGCGACGAGAGGCGCTCGTCGAAGGCGGCAAGACGCGATTCCGGCCGGTCGTGCTGACCGCCGTGACCACCGTCCTCGGACTCGTTCCGCTCGCGATCGGATTCAACTTCGACTTCATTGGCTTCTTCACTGCCCTCGCGCCCGACCTCTACTGGGGCGGCGAGCAGGCCGCGTGGTGGGGGGCGATGGCGATCGCGGTGATCGTGGGGCTGAGCTTCGCCACGGTGCTCACGCTGGTGCTGGTGCCGGTCCTCTACTCGCTCGTGGACGACTTCAGCGCTTTCTTCCAGAAGCACTACGTTGCGCGTGACGAGGACGGGGCCGAGCACCCGGATCAGCCGAAGCCGCCCCTCCGGCCCGGACCCCGTCGGCCCCGGCGCCACCGGGCCGCCGTCGAGGCGTTCAGCGGGCTGCGTAGCCGGTGGCTGCGGCCCGCCGAAGAGTAGGCCGAAGAGTAGCCATACGGGCGGAACTTACACGGGTGCGCGGTTTCATAGTGTCTTTCCCGAAGCCGCGCCGTAGCGCCAACCCCGATCGAGAGGCTGGATGCAGGTCGAGCTGGACGTCGGTGCCGACGCCGGAGTAGCGCAAAGCCACGCGCGCGTGGCGGGACGGCCGCTGCACGAGCGGTGGCTGGGTTCGATCGGACGCGCTGGCGAGGGAATCGTGCAGCACGTGGGCGAGGTCTCGCTCATCCTGTGGGGGACCTTCCTCGCCATCGTCTCCGGCCACGTCACGCTCCGGCAGGTCGCGCGCGAGATGTACTCGATGGGCGTGCAAAGCGTGCCGATCATTCTGGTGACCGGCATCCTCTCCGGGGTCGTGACCTCGCAGCAGGGCGGCTACCAGTTCACCGGCAGCGTTCCGCTCTACGTCGTGGGAAGCGTCGTCGTCTCCAGCATCATTCTCGAGCTGGGGCCGGTGCTCACGGCCGTGGTGTTCATCGGCCGCGTAGGCGCCAGGATCACCGCGGAGCTCGGAACGATGAAGGTGTCGGAGCAGATCGACGCCCTGCAGTCGCTCGGACGCGATCCGATCCGCACGCTGGGCGCTCCGCGGATCATCGCCGGAACTCTCGTACTCCCGATCCTCGTCGCCATCGCGAACCTGATCGGCATCCTCGGCGGCATGCTGACCGCCGAGGCGACGCTCGGACTCGGAAGGGAGACCTTTCTCTACGGAGCCCGGCTCTTCTTCCATACGTTCGACATCTACTACTCGGTCGGAAAGGGGATGGTCTTCGGGTTCATCATCCCCGTCATCGCCATTCACATGGGACTCCGGACGTACGGCGGCGCCGAGGGCGTGGGGCGCGCGACGACGACTTCGGTCGTCTACATGATCCTCGCCGTCCTCATCCTGGATGCGACGTTTCCGATGATCTTCCTTCGGTAGATTGAGGAGCGACAGTTTTGAGTTTTTAGTTGTGAGTTTTGAGTTTTTAGTTGCCGGACCTCGGGCGAAACTCACAACTCAACACTAAAAACTAAGAACTAAAAACTTTTTTGGTGGCATGGTTGAATACATAAACGTCCACAAAGCCTTCGACGCTCCTGTACTGACCGGGGTCAATCTCAGAGTGGCGCCGGGGGAGACGATGTCGGTGGTCGGACATTCGGGGACGGGGAAGAGCGTGCTGTTGAAGACCACGATCGGCCTCATAACGCCGGATTTTGGGAATGTTCGGATCGATGGGGTCTCGGTCTTCGGGAGCGATCGGAAGACGATCGGGCAGATACGGAAGAAGGCCGGATACGTCTTCCAGAACGCCGCGCTCTTCGATTCGATGACCGTCTTCGAGAACGTTTCGACGGGCCTCCCGGAGGACCAGCTGAAGGCGATGCGCTTCCGTGAGGTGCTGAAGCGGGTGGCGGAGGCGCTCGAGCACGTCAATCTTCAGCCGCGCGCCGTACTCTCGAAGCTGCCGGCGGAGCTGTCGGGCGGGATGCGCAAGCGGGTGGGGCTCGCACGGGCCATCGTCGGGCGTCCGGAGATCCTGCTCTACGACGAGCCGGTCACCGGGCTCGATCCGGTCAATGCCGCCATCGTGCACCAGCTCATCGAACGTCTGGGTCGCGAACTTGGCGTGACGTCGATCGTGGTAACGCACGACATCGAGGGGGCCCTCCCGATTTCAGATCACGTCGCGATGCTCGACGGCGGACTCATCCGCTTCGTCGGCACTCCCGAGGAATTCAGAGTGAGCGAAGACATCCTGGTGCGCGCGTTCCTGGAGAGGGATGCCATGACGGGTTCCGATAGCGTTCTGGAGGCGGTATGAAGGCTTCGGGAGGTAGGCTGGAGCAGTCGAATACGGCGCGAGACGAGGGGCGTCTCAGCGAGGCCGCCCTCCTGGCCGCGCTGCCGGCACGATCCGCCAGCCGCGAGGTCAAGGTCGGCCTCTTCGTGCTCATCGGCGTGGTCACCTTCATCGTCGCGCTCTTCATGCTCACCGACGTCGGCACCTTCCGCGGCCGCTACTACGTGACGACGATCATCGAGAGCGCCGGAGGCATGCGGGCCGGCGATCCGGTCCAGATGCGAGGGGTGAACATCGGTCGGGTCACGAGCTTCGAGATGCTGCCCGATGGAGTCGGTGTGACGCTCGAGATCTACAACCGATACGAAGTCCCGGAAGATTCGCGCGTCGCAGTTCGCTCGGCGGGGGTTCTCGGCGGGATGGTGGTCGAGATCGTTCCTGGCCAATCTCCCCAGCGGGCCGACAGCGACGACGTGCTGGCCGGCAGCGTAGATACCGACCTCATGAGCTCCGCCAGCGCCATCGGTGAACAGGCGGGGGACGTGCTCGACCGCGCCACGCTCCTTCTCTCGCAGGAGACGATCGGATCGGTCGGTACGAGCGCCGCCGAACTGGAAGTGCTGCTGAGGGATCTGAGCGCGCTGGCGGCGCGGCAGCGCGAGGAGCTGCAGCTGCTGTCGCAGAGCCTTCGCCGGTCGGCCGAGGGCGTCGAGCGAGCGACCGCGGGACCCGAGCTCGAACAGGCGGTCGCCAACGTGGAGGCGCTCACCGCGCGAATGGACGAGACGACGGTTCAGCTAGGCGCGGCCAGCGCTTCGTTGCAGACCGTTCTCGGCAGAGTGGAGCGCGGCGAGGGAACGCTGGGCAAGCTGACCACGGACGACGCGCTGTACGACAACATGAACGCAGCCGCCACGTCTCTGCGCGAGCTCGTCGCGGACATCCGGGCCGACCCGCGGCGCTATCTCAACGTCAGCGTGTTCTAGCCGGAACGCCGGGTAAGACGCCGCGCCCACCGGTCGAGGCGCAATCTCGCTGATCTAGGTGATCCACCGCAGCTCCGGCACCCCCTCCAGCTCGCCGATCT
Organism: Gemmatimonadota bacterium; assembly: GCA_040905395.1. Taxonomy (GTDB): domain Bacteria; phylum Gemmatimonadota; class Gemmatimonadetes; order Longimicrobiales; family Longimicrobiaceae; genus WHSP01. The sequence continues at coordinate 28,464 of JBBDRR010000148.1, forward strand.
CGGCGGCCAGCTCGTAGAACCTGCGCAGCCCCGCGATCATTTCCGGGTCGAGCCGATATTTCAGATCCGCCCAGTAGCGCTCCAGCTCGTCGGCGGGCATTCCGAAGTGGGCGGAGTAGCGAGCCGCGAGCCGCGCTCGATCCGACTCGCCGAGCTCCCGCGCTTCCAGCAGCGTCGCATGCAGGGATCGGAGCGCGTCGACCGAGCCCGACCCGGCCTGCCAGATGGCGAAGGCGAAGGGCAGCCCCGTCTCCTCCCACCATTCCCGCCCGAGGTCCAGCCGAACGGGCCGGTCGTTGTGGAGATCCGGACGCAGCGCGACGTCGCCGATGAAGAGGGCCGCCGAGGCGCCCGACGCGAAGGGGTCCTCTGCGGCCTGATCGAACCAGCGAAAGGTGACACTCGATCTCCAGCGGGTAGCGAGCAGAATCTTCAGGAGGACGACGGAAGTGGCCGAGGCGGTCGGGATGGCGACGACGGTGCCCTCCAGGTGGGCGGGATCCCGGTCGGCGACGAAAATGATGCTCCGCACCGGCCCACGCGACCCGATGACGAGGTCCGGCAGGATCCGATACCGATCCGCGTTCAGGGCGTACTCGATGCTGGACGACGGCGCCACGTCGATCTCCCCCCGTCGGAGCAGGCCGTTCAGGAGAGACGGCGTCCCGGCCACCAGCACGGGATCGCCGGCACGAGGGCGGTCGAGCAGCCGCCCGTGCACCGGGAAGCAGTTGCTGTAAACGATGTGACCGAGGCGCATGGGGGAGGGAGCTATCGGCTATCAGCTATCGGCTATCGGCTTCCATTCGTCGTCATCCGGACCGCCGCGAGGGATGTCCACTTCGTCCAGCGCACGGCAGGTGCGGATCGGTCGCGCCGCGCCGTAGCCGATAGCTGATAGCTGATAGCCGATAGCTCCGTCATTCCTTCCCCTCGTATTCCGACTTCAGCTTCTCGACGACGGCGGGGTCGGCGAGGGTGGTGGTGTCACCGACGGCGCGGCCTTCGGCGATGTCTTTGAGGAGGCGGCGCATGATCTTCCCCGAACGGGTCTTCGGG